>DASROP010000235.1:0-6915 GCA_035646835.1 Actinomycetales bacterium | reverse complement strand
ACGCCGGGGCGGCGGCGGCCTGGTCGGCGGAGGCGGTGGTGGGGTCCGGGCCGGCGCCTGGTCGCGAGCCGGGGTGAGCTCGACGCGCGCGAAGGCGGTCCGAGTGCGAGGCTCCGCGCGGCGCTCGGACGAGACGCGAGCGGGAGGCGGCGTGCGGCCGGGCTCAGGAGCAGTCAGCCCAGGCCTCGTGGCCGGGGCCTCGGGCGGCGGCCCGGTCAGCGGGATCGGTGTCGGTTCGGGTCGGCGTCGCGCCGACTCCCGCAGGGTCCGCACGGACGGCGGCGGCAGCCGCTGCTCGACCACGCGTGGCGGGGTCGGCGCAGCCGCGACCGTGGTCTCGCCGAGGGGCCTCGGCGCCTCACCCTCGTCGGCAGCTGCCGAGGGGGCCGCCGGACCGACCGGCATGGTCGCGGCCTCGTCCCTCCGCCGCTGCGACCTCCGCGCCAGCGGCTCCGCGGGAGCCCGGCCGAGAGTCCGGCTGGCCAGCTCGCCCGGTCCGCGGGCCGGGCGAGCTCCCGCGCCCCGGCCGACCCACTCGTCGTACGTCGCGGTGATCGGGCGCCGGTCGTCGCCACCAGACCAGACTCCGGTCGGCGGCAGCGGCGGCGGGACACCGAGGTCGGTGCCGTAGCCGCCCGGGTCGTCGCGCCGGCGCGCGGGCCAGAGGAGCTGCTCGAGCTCGGAGAGCAGCACTAGCACGGTGTAGACGTCGTCGCGGGCGCTCATCGGGTGAACCTCGTCCAGTCGTCCAGGAAGCCGGTGGCCGCGGAGAGCTCGAGCTCCCGGTCCACGCCGGACGGTCCTGGTGGGGGAGAGCCGGTGACGTTCTGGACGAGCGTGCTGCCCAGCGGCGTGCCCACTGCGAGGGTCGGCAGGTCGAACCCCGCGAAGTCGCGCCGGAGGGTGAGCGGTCCTTCGAGCGGAAGGGCCTGCCAGGTACGGCGGACGGTGACGAGCACGAGGTCCTCCTGCGGACCGCAGAGCAGGACCGGACCGCCCAGGTCGCCGAGGACGTTGGGGTCGGCTGCCAGCACCGCCGCACGCGTCAGGTCGACCCGCTCCAGCATCGACCCGGGCAGCCAGACCGCCCGGTCGATCTCCACCACTGTCTGGGCGGTGTCGCCCGGGTTGCCGTCGGCGTCGGGTGGTTCCTCGCCGCGCAACAGCACCAGCTCGCCGGGTCGCACCAGCCGAGGTTGCGGCCGCTCGCTGGAGCGATCCCACCACTCGGCCGGCGTCCCGTGCAGCACGAACGCCGCTGTGCTCGACGGCACCGTGCCGTGCCAGCTCACGCTGTGCAGCTGCGGTCCTGTGGGCTCCGGGACCTGGACGGTCCCCAGCGCCGCGGAGAGACGGGGGCGACCGAGCACCAGCGCCAGCTGCGAGTGCAGCGCGACCGCCTGCTCGACCAGGCCGTCGCGGGCCGGGTCGTCGGCGCGCCCGCGCCGCAGCTCGGCCGAGCCCAGCGGCGCGGTCGAGTCGGCAACCGCTGCGCCGGCGGGCACGAGGCCGGGGACTCCCGGGGCGGCGGCCGGCTCGGCCTGCGAGAGCCGCAGCGGCGAGGTGAGCAGTGCGAGCCGGTCCCCGTCGCGCCCGAGCCCCAGGACCACGGCGGCGCCCGGTCGCGGACCGGCGAGCACCGCCACCTGGCCGGCCTCGACGACCCTGGTGAGGCTGGCCACCAGGGACGCGGGGGAGTCGGTGGGCACCTGGGTCCCACCCAGGCCGACCGGGCCCGCCACGGCGAGGCCGTCGACGGCGAACCCGCCGTCGGTGCCCCGGACCAGGCCGGCCAGCCCGTCGACGAAGGGCTGGACGAAGCGCGCCAGCGCCCGGTCGAGCGTCCCGCCCGGAAGGCAGCGCAGCGCCATCCAGCGCACGAGGGACGGCCACCAGCGCGCGAAGGCGATCTCCAGGGTCCGCAGGATCCGCAGGCTGCCGTCCGGGTAGGCCAGTCGCCCGGTCACGACCGCGTCGATCTCGCGGGCTAGCGCGCCGGACTCCACCGGCACGGCGAGGACCCCAGCCAGGGAGCCGGCCGTCCCGGGCAGGGCGTCCAGCGCGCCGTCGAGGGCGATCGCGCCGTTTCGCCGGGCCGAGGCGACGCTCGCCGCCGTGGGTTGACCGAGGGGTGTGCCCCCGAGGGCGGACGCCAGGGCCGAGGCGGCGGCAGCCACGGCCTGGAGCGCCGCCGGCGACGCTTGAACGGCGTCGGCCGCGCTCTCGAGCGCGCCGACCAAACCTTCGTCGTCAGCTTCGAGTCCCTCGGTGTCCAGCACGTCGGCGGCGCCGCGCAGGGCGGCGGCGTCGGTCGTCGCCGTACTCGGGGCGGCCGCTGCCTGGGCCAGGACACCGGCGACGACCGCGTGCCGCCCGAGGGGGAGCCGTGCCGGGAACGCGTCCAGCACATCGGCGACCATGGCGCGCGACTCATCCAGCAGGGCCGACGTCATCGGCGGCCCGCCGCCGACGGGCCCCATGGTGGTGTACGGCGGCGTCTCGTCCAGCGTCGGAAGCAGGAGCCGCCGGACCTGAGCCAGCGTCGACCACCGCCCGACGAACTCCGGAGCGGGCTCCTCGCCGGTGCCGACGTAGGTGGTGGCGGCGTGCCGGTCCTCGGCCGGGAAGAGGTTCGGCACGTCCTTGAGCACGACCGAGCCGGCGGCTGCGATCGGGGCGGCCCCGCCGGGGTACGACGGCACCCGCAGCATCTCGAGGTCGCCCTCGTCGGTCGCGACCTCGAGCGTCTCGCGCGACCCAAAGAGCCGGACCTGGTCCAGGACCAGGGGACCGGACATCTCCTCGAACGGCGGCGCCAGCGTCACGGTCTCCAGGTCGGCCACGGCGAGCTCGAGCTCGTCGGTCCCCGGCAGGCGACCCGGCCGGATCGCCGGGGCCCACGCTTCCCCGACCGGCACCTGCGCCCCGGTGACGGGGTCCCACCCGCTCGTGGGCAGGCGGTCGACGACCGGGTCACCGAGGGCCACGGCGGTCACCCCGGCCGCCAGGCGGCGCCGCTCCACGACCGCCGCTGCCTCGAGCAGGGCCTCGGTCTTGAGTCGCGGCACGTCGTCCTCGTCCCGCGCCGTCTCCAGCCGGTCGAGCATCGCCTCGACCTGCTGCCACACCTGCTGCCAGTCGTCGAGCTGCTGCCTGAGCCGCCGTGCGTGCTTCACGAGTCGTCCCTCCGCTCGGCCGCGAGCGACCGACGACCCCGACCCCGCGCCGCGCGGGTGGCCTCGATCTCGGCGATGACGAGCGGGTCGAGCGGTGCGCCTCCCGAGTACGCCTGCTCGACCTGACCCATGACGTCGCCGCGGAACCCGGCCAGGGCAGCGGCGAGCTCCTCGGGTGGGCGACCGAGCGCCGGACCGAGGCCCATGACGGCCTTCTCGAGCTGATCCCACTGCTGCTTGGACTCCAGCGCGTAGACGCCGGTGTGCTCGACCACGCCCTCCTTCATGCGGTCCCAGGCCTCCACCGCCGGAGCGCCGGCGGCCTCCAGCGCGGCCCGGTGGCGCTGGAGGTCGTCGCCGAGAGCGGCTCGGGCGTCCTCCATGGGCCCGTCGACCCCCAGCAGCTTCCAGACCAGCGCCGGGCCGGCGGCGTACAGGGCGGTCGAGGTGCCGGCCAGCATGCACGCGCCGCCGACGACGAGTCCCGGCACCTCCTTGCCTTCCGCGTCGCGCCCGGGTCGGTCCGCGGCGTCGAGGAAGGCCTGCACCAGACCGTCCACACCGTCGTGCGTGACCACCACGAGTACGTGCAGACCCGAGGCCGTCAGGGACCGGAGCATGTCGATGACCCGCTGGATCGTCTCGGCGATCTCCAGCAGGACGTCGATCTTCGAGCGGATCGCCTTGATCAGGTCCTTCAGCAGCCCGACGATGCCGTCGATGTTGCTGAGGATCGCGAGCAACAGCTCCGGGACGCGCTCGAGCTCACGCAACGGGTAGTCCGGCGGGGCGATGTCGCGCAGCTTCCACGAGCGCCAGTTCGGGCCCGTGGGCGTCCCGCGCACCCGCCAGTCGTCGGGGTCGGGGTGCAGCCAGTCCTCGAACCCGGGCAGGTCCATGTCTTTCAGGCCCTCGATCGCCTGGAGCAGGGCCCGGTCGTCGACCAGCGCTCCCAGGCCGTTCAGCAGCGGGACCAGGTTGACCATGCCGGGGGCCGTGGCCATCACGAAGACGGCCTCGAGCGTGGCTCCCTCGGAGAAGATCGGCCGGTGGCCGTCGCCCGGGTCGTCGAACGACCGCCGGAAGGTGCTCGCCCAACCCTCGAACGCCCCGACCATCGCGGGCGGCGCCTCGTAGTCGCCGGCCTTCCAATGGCTGGGCTCCTTGGCCGCGGTGCCGAGGTCCTCCAGCGTGGCCTCCCACGAGGTGACGCCGGGCAGGTCGGAGTACATGTAGGTGCCTGAGGACAGCAGGTCGTCGATGATCTCCTTGAGGATCTCGTACGCCGCCAGGATCATCGCCCGGATCGGGTCGGGGATCTCCAGGAGGAAAGCGGTGAGCACGTCGAGCAGCCCGGCGACGACCTTCAGGGCCGAGACGACGGCCTCCAGGGGCGTGGCCGTGATGTCGACGACCTGCTGGACGCCGGGGATCTGACCGAGGGTCAGCTTCGACCACCGCGGCCCGGTGCCGGCATCCTCGGCCCCGCTCGCGACCACGGCCGCCTGCGCGACCTGGTAGGCCGCCATGACCTCCTCGACGATGTCGGGGCAATGGAGCTCGAGGAGCTCGCGCAGGTCAGCGGTAACGTCGCCGCCGTACCCGACCAAGGCGCACCTCCTCCACTCGTCGGCGTTGCTGCTCGGTCATCGCGGCGAGCGTGCGCGCCTGGGCCGCAGCTTCCAGGGCGGCCGCGCTGCGCAGCAGGTCCCGAGCGGCCTCCAGACGACCGACGAGGTCGCCGGGGTCGGCCGCCCGCCACCCCGAGCTGGTGGTGGAGACGTGCGACGTGCGCTGCTCGGCCATCGCCCTCACCCGACCGGGAACCGCTTGACGAACCCGAAGTACGACAGGTCCATGACGGGCGTCAGCGCCGCCCACACGTCGAGCGCGGGGCCGTACGCCGCCACCGTGAGCGGGTTGATGGCCTTGGCGATCTGGCTGAGCATCGTCAGGTGCAGGGCGAGCCCGTCGCCCAGGACCATCGGTGAGACGGCGCTGAGCCCGCCGAGCTGCAGGGCGCCCAGGCGGGTGTTGATCTGGACGTTGCCAATGGCGGCGTCGATCGCGAGGGCGTTGATGCCCAGTCCCGGGCTCGCCGCCGCGATCGTCGCCGCTCCCCCCGAGACGAGGTTGAAGCCACCTCCGGTGCTCAGCCCGATCCCCGAACCGGCGGTCATGGAGTAGGCACCGTCGATCTCCTCCGACAGCGCGCCGTGCACGGTGCGGGTCACGGGTCCGGTGACCGTCACCTGCTCGCCCTTGGCACCGACCGACCTGCTGAACACCGAGCCGACCTTCTCGGTCAGGGACGCCCCGGCCGTGCGCGACACGTCGCCGGTCACCGACTCGGTGAGCCCGGCTCCGACGGTCCGGTCGACGCTCTTGCCGAACTTCTCCTGCAGCGCGCCGTCGACCGTGACCCCCCGGTCGCCCTTGTTGACGGTGCGCTCGTTGTTCGCGACCACGTCGATGCCGTCGGGCCCCAGGACGATCCGGTTGCCCTGCGCGTCGTGGATCTCCAGGACGCGGCGCTCGTCGTCGAGGACCAGCCGGTGCCCCGCGGCCGACTTGAGGATCCGGACTTTCGGGCTCGCCGTGATGGAGGGCCGGCCGTGTCGCGGGACCTCGGGAACGCGCTCCGGGGTGCTCCCGTCGGGCAGCGGAGGCTGGTGGGCGGAGCGAGCCGTGCCGCGGGCGATCGAGTCGGGGGTGCCGACGTCCTCGGGTTCGGGCGAGCCCCACCACATGCCGCTCCAGATCGGCCGGGAGAGATCGCCCTCCTCGAACTCGACCCAGACGCCCGCCCCGACGTCCGGCACCATGAACAGGCCCTGGTCGGGACCGGCGTACGGCGAGGACGGCATCGCCCAGCCCGTCGGCTCGTCCGGACCGAGGAGGCGAGGCACGATCGCCTGGACGCGGCCCCGGTTCTCGGGGTCGTCCACCCGGTGCACGTAGCCGCGGTACTTGCCGTAGAGGCGCTGGTCCATGCGCTCCAGCAGGTCGGAGAGCAGCTCCTCGATCGTCACGACTCGGCCTCCTCGTCGTGCAGCCGGACCCCGGACACGTCCTCGAGGTTGAGGACCGTGTGGCTGCCCCGGTCGGGCCGCTCGACGACGATCGCGTCGCCCTCGATGTCGGTGAGGCGGCCGACGTGGACCTGGCCGAGGGTGGTCAGCACGAGGACCACCCGCTCGGATCCGATCGCCTCGAGCTGGTCGCGCAGGCTCACTGCAGACCCTCGCGCAGGTGCGCCACGACGAAGCGCCGGTTGACCAGTTCGGTGCGGTCGGCGGCCGCACGGTCCTCGCGCAGCCGCACCCGCGCTGCCTGCACGACCTCCTGCAGGCTCTGCGTGCGTGGAGGCAGTGGCAGCAGCGGGAGGCGGCCACGCCATCCGTCCAGCAGGTCCGTGCGCAGGTCGAGCCGCAGCAGGGCCGTGTCGAGCGCGGAGACGACGGCCGCTCGGTGGGCGACCGGGTCGACCACGTCCACGACCGGCAGGACGCCGGCGCGCAGGTGCGCGGTGCTCAGGTGTGCAGGAAGGGCCATGGCCTTCTCCTCCGGTCTGCTCGGCTACGTGGTGGGTTCGGCTGGCCGGACGTCGGCGCCGGCGGTGGTGGCGTTCCCGGTCAGCGCCACCTGGGCGCCCCCGATCACGACCAGGCTGTGCTGGGTCGGTGGCGGTGGCGCGATCGGTGGGTGGATGGGCGGGAAAGTGCCCGGAAGGGTGGGC
>DASROP010000234.1:0-18357 GCA_035646835.1 Actinomycetales bacterium | reverse complement strand
CCGGTTCTCGCCCGCCTCCTGGAGGTAGCTCCGGACGGCGAGGAACGCGATGGCGATCAAGGCCGACGCGACGCTGGCCCCGAGGTGCACCACCGCCCACATCGTCGTGTCGGCGGCGACCCCAGCTGCGATCTCTGCTTCGTTGGGCAGTCGTCCGGAGATGAACGGATGCGCCACGAGCGCCCCGCACAAGGCTGCGGGCGCCACCGTCAGGGCCACGACCCTCCACCGGTTCCGGGCCGGCTCACGGTTGCGTATCACGGCTGTCGCTCGGCCGTCTGGCTGTGGTCGTCGAGCGCGCCCGCCGTCAGACACGTGTGGACCGGCCAGAACTGGGGCTGTGGAGGCCGGCCGGTGAAGCCGAGCGCCTCGAGGGCGGGCAGGAACCGCTCCTTGAGGAATCGGCCCGCCTCCTCGACGGACTCCCAGACCTCGACGACGCGCCAGCCGCCGGTCGGGCCCGGCCCTGCGACATGGACGGCGCCGCCTGCCGGGCCTTCGAGCTGCATCTCGGCGCGGAGCGCCTCGTAGAGCTCCTGCGACCCGTCAGGGTTGTCGATCAGCATGGCTACGGACATGTGCTTGCTCCTGTCGCTCGGGACTGGTTGACGTCTCGGCAGGAACGTATGACCGACCCGGACGGCGAGTCATCGCCCGTACGTACCAAGTGGCTGGTGTCGGCCGCGTGGTACGGCCGTACCACGGACGGGGCGCCGATCAGATGAGTCCGTGCTTGTACGCGAAGGCGGTGGCGGCGGCGCGTGACGTGACACCGATCTTGTGGAAGATGTCCTGGACGTGTCGGCGAACGGTGTGCTCGCTGACGCTCAGCTCCGCGGCTATCTCGCGGTTGGCTCTCCCAGCCGCGACCAGGGCGAGCACCTCGATCTGGCGTCGGGTCAGGTTCCCGGCCGGTGGTGGTGCCACCGCCGGGAACAGCGCTCCCAACCGGTCCATGTCGGGCGCCGCACCCAGCCGTTCGAACGTCTGCCGGGCGGCGTCGGCCTCGAGGTGGGCGGTAGCTCGATCGCCGAGGTCGCGGCAGGCCAGCGCCCCGAGCAGCCGCGACCGGGCGTGCTCGTAGGGGGCTTCGAGGTCGGCCCACGCAGACGTCGCCTGCTGTGCAGCGTCCAGCGCGGCTCTCGGATCCCCACGGTGCAGTGAGAGGGCCGCGGCGGCCTGCATGGCCATCGCGTGCAGCACGGGGGCATCGACGTCTGCCGCGATCACCGTCAGCTTGGTGGCTGCTTCGGCGGCGGCTCCGGCGTCTCCGGCCGCCAGCATGATCTCGACGCCGGCACTCAGCACCTTGGCCTGGGTCACTCGATCGCAGCGCTCGCTCATGATGCGGCGGATGGCCGCTCCAGCCTCATCGACGTCTCCCTGCATCATGCGCAGGCACGACAGCCCGGGCTGCGGCGCCCGGCCGTGGCGGCTCGCCTCGCGGTACGCCGCCTCGGCATCGACGAAGTCGCCGCGTAGCCGGTAGAGCTCGCCCAGCTGGTAGAAGGCCATCCCGACCGCCGGTTGACCCGGAGGATCGGACAGGCGGTCACGTGCCCGCTTCGCTTCGTCGAGGGCCTTGGGCCACTCCCCGTGCCACTGCATGACCTCCGAGCGGTGGACGAGGCACTGGCCCCGGAAGAGCACCATGTCGGGCTGGGCGTCGCACCAGTGGCTCAAGGCCGCGGTCCACTCGTGGGCGCGGTTCAGGTCGAACGCCTGCTGGCAGACGAGAATCACCGCACAGTAGACGCGGCCGGCCACGATCGGGGAGACCTCTTTCGCCGTCACCGCAACCATCGCCTCGTCGAGCAACGCCAGGCCCTCAGCGTCTCGCCCCATCACAATGAGCGAGCGGCCCTGTCCCAGCCGACCGAGCGTGACCAGGTCGGCTGCACCGAACCGTCGACCGACGGCGATCGCGTCAGCGAACGTGTCGTGAGCCTGGGCGGGATCGCCCTCTTCGAGGGCCCGCAGCGCCAGCGGGATCAGGAGAAGGCCCTGCTCAACGCAGTCGAGCCCGTGCTCGTGAACCAGCCGCTGGGCACGGCCGACCCAACCGCCGCCCCGCGCCATCTGGCCGCGGCTCAGAAGGCCGGAGGCCAGCCAGAACGCGCACCCCACCGCCCGCTCGACCTCGCCTCTGTCGAGGAGTTGAAGGTGGGCGCGCTCCCACGTCGCTGCGGACAGCTCGTCCTCTCCGACCAGCTGCGCAGCGACCGCCATCCGTTCCAGGTCCGCGGCCACGAGCGGCCGCTCGGTGTCAGCGGCTGAGAATCGCGTGAGCGCCTCTCCCCAGATCCCCTCGTCGAACGCCTCGCGTGCTCCGTCGAGGACGTCGGCCATGGTCCACGCCTCCCCATCACGAGCCGTCCATAGCACGGTCACGTACCACTGCCAGCGCCGTCAAGGCGCGGACGGTCGCCCAGTCCCGAGAATGCAGCGCGTGCTGGTGGGAGTGCCCCGACAGGGTTCACGTCCCGTCCGGTCCACGCGACCCTGTGCACGAGGTCCTTGATCACCGGGCTGAGACGTCAGCGACGGCGCTTCTCCCGCACCCTGACGGCGACCTCGATCGGCGACCCGGTGAAGCCGAACGTCTCGCGCAGCCGTCGCTCGATGAACCGGCGGTAGGACGCCTCGATGAACCCGGACGCGAAGATCACGAACCGCGGCGGCCGGGTCGACGGCTGGGTGCCGAAGAGGATGCGCGGCTGCTTGCCGCTTCGCACCGGGTGCGGGTGGGCGGACATCAGCTCACCGAGGAAGGCGTTGAGCCGGCCCGTCGGCACGCGCGAGTCCCACGACTCCAGCGCCTCGTCCAGCGCCGGCACCAGCCGCTCCAGGTGCCGCCCGGTCGTCGCCGAGACGTTGACCCGTGGGGCCCACTGCACCTGCACCAGGTCGAGCTCGATCTCCCGCTCCAGGTACCGTCGGCGCTCGTCGTCCATCAGGTCCCACTTGTTGTAGGCGATAACCAGAGCGCGCCCCGACTCCACCACCATCGAGACGATGCGGGTGTCCTGCTCGGTCATCGGCGCACTGGCGTCGATGAGGACGACGGCGACCTCCGCCTTCTCCAGCGCCCCGGCGGTGCGCAGCGACGCGTAGAAGTCGGCCCCCCGCGTCTGGTGCACCCGCCGGCGGATCCCCGCCGTGTCGACGAACTGCCACGGCCGACCCGCCAGCTCGACGATCTCGTCGACGGGGTCGCGGGTGGTCCCGGCCACCTCGTCGACGACCACGCGGACCGAGCCGGCCAGCTTGTTCAGCATGCTCGACTTGCCGACGTTCGGCTTGCCCAGCAGGGCCACCCGCCGCAGCCCGGTCTCGTTCGCGGCGGCCACGGCGGACTCCGTCGGCAGCGCCTCGAGGACGGCGTCCAGCAGGTCCCCGGACCCGCGGCCGTGCACCGCCGACACCGGGTACGGCTCCCCCAGCCCCAGCGACCACAGCAGCGCGGCGTCGGCCTCGCCGCGGAGGTCATCGACCTTGTTCGCGGCCAGCACCACGGGCTTTCCCTTACGGCGCAACAGCTTCACCACGGCCTCGTCGGTTCCCGTCGCCCCGACGGTGGCGTCGACGACGAACAGCACCGCGTCGGCCATGTCGACGGCGACCTCGGCCTGCTCGGCCACCGCCAGTCCGAGCCCCGCGGCCTGCCGCTCCCAGCCGCCGGTGTCGACCACCGTGAACTCGCGGCCGGCCCAGTTCGCCGGGTACGACACGCGGTCGCGCGTGACACCGGGCACGTCCTCGACAACGGCCTCCCGGCGTCCGAGGATCCGGTTGACCAGAGTGGACTTGCCGACGTTCGGTCGTCCGACGACGGCCAGCACGGGCAGCGGACGCGAGGGACCGGCGTCCGGCCCGGGCCCGTCGCTCTCGATCAGGTCGTAGTCGGACTCCGACAGCTCGTACTCGTCCAGCCCGGCCCGCAGCGCCCTGGTCGGGTCTACCTCGCTCACGCTGCCTCCCGCACCAGGGTCAGCAACGCGTCGACGGTCTGCTCGAAGCTGAGGGCGGAGGAGTCGATCGTCACGACGCCGTCCGCCGCCGTGAGGAACTGCGAGACGGTCGAGTCGTCGGAGTCGCGGCGCAGCACCTGGTCGAGGGTCGCGGCCACCGCGCCCTCGTCGTCCGAGCCGTGCAGCTCACGGGCCCGGCGCGCGACGCGGGCGCGGGAGTCGGCGACCAGGAGGACGCGCACGTCGGCGTCGGGCGCGACCACCGTGGTGATGTCGCGACCCTCGGCGACACAACCCCGCTCGGCCGCGGCGATGATTCGCCGCTGCTGCTCGCCCAGGACTGCCCGTACCTCGAGGTTCGTGGCGACGGCGCTGACCGCGGTCGAGACCTCCGTCGTCCGGATGTCGGCCGAGACGTCGACGCCGGCCACCCGGACCGTCGGCGCCTCCGGATCGGTGCCCATCTCCAGGTCGATCGCCCGCGCCGCGGCGGCCACCGCGTCGGTGTCGGCGAAGTCGATCCCGCGGTCGAGGCACCACCAGCACACCGCCCGGTACATCGCCCCGGTGTCGAGGAACGCCAGCCCGAGCTTGGTGGCCACGGCACGCGAGACACTCGACTTGCCCGAGCCGGAGGGGCCGTCGACGGCGACGACGAGACGACGGGGGGCAGGCACTCCACGAGGGTAGTGGGACCGTGGAGGCGTGCTGACCATGGACGCCCTGACCGTCGCGACCGAGATCGTCACCGCCGGCGGTGAGCTGGCCGCCGCCCGCCAGGACGGTGTCTCCGAGCGGACGAAGGGCGACGTGCGCTCCCTCGCCGGCGCCGTCGTCACCGACGTCGACCTGGCGGTCGAGCGGTACGTCGACGAGACGCTGGCTGCCCGCTGCCCGGACGACGGCCTGGTCGGCGAGGAGTACGCGAACCGGCGCGGGACCAGCCCCCGCACCTGGGTCGTCGACCCCGTGGACGGCACCCTCAACTACGCGCGGCGGCTCGGCCCGTGGTCGGTGGTGCTGTCGGCCTGGACGGGCGACGAGCCCGAGCTCGTCGCGGTCTGGTCCGACGGCCGGTGCTGGACGGCGACCCGCGGCGGCGGCGCGCACCTGGACGGCGCGGCGCTGCACGTGCCGGTCGACCCCGAGCCGAAGGGGATCGTCACCGCGAACGCCCGCCTGGTCGGGGCCGTGGCCGCGCGCGGCTGGCTGGGGCGCACCGTGGAGTCGGCGGCGATCCAGATGTGCCAGGTGGCCGACGGCCGCTCGACGGGGACGATCCGCCTGCGCGGCGACCGTCGCGACACCCACGGCCCCGCGCTGCTGGTCGCCGAAGCGGGCGGCACGGTGACCGACCTCGACGGCCGCGCCTGGTCGGCGTCCAGCCGTGGCCTCGTCGCCGCCCGGGCCGGCGTCCACGCCGAGCTGCTCGCCCTCGTTCCACCCCAGTGATCGTCGGCAGCAGGTGGTCGTGATCACAGCCACTTGCTGCCGACGATCACTGGGGTCAGTGCACGGCCCAGCCGCGGGCCTCGAGCGACGTCGCGAGGTGCTCGCGGGCCGAGGGCAGCACGGACAGCTCGGCGAGCCCGACCGGCTGCCCCGGCGAGTGCTCCAGGTGGAGGTCCTCGAGGTTGACGCCGATCTCGCCCATCTCGGCGAGCAGCCGCCCGAGCTCGCCCGGGCGGTCGGGCACCACCACGGTGACCAG
Source organism: Actinomycetales bacterium (assembly GCA_035646835.1). Classification (GTDB taxonomy): domain Bacteria; phylum Actinomycetota; class Actinomycetes; order Actinomycetales; family DASROP01; genus DASROP01. Next base: position 12,675 of record DASROP010000234.1, on the reverse strand, counting down.
CGCGTACGTCGTGGGCGGCGCACCGTGCTTGCCGGGCACCCGGGCGACGCCGTCGTTGCCGGCCGCCACCGCACGGGCCAGCGCCGCGCGGGCGCCGGGGGCCACGGGGTCGCCGTCCAGCGCCTCCAGGGCCCCCAGGAGCCCATCGAGGTCGTCGCGCACCGCGCGCAGCAGGGCGGCCACGGGGCCGGCGTTGGCGGCGAGGATCTGCACCCACAGCGCGGGGTCGCTCGCGGCGATCCGGGTCACGTCCCGCAGCCCCGGCCCGGCCAGGTCGACGGCGGACGCCGGGGCGTCGCGCAGGCGGGCGGCGACGAGGGTGGCGGCGAGCTGGGGCAGGTGCGAGACGAGCGCCACGGCGTCGTCGTGCGCCCGGCCGCCCATCACCACCGGCAGGGCGCCCAGGTCCAGGACGAGGTCGGCGACCGCGCCGACCGCCGACTCCTCCGCGCCGTCCGGGGCGACCACCCACGGCCGGCCGACGAACAGGTCCCCCCGGGCCGCCACCGCTCCGGACCGCTCGCGCCCCGCCATCGGGTGACCGCCGACGTACCGCGCGAGCGAGACCCCGGAGGCGACGAGCGCGTCGCGAACCCCGTGCTTGACGCTCGCGACGTCGGTCACCGCCGCGTCGGGGTGCGCCGTCAGCTCCGCGGCCACCACGTCGGCCGTCACGTCCGGTGGCGTCGCCACGACCACGAGGGCGGGTCGGTCGCCGTCGGCGGCCCGGCGTCCGGCGCCGAGGTCGACCGCCAGGGCCAGGGCGGACGGCGAGGGGTCGGCCAGCGCGACATCGACGCCGAGCGCGCGCAGGCCCAGCCCGGCGCTGGCCCCGAGCAGGCCGACGCCCACGACACGCACGGTGCCCGTCGTCCGCACCCGGCCGGTGGTCGTGGGGCCGGTCACTGGGCCAGGTCCCGGCGCAGGTCCTCGGCACCGCGCAGGTAGACGTGCTGGACGGCGGCGCGGGCGCGGTCGGTCTCGACGTGGGCCATCAGGCGGACGACGCGCGGCATCGCTCCGGGCACGTCGATCTCGACCGTGCACAGCAGCGGGACGTCACCGAGCCCGAGCTCGCGCGCCGCCAGCGCGGGGAACTCGCTCCGCAGGTCCGCGGTGCATGTGAACAGGATCGAGATCAGGTCGTCGCTGGTCAGGTCGTTCGCCGCCAGTACGGCGCGCACGAGCTCCCGGGTCGACGAGAGCAGGTGCTCCCGCTCGTCCACGTCGAGCTGGATCGCCCCCCGAATGGCCCGGACCGCCACCGTCAGCCCGCCACGGCTAGAGACCGGCCTCGGTCATCAGGGCGCCGAGCTCGTCCGTGGACAGCGGCCGGCTCTTGCCGGGCATCAGGTCACCGAGCGACACCGGGCCGATGCGGGTGCGCACGAGCTGGAGAACGGGGTGGCCGACCTCGGCCAGGAGACGGCGCACGATGTGGTTGCGCCCCTCGTGCAGCACCACCTCCACCAGCGCCTTGCCGGGCCGGGAGTCGACCATCCGGAACGAGTCCACGGCGACGGGGCCGTCGTCCAGCTCGACCCCGGCCCGCAGCCGACGGCCCAGGTCGCGCGGGACCGGTCCCGGGATCTCGGCCAGGTAGGTCTTGCGGACCTCGTAGGAGGGGTGCTGCAGCCGGTGCGCCAGGTCGCCGTCGTTGGTGACCAGCAGCAGGCCCTCGGTGTCGACGTCCAGCCGCCCGACGTGGAAGAGACGCTCGTTGCGCTGGCCGACCAGGTCGCCGAGGCACGGTCGGCCCTCCGGGTCGTGCATCGTCGAGACGACGCCGCGCGGCTTGTTCAGGGCCAGGTACACCCGGGTGGTGTCGAGCTGCAGACGCATGCCGTCGACGTGGATCACGGCGGTCGCAGGGTCGACGCGAACCCCCAGTTCGGTCACCACGGAGCCGCCGACGCTGACGCGTCCCGCAGCGATCAGCTGCTCGCACGCCCGCCGGGAGCCGACACCGGCCGACGCGAGCACCTTCTGCAGGCGGACGCCGTCCGGCACGTGGACGTCGACCGGTGCCGACCGCTTCGCCGGGCGGGTCTTGCGCTGGGTCACGCGCTTCCCTCCACCATCTCGTCCAGGGCGTCCGCCTCGGGCAGGTAGGGCGCCAGTGCCGGCAGCTCGTCGAGGCTGCCGAGCCCCATCCTCTCCAGGAACATGCCGGTCGTGCCGTACAGGATCGCCCCGGTCTCCGGGTCGTGCCCCACCTCGGCGACGAGACCGCGCGTGGTCAGGGTCCGCATCACGCCGTCGACGCTGACCCCCCGCACCGCCGACACCCTGGCGCGGCTGACCGGCTGACGGTAGGCGACGACGGCGAGGGTCTCCAGCGCGGCCTGAGTCAGGCGTGCCGTCTGGCCGTCGATCACGAACCGCTGGACGACGGCGGCGAAGTCGCCGCGGCTGAAGACGCGCCAGCCCCCGGCCACCTCACGCAGCTCGAACCCGCGGCACTGCTCGTTGTACTCGGCGGCGATCTCGGTCAGCAGCGCCCGCACCCGGTCGCGCGGCAGCACGAGGGCGGCGGCCAGCGTCAGGTCGGGCACGGGTTCGTCGACGACCATCAGCACCGCCTCGACGGCGGCGCGCGCACCGCCGGGCAGGACGTCCAGGTCCAGACCCTCCTCCAGGGACTCGGCGTCATCGGTCACTGGTGTCCTCCATCGAGATCGAACTCATCCTCCACACCCACCTCGCCGGCGTCGCTGCCGGTCCAGCGGATCGTCAGCTCACCCAGCGGCGTCACCTGGTCGAAGCTGACCACCCCCTCGCGGAACAGCTCCAGCACCGCGAGGAACCGCGCGACCACCACCGTCGTGCCGTCGGCGTCCGAGACCAGTGCGCGAAAGGTCGTGCTGCGCCGGCGCCGCAGCCGGTCCACCAGCAGCGCGGCCTGCTCGCGGACGCTGACGACCGGGGCGTGCAGGTGCCCCAGCGCCACGCCCGGCGGGGCGGGACGGGGCGCCAGTGCGCGGGCGGCGATCTGGGCCAGCTGCTCGCGGGTGATCGTGAGCACGAGCTCGGGGAGCAGTGCCGCGAGGTGCGCCTCCAGGGGCACCGCCCGCGGCTGTCGCAGCCCCTCCCTCGCCATCCGGCCGGCGAAGGTCGTGGCCACGTCCTTGTAGGCCCGGTACTGGAGCAGCCGGGCGAAGAGCAGGTCGCGGGCCTCGAGCAGGGCGAGGTCCTCGTCGTCCTCCACCCGGCCGGTAGGCAGCAGCCGGGCGGCCTTGAGGTCCAGCAGGGTGGCCGCGACGACGAGGAACTCGCTGGCCTGACCCAGGTCCCAGTCGTCGCCGCGGGCACGGATGTGCGCGATGAAGTCGTCGGTGACGCGTGCCAGGGCCACCTCGGTGATGTCGAGCTGGTGCTTGGAGATCAGCCCCAGCAGCAGGTCGAACGGGCCGCTGAAGTTCTCCAGCCGCACCTCGAAGGGGACCGTGCCAGGCGCGGGCGCTGTGCTCACGGCTGACTCAGGCTGCGTCACCACGGGCGATCAGCTCGCGGGCCAGCTGGCGGTACGCGTCGGCCCCGGCGCTGGTCGAGGCGTAGCTGGTGATCGGCTCGGCCGCCACGGAGGCGTCCGGGAACTTCACGGTGCGCGCGATGACGGTGTGGAAGACCTGGTCCCCGAAGGCCTCCACCACCCGGGCGACGACCTCGCGGCTGTGCAGCGTGCGGCTGTCGTACATCGTGGCGAGGATGCCGTCGACCTCGAGGCGCGGGTTGAGCCGGTCCTTGACCTTGTCGATCGTCTCCACCAGCAGGGCGACACCGCGCAGGGCGAAGAACTCGCACTCCAGCGGGATCACCACGCCGTGGGCGGCGGTGAGGGCGTTGACGGTGAGCAGGCCCAGCGACGGCTGGCAGTCGATCAGCACCACGTCGTAGTCGTCGACGACGGATCGCAGGGCGCGGGCCAGCACCATCTCGCGAGCGACCTCTCCGACCAGCTGCACCTCGGCGGCCGAGAGGTCGATGTTGGCGGGCAGCAGGTCCAGCCCCTCGACGCGGGTGGTCTTGATCGCGTCGGAGATCTTCGCGTTCCGGTCCATCAGCAGGTTGTAGACCGTGACGTCGAGCTCGTGCGGGTTGATGCCCAGCCCCACCGACAGCGCGCCCTGGGGGTCGAAGTCCACCAGGAGCACCCGGCGTCCGTACCCCGCCAGTGCGGCACCCAGGTTGATCGTCGACGTCGTCTTGCCGACGCCGCCCTTCTGGTTGCACATCGCGATGATGCGCGCCGGACCGTGGGCGGTCAGCGGCGTGGGGACGTCGAAGTCGGGCAGCGGCCGGCCGGTCGGGCCGAGCCGGTCGCCGGAGCCGGTGGTGTCACCGGGAGTCGGGCTGTTCACGAACTCACTTCTCGTCTCTGGCGGGCGGTCGATGCGGACGCGACCCTAGTGGGCGGGAGGTCACCGGTCGAGCAGGGACCCGGTCGCGGTGCCGTCGGAGGGCATCGCCAGGCAGTGCACGGTGCGGTCGTCGGCCTGCTCCCAGCTCTCGCGCGTCGGGTAGAAGTAGAACGGCATGATCGCCCCCGCGTCGGCCTCGTCGGGCAGCGCGGCCACGATCAGGTCCACGCACCGCCGCTCGCACTCGGCGATCACCTCCGCCTCGCCGGGGTAGGCGGCCATGTCGAGCTCGAAGCTCGTGATCACCTCCGCCTCGTGCGGCTCGCTGCACGGCACCACGGGGGTGCTCGCGTACTCCTCGGTGGCGCCGCCGGCCTCCAGACCGTTGACGCAGTCGCCGACCGCGAGCGAGAACACGTCCTTCTCGTCGCGTGCGTCGGCGGAGAACAGCGCGAACGCGACGGCGACCGTGCCGAGGAGGAGGGCTCCCCCGAGAAGCAGCGCACGCAGCATCTACAGCGCCCGCGGGTGGGCGGCGGCGTACACCTCGCGCAGCGTGTCGGCCGTGACCTGCGTGTAGATCTGGGTCGTGGTCACCGACGCGTGCCCGAGCAGCTCCTGCACGACGCGGACGTCGGCACCTCCCTCGAGCAGGTGGGTCGCGAAGGAGTGGCGCAGCGTGTGCGGCGACACGTGGGCGTCGAGCCCGGCCCGTCGGGCCGCCGCGCCGAGCACCGTCCAGGCGCTCTGCCGCGACAGCCGCCCACCGCGGGTGTTGAGGAACAGGGCGGGGGTCCCGGTACCCCCGGCGGCGAGCACCGGCCGCGCCCGCACGAGGTAGGCATCGAGCGCCCGGACCGCGTAGGACCCGAGTGGCACGAGCCGCTCCTTGCGGCCCTTGCCCAGCAGGCGCAGCGCCGCCACACCCTCGTCGTCCGCAGCGGAGAGGTCGGCGAGGTCATCCAGGTCCAGCCCGACGGCCTCGCTGATCCGCGCGCCGGAGCCGTACAGCACCTCGAGCATCGCCCGGTCGCGCAGGGAGGTGGGCGTGTCGCCGACCGATGCCGCCTCGAGCAGCCGCGTGACGGCGTCCACGCTGATGGCCTTCGGCAGCCGCTTCGGGGTGGCCGGCGGGCGCACCTCGCGGGCCGGGTCGCCACCGGTCGTGCCCTCGGAGGCGAGGAACCGGTGCAGGCCGCGGACGGCGACCACGGTGCGCGCGGCCGACGACGCCGTCAGCACCGGGCGGTCGTCGTCCCCGGTCCGGATCGCGGCGACGAACGCGGACACGTCCTCCTCGGTGACCCCGGCCGCGTCCAGGACGCCCCGGCCCGCCAGGAAGGCGGTGTACCGGTCGAGGTCGCGCCGGTAGGCCGCCAGCGTGTTGCGGGCCAGCCCACGCTCGACCTCGACGTGCTGCAGGTAGCCGCGGACGGCTCGGGCCAGCGGCGTCGGTCGCGCAGGTGCCTGGGTCAGGACAGCACCTCGGCCAGGGGTCGGCTGGCCATCCCGTGGGCCTCGGCCACCGGCGCGTAGGCCACCTCGCCGGCGTGGACGTTGAGACCCAGCGCGAGGGCGGGGTCGACCGCCAGCGCCTCACGCCAGCCGCGGTTGGCCAGCTCCACGGCGTACGGCATGGTCACGTTGGTCAGGGCGTACGTCGAGGTGTGCGGCACCGCCCCGGGCATGTTGGCCACGCAGTAGAAGACGGAGTCGTGCACCGGGTAGGTGGGGTCGGCGTGCGTCGTCGGCCGCGAGTCCTCGAAGCAGCCGCCCTGGTCGATCGAGATGTCGACCAGCACGCTGCCGGGCTTCATCCGCGACACCAGGTCGTTCGTGACCAGCTTGGGGGCCTTGGTCCCGGCCACCAGGACGGCCCCGATCACCATGTCGGCGTCCGCCACGGCACGTTCGATCTCGTAGGCGTTGGAGGCGACCGTCTGGCAGTGGCCCTGGTAGATCGCGTCGATCTGGCGCAGCCGGGCGACGTTCCGGTCGAGCAGCAGCACCTCGGCCTGCATGCCCAGGGCGATCGCGGCGGCATTGGCGCCCGCGACGCCGGCCCCGATCACGACGACCTTGGCGGCGTACACCCCGGGCACCCCACCCATCAGCACTCCGCGCCCGCCCTGGGCCCGCATCAGGGTGTGGGCCCCGACCTGCGGCGCCAGGCGGCCGGCGACCTCGCTCATCGGTGCGAGCAGTGGCAGCGAGCGGTCGGGCATCTCGACTGTCTCGTAGGCGATCGCGGTGACCTTGCGCGCCATGAGCTCCTCGGTCAGAGCCTTGTCGGCCGCGAGGTGCAGGTAGGTGAAGAGCGTCTGCCCCTCGCGCATCCGGTGGTACTCCTCGGCGATCGGCTCCTTCACCTTCAGCACCAGGTCGCCGTGCGCCCAGACGTCGTCCGCGCTGTCGAGGATGCGCGCCCCGGCCGCTGCGAAGTCGTCGTCGTGGATCGACGACCCCTCCCCTGCCCCGCTCTGCACCGCCACGTCGTGGCCCCATCGCAGGAGCTCGTGCACTCCGGAGGGGGTGATCGCCACCCGGTACTCGTGGTTCTTGACCTCGCGCGGGATGCCGACCTTCACCGGGCTCACACGTCCTTCTCTGCTCAACGGGGCAGGGCTCCGTTGCCCCGCCCCCGGCGTGGGCCGAGTCTAGTGTCGCCGGATGGCACTCATCCCGTACGCCCAGAACCCCGGACGCCGGATCCTCCAGATCGTCGGCGACCTGCTGCTGGTGGCGTGGATCTACCTGTGGGTCCGGGCGGGTCTGGCGGTCCGCGACGCGACCCTGGCCCTCGCCGAGCCCGGACGCCGGCTGGATGCGGGCGCGACCGACGTCGCCAGCAGCCTGACGGAGGCGGGCGCGGCCGCGGCCGACGTCCCACTCGTGGGCGACGACCTGCAGGCCCCGTTCGTCTCGGCGGGAGACGCGGCCGAGGCGATCGCGGCCGCCGGACGACGGCAGGTCGAGGTGGTCGAGGACCTCGCGCTGCTGCTCGGTGTCGTCGTCGTGGCGATCCCGGTGCTGGTCATCGCGCTGGTGTACCTGCCGCTGCGGGTGCGGTTCGCCCGGCGCGCCGGTGCCGCGCGGGCGTTCGTGGACGCCGACGCCGACCTGTCGCTGTTCGCCCTGCGCGCGATGGCCAACCAGCCGATGCACCGGCTCGCCAGGGTCAGCGACGACCCGGTGGCCGCCTGGCGCTCCGGTGACACCGCCGTCGTCCGCGCGCTCGCAACCCTCGAGCTGCACGACGTCGGCCTGCGCCCACCGGCCTGACCCCACGGTGCTCACCGGTCCCCGCGTCACTCACCGAACCGGCACTCCGGACGGCGATGACACCGGTCCCGGTGAGCATTGCGGGATGATCGTCGGCGTGGACGGACTGCGGGCGGGACCGGTCGTCGTCCCCGAGGCCGAGCTCGGCTGGCGCTTCTCCCGGTCGTCCGGTCCGGGCGGTCAGGGCGTCAACACGACGGACAGCCGCGTGGAGCTGGTCTGGGACCTGTCATCGTCGGTCGCCCTGAACGCCACCCAGCGCGCCCGCGCCCTCGATCGCCTCGCGAACCGGCTGACCGACGGCGTCCTCGTCGTGGTGGCCAGCGAGCACCGGTCGCAGCGGCGCAACCGCGACGCCGCCCGCGCCCGGCTGGCGTCGCTGCTGGCAGACGCGGTCCGACCGCCGGCGCGGGCGCGGCGCCCGACCCGGCCGAGCCTCGGCGCGCGGCAGCGGCGCATCGACGCCAAGAAGCAGCGCGGCCGGACCAAGAGGCTGCGCCGCCCACCCACCGACTGACAACTCACGGGGGGAGCGTGGTTTGGCACTATCTCCCCTCGTGACCGCAGACTCCGCAGCCGGCGACGGGCACGACGTCGCCTTCGTGCTCGGCGGCGGCGGGGTCCTGGGGGCCAGCGAGGTGGGCATGCTCCGCGGCCTCTTCGACGCCGGGATCCGGCCCGACCTGGTGGTCGGCACCAGCGTCGGGGCGCTGAACGGAGCCGTGGTGGCGCACGACCCCACCATGCGCAGCGTCGAGAAGCTGACCGACGTCTGGATGTCGACGGCGTCGTCGGTCTGGGCGGTCTCCCCGCTCGAGCGGGTGATGTCGGTGGCCCGCACCCGCACCGCCCTGCACAGCATCGAGCCGCTGCGCGACATCCTCACCGAGCACCTCGGCGACGCGCAGATCGAGGACCTGCCGGTCCCCTACCACTGCTGCGCCGCCAGCATCGAGCGCGCGAGCGAGCACTGGTTCACCGACGGCCCGGTCGTGGACGCCGTCCTCGCCTCCTGCTCCGTCCCGGGCCTGTTCCCGGCCTTCGAGCTGGACGGCGAGCACTACGTGGACGGCGGGATCGTCAACTCGATCCCGGTAGGGCGCGCCGTCGAGCTGGGCGCGCGCACCATCTACGTGCTGCAGGTCGGCCGGATCGAGCGGAACCTGACGGCGCCCACGACGCCGTGGGAGGTGGGCCTGGTGGCCTTCGAGATCGCCCGGCGGCACCGTTTCGCCCGCGACATGGCCGCCGTCCCGAAGGACGTCACCGTGCACCTGCTCCCCAGCGGTGAGGACCTCGCGCCGCTGTCGACGCTGCGCTACCGCGACACGAGGTCGGTGACCCGCAGGATCGAGCAGTCCGAGGCGGCGACGTTGGACTACCTCGAGCAGATCGGCTGAGGTGCTGCCCCCGCGCTGGGTGCGACGCGTCGTGCTCGCGCCAGGGATCGTGCTGCTGACGGTCGCCGTCCTGGGCGCGCTCCCGGTGCTGCTGCTCGTCGCCGCGGTGGCCTCCCCCCTGCTGCCCGGTCGGTGGCGGCCGCTGCGCGCGGGCTGGATGGTCGTGCTGCACCTGCTGCTGGAGACCGCCGTCCTGATCGCGCTCTTCGTGCTCTGGGTCGCGTCCGGCTTCGGTGCCGCGATCCGCAGCCCGCGCTTCGAGCGGGCGCACTACGACGTCGTCCGGGCGTACCTGCGGCTGATGTTCGCCGAGGCCCGACGGGTACTGCACGTCGAGGTCGCCGTCGAGGGGCCCGAGCCGTCGTCGATGTCGGGGCGGCCACTGCTGGTGTTCTCCCGGCACGCCGGGCCTGGGGACTCCTTCATGCTCGTGCACGCCCTCGTCAACTGGTACGACCGGGAACCGCGGGTGGTCCTGAAGGACACGCTGCAGTGGGACCCGGCGGTCGACGTCCTGCTCAACCGGCTTCCCAACCGCTTCATCCGGCCGGGGGGCGGCACGGCGCCGATCCGCGAGCTGGCCAGCGGCCTGGACGACGACGACGCCTTCGTGATCTTTCCCGAGGGCGGCAACTTCACGGCCCGGCGTCGCGCCCGCGGGATCGCGCGGCTGCGCGCGCAGGGACTCCTGGCCGAGGCCGAGCAGGCCGAGCAGCTGCGGAACGTGCTCGCCCCCCGTCCCGGCGGTGTGGTGGCCGCGCTGGAGCAGGCGCCCGACGCCGACGTCGTCTGGGTGGCCCACAGCGGCCTCGACCACCTGGTCAGCGTCGCCGACGTCTGGCGCGCGCTGCCGATGGACTCCGTCGTCCGGATGCGGTGGTGGCGGGTGCCCGCCGCCGACGTGCCCCGCGGCGAGACCGCGCAGGTCGCCTGGCTGAACGACTGGTGGGCGCGCATCGACGACTGGATCGGCGCGCAGCCCCGCGATCCGGGACGACGACGTGCCGCGCCCTGAGCCGCGCCCGGCGGCCGGCCGGTACCCGACGTCCAGCGGCGAGGCCGAGCTCGTCGCCGACCCCTCCGACCCGGGGCGCTGGACGCTGCTGGTCAACGGCGTCCCGAGCTCGCCGGTCCGGATCGACGACCCGACCGTGCTGGAGTTCGAGTACCTGCGCTGGATGGCCGACGTAGTCGACCTGGCCTGGCCCGAGGGGGCTCCGCTGACCGTCGTGCACCTGGGGGCAGCGGCCTGCACGCTGCCCCGCTACGTCGAGGCGACCCGGCCCGGCTCGTCGCAGGTGGCGGTGGAGGTGGACGGCGAGCTGGCGCGGCTCGTGCGGTCGTGGTTCGCGCTGCCCCGGTCACCGCGGCTGCGGATCCAGGTCGCCGACGCCCGCGAGGGCCTCGCCCGGCGCCGGGACGCCAGCGCCGACGTCGTCGTCCGGGACGTCTTCGCCGGCGACACGACACCGGCCCACCTGACGACGTCCGAGTTCGTCGCCGACGCGGCCCGGGTCCTGGCCGACGGCGGCGTCTACCTGGCGAACGTGGCCGACTCCCCTCCCCTGGGCCTGCTGCGCGCCGAGCTGGCCACGCTCGTTCGCGTCTTCGACCACACCGCCCTGGTGGCCGAGACCTCGATGCTGCGCGGGCGCCGGTACGCCAACGCCGTCCTGATCGGGTCACGGCGGCCGCTTCCGCTGGCCGAGCTGGGACGCCGCGTGTCCTCCGGCGCCGCCGTCGCGCGCCTCGTGCACGGCGCGCGGCTGAGCGACCTCGCCGCCGCCCGCCCGCGTCACGACCCCACCCCGTGACCCCAGCCGATGACCCCGGCACGCCGGGCGAGAGGGGACGCGCGGTGCCAGGATGTCGACGTGACGACACGCGGAGTCCAGGGGACGGCGCGACGCGCCGCCGACAGCGGCGCTCTGGAGGCGGTGGCCCGCTTCGGGTACGCCGTCAGCGGCGTCCTGCACATCCTGATCGGCCTGATCGCCGTCCAGATCGCGGTCGGCACCGGCGGAGGCAGCGCGGACCAGACAGGAGCCCTGTCCCAGGTGGCGTCGCAGCCCTTCGGCGAGGTGCTGCTTTGGGTCGGTGCCGTCGCGCTCCTGGCCCTGGGGCTGTGGCAGCTGACCGAGGCCGTGTGGGGCGGCGCCGGCACCGACCGCGCCAAGCACAAGGCCAAGGCGGCCGGGAAGGGGATCGTCTACCTGGCCCTCGCGTACACGACGTCCTCCTTCGCCCGTGGCGGGTCGTCGTCCAGCTCCGGGCAGAGCAGCGACGTCACCGCTGACCTGATGGGGAGCGGCGCCGGACGCCTTCTGGTCGCCGCGATCGGCCTGGCCGTCATCGGCATCGGCGCCTACCACGTGGTCAAGGGCGCCAAGAAGAAGTTCCTGCAGGACCTCAACACCACCGGAGGCGGCCACGTCGGTGGAGCCGTCACCCGCCTGGGGCAGCTCGGCTACCTCGCCAAGGGGATCGCACTCGGCGTCGTGGGAGTCCTCTTCGTCGTCGCGGCGGCCCGGACCGACCCGTCGCAGGCGACGGGCCTGGACGGCGGGCTGAAGACCCTGGGCGAGCAAGTAGGCGGTCCGGTGATCCTCGTCGTCGTCGGCCTGGGGTTCGTGGCCTACGGCCTGTACTCATTCGCGCGCGCCCGATACGCGAGGATGTAGTCCACGCGGATACCGTGATCGCGTGGCACGCGATTCGGGGCAAGGGGTGCGGCACGAGCCCGGCACCCGACTGTTCGCGTCCCAGGCACTGTTCTCGTCCAGTGCGATCGGCGTGGCCCTGCTGGACGACAAGGGCCGTTACGTGCGCGTCAACGAGGTCCTCGCCGGCTGGCACGAGTCGACGCCCGACGACCTGGTCGGCGGGGCGCCGCCGCTGACCGGCCCGGCGCTGGCGGCGACAGCGATCGTCGTGGCGAGCAGCGGCGAGGCCCGCGTCGACGTCGAGATCGGTCCGATCGATCGGGCCGACCAAGCTGACGCCTCGTGGCTGGCCGGCCTCTACCCGGTGCGGGACGAGTCCGGCCAGGTCCGGGTCGGCGTCCTGGCGGTGGACGTCGGCGGCCAGCGCCGCCTGGAGCGGTCCAGGGCGGAAGCCGTCGAGCGGTTGGCGATGGTGGCCCGGGCCGGCCAGCTGATGGCCAGCTCCCTGGAGCCGGCTGACACGCTGCAGAACCTCGGTGACCTCCTCGTTCCCGCCCTCGGCGACCACGCCTTCGTCGACCTTCGCCGCGACGACGCCCTCCAGCGGGCGGCGATCCGGCACGCCGACGGTATCGACGTCGACCCCGCCCTCGAGCGACCGATCGGGCACGACGCCGACTACGGGCCCGAGCACCCGATCCGGCGGGTGGCGGAGACCGGCAGGCCATGGTGGGTGCACGACCTGACCGCGGAGCCGTCGAAGGTGCCGCCGGGCCGGGACACGGAGTTCGTCCGCGCGATGGGTCTGACCTCGATCATGGTGCTCCCGGTCCGGCGGCACCTTCGACGGCTCCGCGGTCAGGTCGTGCACCCACCATGGCCTGCCGGTCTCCGCCACCCGCCGGATCGGGTGCTCGGGCCCGTAGTCGGCGTCGTGCCCGATCGGTCGCTCGAGGGCGGGGTCGACGT
>DASROP010000233.1:0-4522 GCA_035646835.1 Actinomycetales bacterium | reverse complement strand
CGTGACGAAGGTGTTCTACCTGGACGCCAACCGGGCGGTGCTGGATGTCTACAACGTCGGGTGGAAGACCTACCTCCAGCAGCGCGAGGCCGACGAGCGGCGCCGGCACCGGGAGCGTGCGAACGCGGAGAAGAAGGCCGCGGCGCTGATGGGCCAGGCGGACAAGATGCGGGCCAAGGCGACCAAGGCCGTCGCGGCGCAGAACATGGCGCGGCGGGCCGAGCGGCTCCTGGCCGGTCTCGAGGACATCCGGGTGAAGGACAAGGTGGCAAAGCTGCGCTTTCCCGACCCGGCCCCGTGCGGGAAGACGCCGCTACGGGCCACGGGGCTGTCGCGCTCCTACGGGTCGCTGGAGATCTTCACCGACGTCGACCTGGCGATCGACCGGGGCAGCCGGGTCGTCGTCCTCGGCCTCAACGGCGCCGGCAAGACAACGCTGCTGCGGATCCTCTCCGGTCTCGACCAGCCCGACACGGGCAGCGTGGAGCCGGGCCACGGCCTGCGGCTCGGCTACTACGCGCAGGAGCACGAGACGCTCGACACCTCGCGGACCGTGCTGGAGAACATGCGCTCCGCAGCTCCCGACCTCGGCGACACCGAGGTGCGCAAGGTGCTGGGGTCCTTCCTGTTCAGCGGTGACGACGCCGACAAGCCGGCGGCTGTGCTGTCCGGTGGGGAGAAGACCCGGCTCGCGCTGGCGACGCTCGTGGTGTCGGCGGCGAACGTGCTGCTGCTCGACGAGCCGACCAACAACCTCGACCCGGCGTCGCGCGAGGAGGTCCTGTCCGCGTTGCGCGGGTACGCGGGTGCCGTCGTCCTCGTGAGCCACGACGAGGGCGCCGTCGACGCCCTCGATCCCGAGCGGGTCGTCCTGCTGCCCGACGGGGTCGAGGACCACTGGGGCGCCGACTACGCGGACCTGATCTCGCTGGCCTGACCCCCTCCCAGCGACTTCTGCTGCGTGTCCCACGTCTCCGACCCGGAACAGACGTGGGACACGCAGCAGAAGTCGATGATCGCGTTGGGGTGGCCTCCGGCCCCGCGGAGGATCAAGATGGGGGTGATCAGGCGGTGCGCGCCGACCGCGCCGAGGTCGAGGAGGGATCGTGGCCACAGCACCACGCAGCAGCCGTGTCACCGGAGCCGACCGGAGCACCCTGGCGTCGAAGATGGCGACCGAGTACGCGTCCGGCGCGAGCATCCGGGCCCTGGCGGAGAAGAACGGCCGGTCCTACGGCTTCGTCCACCGGCTGCTCAGGGAGAACGACGTGACGTTCCGCGGGCGGGGCGGGGCGACCCGCCGTCCGGCCGCCAAGAAGGCCTCCCGGAGCCGCAAGGCCAAGAGCTGAGCGGCCGCCCGGCCGCGTCGCTGCACCGGGTCTGCCGCGACGCGCGGATCCGGCTGGAGACCGGCTCGACCGACCGCTGGGACGTCGTCCTGGACGGCGCCGCGAACCGCAACGCCCAGACCCCCGCGACCTGGCGTGCGCTGGCCCAGGTGGGGGAGGCGGTCAGGTCCCAGCGGCCGCGTGTCGTCGTCCTGCGCGCGGAGGGGCCGTCGTTCTCCGCGGGCCTGGACCGGGCGATGTTCGCCGACGGCCTGGACGACGAGCCCTCGCTGACCGCTCTGGCTAGCGGCGGCGACGAGGAGATCGACGCCACGATCGCGGGGTTCCAGGCCGCGTTCACCTGGTGGCGGGAGGTGGACGCGATCACGCTCGCCGCCGTCCGAGGCCACGCGGTCGGCGCCGGGTTCCAGCTGGCGCTCGCCTGCGACCTGCGGGTCGTGGCCGCGGACGCGACCTTCCGGATGGCCGAGACGTCGCTCGGACTCGTGCCCGACCTGGCCGGTACCGGGCCGCTGGTCGACCTGGTGGGCTACTCGCGCGCCCTGGAGATCTGCGTCACCGGGCGTCCGGTGGGGGCCGAGGAGGCGGTGCGACTCGGTCTCGCCGAGGCGGTGGTGGACGGCGACGGGCTGCTGGCAGCGGTGGACACCCTGGTCCGTGCCCTGACCTCGGCGCCGTCGGGTTCGGCGGTGGCCACGAAACACCTCCTCGCCGGTGCCGTGGGTGCCTCCTCCGCCGACCGGCTGGCCTTCGAGCGGGCCGCGCAGAGCCGTCGGCTGCGGGCGCTGGCGGAAGACAGCCGGCCCGCGAGGCGTTGATGACGGGCATGCACCCTCACGCCTCGCTGCGGTCCTACCGCACCGACCCGGACGTGGCGAAGCACAAGCTGGCGCGCGGGACGTGGCGGCGGATCATGCAGTTCGCGCGGCCCTACCGGCGCCTGATCGTGGCGTTCCTGGTGCTCGTCGTCGGCGGCTCGTCGCTGGTCGTGGTGACGCCCCTGCTGCTTCAGCGACTCGTCGACGACGGGGTGATCCCGGGCAACCGCACGGTGGTCATCCAGCTGGCGCTGGTCGTCGCCGTGCTGGCCTTCGTCGAGGCGGGGATCACCCTGGCGCAGCGGTGGTTCTCGTCCCGCATCGGCGAGGGCCTGATCTACGACCTGCGCACGCGGGTCTTTTCGCACGTGCAGAAGCAGCCGATCGCGTTCTTCACGCGGGCGCAGACCGGCGCGTTGGTGTCGCGGCTCAACAACGACGTGATCGGGGCGCAGCAGGCGTTCACGTCGACCCTGTCGGGTGTGGTGTCGAACGTCGTGTCACTGGTGCTGGTCGCCGGCGCGATGCTGTACCTGTCGTGGCAGATCACGGTGGCGGCGCTGGTGCTGCTGCCGGTCTTCTGGATCCCGGCACGCCGGGTCGGGGCACGGCTGCAGGGGCTGACCCGCGAGTCGATGCAGCTGAACGCCGACCTCGGCAACCGGATGACCGAGCGGTTCAACGTGGCGGGTGCGTTGCTGGTCAAGCTCTTCGGGCGACCGTCCGACGAGGACGCCCAGTTCGCCGACCGGGCCGGCCACGTGCGCGACATCGGCGTCAAGATCGCGATGAGCAACCGGATCTTCTTCACCGCCCTCACGCTGGTCGCCGCACTGGCCACCGCACTCGTCTACGGCATCGGTGGCCTGCTCGCGATCTCCGGGTCGCTGTCGGTCGGCACCCTCCTGGCCCTGGCCGCCCTGCTGGGCCGGCTGTACGGGCCGATCACGGCGCTGGCCAACGTGCGGGTGGACATCATGACCGCGCTGGTCAGCTTCGAGCGGGTCTTCGAGGTGCTCGACCTGAAGCCGCTGGTGGCCGAGGCCGACGACGCCGTCGACCTTCCCGGCGGCCCCCTGGCGGTCGAGCTCGAGGCCGTGTCCTTCGGCTACCCGGGGGCGGACGACGTCTCCCTCGCGTCGCTGGAGGAGGTCAGCGCGGTCGACCGGGACGCCGGCGGCGAGGTGCTGCACGACGTCTCCCTGAGTGCCGCGCCCGGAGAGCTCGTCGCCCTCGTCGGGCCCTCCGGCGCCGGCAAGACCACGATCACCGCGCTGGTCTCACGGCTGTACGACCCGTCG
Organism: Actinomycetales bacterium; assembly: GCA_035646835.1. Lineage (GTDB taxonomy): Bacteria > Actinomycetota > Actinomycetes > Actinomycetales > DASROP01 > DASROP01. The sequence continues at coordinate 1,054 of DASROP010000233.1, read as the reverse complement.
TCCGGCGTCGTCCGTGTCGGCGGCGTCGACCTCCGGTCGGCCCGGATGGAGTCATTGCACGACCGGGTGGGCGTCGTCACGCAGGAGGCGCACCTGTTCCACGACACGGTGCGTGCGAACCTGCTGTACGCGCGGCCCGCGGCCGACGACGCCCAGCTGGAGTCCGCACTCCGGGCCGCCCAGGTCTGGGACCTGGTGCGATCGCTCCCGCACGGGCTCGACACCGTCGTCGGCGACCGCGGGCACCGGCTCTCGGGCGGGGAGAAGCAGCGACTCGCGCTGGCACGGCTGCTGCTCAAGGCGCCCGGCGTCGTCGTCCTCGACGAGGCGACGGCGCACCTGGACTCGGAGTCGGAGGCCGCCGTCCAGCGGGCTCTCGACACCGCGCTGGCCGGCCGGACCTCGATCGTGATCGCCCACCGTCTGTCGACCGTGCGGGGGGCCGACCAGATCGTCGTCGTGGACGACGGCCGCATCGTCGAGCGCGGCCGCCACTCCGAGCTGCTCGCCGCGCGCGGGCTGTACGCCGAGCTGTACCGGACCCAGTTCGCCACCCAGGACGACCCCGCCGAGCCCGTCCTCACCCCCTGACGATCAAGGACTTCATGCTCGCTCGTGCCTGATGGAGTGCGTTTCGGCGATCTCGAAGCGGGGGGTCCCATGGAGAAAGCCGAGAAGCGAGGGGTACCGGAAGCTGGGTGACCTGATCGAGGCGACGGAGCTGTTCGAGGTCAAGCGGCAGGACAAGATCGTGGTGATCCGCGACAAACGCAAGTCATGACCGGGCCTCGCGGTCAGGGATCTCGACGACGTAAGCACCACCTGGCTAACCTCGGCGCACGAGGCAGAAGGGGGTGCAGCCGTGCCGCAGTTCCGGCTCAGCGGTCATCGGGTGCTCGAGGTCGCGCTCAATGGTGAGACCGTCCGGGCGATCACGGGCTCGATGGTGGCCTACGACGGGCAGGTCCAGTTCAAGAACGCGGGGATGGGTGGCGGCGGTGGCCTCAAGGCCGCCCTCAAGCAACGCGTGACCGGGGAGTCGCTGCAGCTGATG
>DASROP010000232.1:0-3082 GCA_035646835.1 Actinomycetales bacterium | reverse complement strand
ACCGCGACCAGGCCGAGCGCCGAGTCCACCGCCACCGGGCCGCCGCTGTAGAGCCGTCCCGGCACCGTCGCCAGGGGCTGCCACGTGGGCAGCACGGCGTCGACGTCCACCGCCATCGGACGGTTCACCACGACACCGAGGGCCCCCTCCTCGTCGTGGTCGAGCAGCAGGATCACGGCCCGGCGGAACGTCGGGTGGTCCAGGCGGGGCGTCGCGACCAGCAGCCGGCCGACCAGCCACAGCGAGCTCATGTCGCCATCATCGCGCCAGCCGCCGGGCGACGGCGAGCCCGATCGCGACACCCACCAGGTCCGCGACGGCGTCGAAGGGATCCGCGCTGCGCCCCTCGAGGAGCGTGCCCTGGATCACCTCGCTGACCACGGCGTGCAGGGCGAGCCCCGCGGCGAGCCATCTGACCGGGACGCCGGCCCTCCGTCCGGCCATCGCTGCGGCGGCGAAGATCGCGACGTGCACGACCTTGTCGAGACCCGGCACCGCCGCGGCGTCCACCGGACGCGGCCAGTAGAGGACGACGAGCTGGACGACGAGCGCGGCGACGAACAGACCTCGCCACCCCCCGTGATCAAGCACTTCGTTCCCGGGGATCGAAGTGCTTGATCACGGGGAGGGGAACCAGGTGACAGGGCCGACGACCCGCAGCCCCACCCGGTCGGCGGCCGGCAGGTCGCCCTGCGGGCGGCTCAGCACCGCGAGCGTCGTGCCGTCGTCCGCGGTGACCTCCAGGTGCACGCTCGCGTCGTGACCGTAGAAGACGGTGTCGACCACGCGGGCGGGCACGCCGTCCGTGGCCGGCAGCAGCTGCACCTGCTCGGGGCGGACGACGACAGAGCCGTCGCCGTCGCGGGCGCCCGCGGCCAGGGGCACGAGACCGAGCGGGGTCGTCGCGAGACCCCCGCGCGCCCGTGCCGGCAGCACCACCGCCTCGCCGACGAACCGCGCCACGTCGAGGTCGCGGGGGGTCCGGTAGACCTGCTCGGGCGTCCCGGCCTGGACGACGAGGCCGTCGCGCATCACGGCGACGACGTCGGCGGTGGACAGGGCCTCTTCCTGGTCGTGGGTGACCAGGACGGCGGTGGCTCCGGCGGCGTGCAGGGCGCGGCGGACGTCGGCGCGCACGCTCGCGCGCAGCCCGGCGTCCAGCGCCGAGAAGGGCTCGTCGAGCAGCACCACCTGGGGTTCGGGGGCCAGCGCGCGGGCCAGCGCGACCCGCTGCTGCTGGCCGCCGGAGAGCTCGGCCGGCATCCGCGACTCGTAGCCGACCAGCCCGACCAGCTCGAGCAGCTCGGCCACCCGGTGGCGCCGGGCGTCGCGCCGCCTCAGCCCGTACGCCACGTTGCCGGCCACGGTCAGGTGCGGGAAGAGGGCGCCCTCCTGGGGGACGATGCCGATCCGGCGCTTCTCCGGCGGTTGGTGCACACCGGCGCCGGCCAACCGCTGCCCGCCGAGGGTGACCGTGCCGGCCCCGGCACGCTCGAGCCCCGCGATCACCCGCAGCAGCGTCGTCTTGCCGCAGCCGGAGGGGCCGAGGACGGCGGCCAGCGCGCCGGAGGGCACGTCGAGGTCCACGCCGCGCAGCACCGCGAGGTCGCCGAACGACTTGGTCACGCCACGGACCTCGAGCAGGCTCATCGGTCCCCTCCTCCCGGGTTGTCGTCTGGGTCCACCAGTCTCGCCTGCGCCCGGGTGAGCATGAACGTCGGGATCGCCGCCAGCAGCACGAGCAGGGCGGCGTAGGGGGCGGCCCCGGCGTAGGCGGCGTTGGACGTCTCGGTCCACAGTCGGGTGGCGAGGGTGTCCATGCCGGTCGGGCGCAGCAACAGCGTGGCCGGCAGCTCCTTCATGCAGGTGAGCAGGACCAGCGCGGCGCCGGCGGCCACACCCGGCCCGGCGAGGGGCAGGGTGACGCGCCGCAGCGACGACCACTGGCCGTGCCCGAGCGATCGCGACACCTCCTCCAGGCGACGCGGGCTCAGCGCCACCGAGGCCCGCACCGCCCCGACCGCGGCGGGCAGGAAGAGCACCGCGTAGGCGAACACCAGCAACGGGGTCTCCTGATAGAGCGGCTGCACGAAGCGCACGCCGAGGAAGACCAGCGCCAGCCCGACGACGACCCCCGGCAGCGCGTGGCCGGCGTAGCTGGCGTGCTCGAGGAGGCGGACACCCCGGCCCCGGTGACGCGCGGCGAGGATGCCCACCGGGACGGCCAACACCGTGGTGACGAGCGCCCCCAGCAGCGAGACGCCGACCGTCGCGCCGGCGGCGTCGGCCAAGCGGGCCGGCTCGAAGGCAGCCGACGTCCCCCTCAGCAGCCAGTAGGTCAGCGAGGCGCCCGGGAAGGCGAGCGCGACGGCCGCCACGGCCAGGCAGAAGCCGACGGACGCCGTCCGCCAGCTGCCGAGCGGAACGCGGGCGGCCACGCGCGCGACCCCGGCGCCGATCCGAGCCTGGCTCGCGCGGCCACGGGTGCGCGACTCGGTCACGGTGATGGCGATCGTCAGCAGCACCAGCAGGATCGACAGGATCGCGGCCGGCGTCCGGTCGAAGCTGGCCCGGTAGGAGTCGTGGATGACCCGGGTGAAGACGTCGTAGCGCAGCAGGGAGGGCGCGCCGAAGTCGCTGAGCACGTACAGGGCCACCAGCAGCGCGCCCGCGGCCGTGGCCGGCCTGACCTGCCGCACCGTGACGCCGAGGAACGTGGCCAGCGCCGGCCTGCCCAGCGACCGGGAGACCTCCTCCAGCGACGGGTCCGCACGGCGCAGCGCGGCCACGACCGGCAGGTACACGTAGGGATAGGTGCAAGCGCTCAGCACGAGGAAGGTGCCCCAGAAGCCGGCGAGGCCCGGTACCGCCGAGATCCAGGCGTACGCCGCGACGAAGCTGGGCACCGCCAGCGGCAGCGCGGCGAGCACGCCGAAGAGTCGACGGCCCGGCAGGTCGGTGCGGGTCGTCAGCCACGCCAGCGAGATACCGACGACGAGGGTCGTGGCGGTGACGGCGGCGGTCAGGCCGAGGCTGCGCAGCGCGAGCCACAGCGTGCGCTCGCGCAGCACCACGTCGGCCG
>DASROP010000231.1:0-13468 GCA_035646835.1 Actinomycetales bacterium | reverse complement strand
TGCTGGGGTAGACCCAGGCATCCTTTGCGTCCTCTGTGCATCTTGCGCTGTCTCGAAGCCCCTTGAGACCGCGCAAGAGGCACAGAGGACGCAAAGGATGCCTGGGTCTACCCCAGCAGGGGCTGCCGGGCGAGCACATGGCCGCGGAGGGTGGTCGCGCGCCACCACGGGCCGGCGCTGAAGACCTCCACGTCCTCGGCGCCGAGGAACCCGAGGGACTCGGCAGCGAAGGCGACGCCGGCAGGCAGGTCCGGCGTCCCCGGGATCGCGCGGCCCCAGACGCCGGCGCGCAGCTGGGCGACGGCGGGGGCGCCCGCAGCGGGTCCGGCGCCGGCGGCCACCTCCGAGACACCGGCGTGGGCGGCGACGGCGAGGACCCCGGCCGTCACACTGCCGAGCGGGGTCCAGCCGCCGCGCGGCGGCGAGACGCCGGCCCAGGAGACACCGGTGGCCTCGGCCGGCGGGACGGCGAGCTCCGCCGCTTCGGTGGGTCGCGCCAACCGGTCGCTCAGGGCCGCGAGCGGGACGACGACGTCGACGTCGGCCGGGGCGCGCAGCCCGAGGGTCCGCAGGCCGAGCACCGTGGGGGCGCCGGTCCCGTGCACGGGCGAGACGTAGACGGCGAGCACCGCGCCGGCGCCCAGCAGCCGGGCGGCACCGTCCGGGTCGACGCGCTTGGCCCGCGCCACAAAGGTCGCGAGGTCGGTCGCCGTGCCGACGTCCGCGAGTCGGAGGACCGTCACCGGGTTCCTTGCCGCGCCTGCTCCTTGAGCCGGCGCCGCAACGGGACGGGCGCGTCGCGCCACGCCTCCAGACGCCCCCGCTCGGCCGCCGTGAACCGTCTCGGCCGCTCGGCCTCCAGGTCGTAGACGACCATCGTCGACTCGGCCCGCGCGTAGACCACCGGGCCGCCCGTGCCGTCCGGGCCCACGTCGTCCAGCACCTCGTAGTTCATCTCGAAGCTGGCGGCGCCCAGGTCGGTCACCCACAGGTCGATCGCGACCGGCTCGGGGCGGTAGTGCAGCGGGCGGAGGTAGTCGATCTCGTGCCGGGCGACCAGCAGCCCGGTCTCGACGACGTTGCCGCCGTCGTCGCTGTCGTGGCCGTGGAAGGCGACGACGCGCGCGTCCTCGAGCAGGCGGAGGAAGACCACGTTGTTGACGTGCCCGTAGGCGTCCATGTCCGACCAGCGCAGCGGGGTCGAGATGCGTTGACGAGGCATGGCGACATCCTCGCGCACATCAGCCCTGCGCCGGCAACGCGCGGCTCAGGCCGGCCGGGAGCGCCCCGGCATCCGCGCGGTGCGCTGCCGGGGCAGAAGCCTCAGGGCGGGCCGGGCCCCGGCAGCCACCGCGCGCTCACGGGCCGGGGGCGTCAGCGCGTACGACGGGTCCGGGTGGGCGCTGAACCAGCCCCGCCCGACGCCGATGGAGAGGGCGAACGCGTGCAGCTCGTCGACGGGGCCGTCGCAGGTCAGCAGCGGCCAGTCCGGGGCGAGCGCGTGGAGGGTCGGCGCCGTCACGGCTGGGTCCACGTAGACGGTCATCGCACGACACCTCCTCACCGACTGAATCGGCTCGGCGGCGTCGCGCCTTGAGGCGCTCAGTCGTCGTCGGGCCCGTCGTCGTCGTCGGGCTCGTTGTCGTCGTCCGTCTCCTGGCCGGTGACGGCGAAGTCCTGGTCCAGGTCCACCTCGACCTCCGTGCCGTCGTCGCGCCGGATCTCGACGCTGTACGCCGCCCCGTCGTCCCCCGCCTCGCTGTCGACCACGGTGCCACCACCGGTCTCGGCGAGCGCCGCCTCGGAGGCACGGTCGAGGTCCGTGCCGGTGAGCTGCTGGTCGGGCGGGTCGGTGTCGTCCGCCGTGCCGCCGGCTCCCAGGGCGACCCCGGCGCTCGCGCCGGTCGCCGCCAGGAACACGGCACCCCCGACGATCCACTTGCTCGTGCGCGTCATCTCGACCTGCCTCTCGTCACGTGGGACCGGCGTCCGCCCCGATGCTCTCGACCACACTTGCGGATCGGTGCTGAACGACCCCTGAACGCCGTCACGCGTCGAGCAACGGGAACCGCACCTCGAGACGCGCCCCGCCGGCCGGGGACTCGGTCACGTCGACGGTCGCGCCGTGCACGCGGGCCACCTCGGCGACGATCGCCAGGCCCAGGCCGCTGCCGCCGTGGTCGCGGCCGCGCGCGTCGTCCAGCCGGACGAAGCGGTCGAAGACCTTCGACCGGTCGGACGGCGGGATGCCCGGTCCGTCGTCGTCGACGCGGAGGACCACGTGGTCGGGCTCCTCCTGAAGGCTGACCCGGACCCGACCCCGCGCGTGCCGTGCCGCGTTGTCCAGCAGGTTAGCGACGAGGCTGCGCAGGTGGCCCCGGACGCCGCGGACGCGCCCCGCGGACACGGCGGAGACATCGACGTCGACCGACACGCCGGCACGGACCCGGCGGGCTTCCTCGAGCACGATGTCGTCGAGGTCGACCGCCTCGGTCGCGGCCGGCCCGCCGCCCTCGTCGGCGCGCGCGAGCAGCAGCAGGTTCTCCACCAGCAGCTGGACGCGGGCATTCTCGGCCAGCACGGTGCGAGCGAGCGCCTCGACCGACGTCCGGGCCGGGTGGGCGAGCGCGACCTCGGCGTGCTGCCGGGTGCTGGCGACCGGAGAGCGCAGCTCGTGGGACGCGTCGGAGACGAACTGGCCCTGGCGGGTGTGGGCCGCCTCCACCCGCCCGAGCATGCGGTTCATCGTCGTCGCCAGCCGGGAGATCTCGTCGTCCTTCGGCGGGACCGGGACGCGGCGGTGCAAGGCGGACGCGGAGATCTCGTCCACCTCGGCACGGATCGCCGCGACCGGGGCGAGGGCGCGGCCGACGACTGCCCACGTGGTGGCAGCGACGACGGCGAGCAGCAGCGGCAGGCCCACGGCGAGCAGGCGGACAAGCGCCTGGGTCGACTCCGTCACCTCCTCCAGGGAGCTCGCCACGAGAACCGTCGTCCCGCCGTCCCCCTCTGCCACGACCACGAACTCGCCGTTGTCGAGCCGAGGGACCTCGACCTCCGTGCTGTCTCCGGGCTCGAGTGATGCGACCGGCCCCAGGCCGTCGACGTTGCGACTGGACGCGATGACGTCGCCGTCGGCGTCGATGACCTGGATCAGCTCCTCCTCGTCGTCGGTCGTCAGCGGCCCGACCTCGCCGCCCGACTCGAGACCTGCCGCGACCTGCAGGGCACGAGCCTCACTGGTGGCGATCACCCCCTGCTCGAGGCTGTCGGCCAGGAGGCTCACGAGCGCCACGCTCCCGATCAGCAGGGCCACACCGACCACGGCGACCGCCCCTGCGGTGGTTCGCAGGCGCACCCCACCGGGGAGGCGTCGTCGTGGCACGTCAGCCACCGCCGTCTCCCAGCAGGTACCCGAAGCCGCGCACGGTCGCGATGGACTCACGCCCGAACGGCCGGTCGAGCTTGTTGCGCAGGTGACGGACGTACACCTCGACGATGTTCGGGTCCCCCTCGAAGTGGTCGTCCCAGACGTGGTCGAGGATCTCCCGCTTCGACACCACCTGGCCGGCGTTGCGCATCAGGTAGTCCAGCAGGGCCACCTCCCGCGGTGTCAGCGAGACCCCGACGCCACCGCGCGTCACGCTCTTGGTCGCCGGGTCCAGCCGCAGGTCGCCGACCTCGAGGACGACGGGCCGCTCGACGGATCCGCGGCGCAGCAACGCCCGGATCCGGGCCAGCAGGACGGCGTGCGAGAACGGCTTGGTCAGGTAGTCGTCGGCCCCGGAGTCCAGCGCGTCGACCTCGTCGCGCTCCGCGTCCTTGGCGGTCAGCACGAGGATGGGCGTCCACACCCCCTCCGCACGCAGGGCGCGGCAGATCGTGAAGCCGTCCACCCCGGGCAGCATCACGTCGAGCACGATCACGTCGTGGGGCAGCTCCCGCGCCATCCAGAGACCGTCCGTGCCGGTCACGGCGAGGTCGACGGCGAAACCCTCGGCCTCCAGCCCGTCCCGCAGGCCCGCCGCGAGTCGACCCTCGTCCTCGACCACCAGCACGCGCACGTGATCATCCTGGCCCGCCGCGCTGAAGATCGCCTGAACGTTCGAGGAAGCAGCGGGTAGCGTTGACGACGTGCCCGCGGACGACGACCTTCCCGGTCTCGACCTCGCAGCCCTGCGGACGTGGCTGGCGGCCGAGCACCTGCATGACGGCGAGGTCTCCGCCGAGCTGATCGCCGGAGGCCGCTCGAACCTCACCTACCGTCTGGACGCCGGCGAGCACGCGTGGGTGCTGCGCCGTCCACCGCTGGGCCACGTGCTCGCGACCGCCCACGACATGGGCCGGGAGGTCACCGTGCTGTCGGCCCTTGCCGCCACCGCGGTGCCGGTACCGCGGGTGGTCGCCAGCTGCGCCGACCGCGACGTGATCGGCGCGCCCTTCTACGTGATGGAGCGCGTCGAGGGCCTGATCCTGCGCGGCCGCGCCGAGGTGAGCCGCTGCTTCGGCTCGCAGCGCCGGCTCATCGCCGACCAGATGATGGACACCCTCGCCCGGCTGCACGACGTCGACCCGGCGTCGGTGGGCCTGGAGGAGTTCGGCCACCCCGAGGGCTTCCTCGGCCGTCAGGTCAAGAGGTGGGGCCAGCAGCTCGACCGCAGCCGCAGCCGTCGCATCGTCGGCATCGACACCCTGCGCGTCCGGCTCTCGGCGAGCGTGCCCTCGGACCCGGCCTCGACGGCGCGGGCCGGCATCGTCCACGGCGACTACCGCCTCGACAACCTCGTGCTCGACCCGGACACCTTCGACGTGGCCGCGGTCCTCGACTGGGAGATGTCGACGCTGGGTGACCCGCTCGCCGACCTCGGGCTGCTGCTCGCCTACTGGGACGGGCTCGGGTCCCTGCCGAACCCGATCGCGGACGGCGTGGGGCCGCGTTCGGGGTTCCCCGCCGGCGACGCGCTGGTCGCCCGCTACGCGGCGGCGCGAGGGCTCGACGAGGCCGACCTGCGGGCCCTGCCCTGGTGCACCGCGTTCGGCTACTTCAAGATCGCCGTGATCCTCGAGGGGATCCACTACCGGTTCACCCAGGGTCAGACGACCGGAGCCGGGTTCGACCGGATCGGCGAGCTCGTTCCCCCTCTCGTGGACGCCGGACTGGAGGCCCTGCCCTGATGGACTTCGCACCCGACCCGACGACGACCGACCTCGCCTCCCGGCTCGAGGACTTCATGGCCTCGCACGTGCTGCCGGCCGAGCCGGTGCTCGTCGAGCAGGTAGCCGCCGCCCGGGCGGACGGCGACCCGTGGGGGCGCCCCCCGGTCGTCTCCGAGCTCAAGACCGAGGCGCGGTCACGCGGGCTGTGGAACCTCTTCCTGCCGCACCCTGATCTCGGCGCTGGGCTGACGAACCTGCAGTACGCGCCGCTCGCGGAGATCACCGGCCGCTCCCCCTCGCTGGCCCCGGAGGCCCTCAACTGCTCCGCGCCCGACACCGGCAACATGGAGGTGCTGGTCGAGTTCGGCACCCCCGAGCAGCAGGACCGCTGGCTGAAACCGTTGCTGGACGGTCAGATCCGGTCGGCGTTCTGCATGACGGAGCCGGACGTCGCCTCCTCCGACGCGACGAACATCACGACGGCGATCAGGCGGGACGGCGACTCGTACGTCGTCTCCGGCCGCAAGTGGTGGTCGACCGGGGCGATGGACCCGCGCGCGGAGATCTTCATCGTGATGGGGCGGTCCGCGTCGGACGACGACGCGCCGCGGCACGAGCGGCAGTCGATGATCCTGGTGCCGCGCGACGCCCCGGGGGTGGAGGTGGTGCGCGGCCTGCACACGTTCGGGTTCGATGACGCCTCGCACGGCGGGCACGCGGAGGTCGCGTTCCACGACGTGCGCGTGCCGGCGTCGGCCATGATCGCCGGTGAGGGCAAGGGGTTCGCGATCGCCCAGGCGCGGCTGGGGCCCGGCCGCATCCACCACTGCATGCGGCTGATCGGGATGGGCGAGAGGGCCCTGGAGCTGATGTGCCGCCGGGCGTTGTCGCGGGTGGCGTTCGGCCGACCGATCGCCGACCAGGGCGTGGTGGGCGAGCAGATCGCCCGGGCCCGTGTCGGTCTGGAGCAGGCGAGGCTGCTGGTGCTCAAGACCGCCTGGCTGATGGACACCGTCGGCAACCGCGGCGCACACACCGAGATCCAGGCCATCAAGATCGCCGTGCCCCGGCTCGTTCAGGACATCGTCGACGACGCCATCCAGGTGCACGGCGGGATGGGTGTCTGCCAGGACACGATCCTGCCCGAGCTCTGGGTGGCCGCCCGCACCCTGCGCCTCGCCGACGGCCCCGACGAGGTGCACCGCATGTCGCTGGCCCGCCGCGAGCTCAAGCGCTACCGCTGATCCCCGCCAACCCGCGTTGATCAAGGACTTCAAGCTCGGGTGGGCATGGGGTCCTTGATCAACTCGGGGGACTACTCGAGCTTCTGCTGGAGGCGGTTCATGCCCGCCAGCCACGCATCACGGTCGGCCGCGCGCGCCCGCTCGTGGTCGGCGACCTCGGGGTGCGGCAGCACCAGGAAGCGCCCGTCGGCCAACGCCTCCAGCACGAGTGCCGTCACATCGGCTACGTCGATGGCGTCCTGCGACATCAGCAGCCTGCCGACGTCGCCGGACTCCGCCAGCAGTGGGGTGCGCACCCCCATCGGGCACAGCGCCTGCACGGTCACGCCGCGGTGGTCGTACGTCGCACGAAGCCACTCGGCGTAGGCCAGCGCCGCGTGCTTGCTCACCGCGTACGGCGCGCTGCCGAGCATGGTGAGCACGCCGGCCGCCGAGACCGTCGACAGGAAGTGCCCACGCCCACGCTCGAGCCACGCGGGAAGGAGCGCCTCGGCGGCCCAGACGTGCGCCATCACGTGGACGTCGATCGCCTGGCGCCAGTCCGCACCGGCGACGCCGGCGTTGGCGCAGAACAGGTCCACCTCGCCGAGGTGCTCGCGAGACGCTGCCACCAGGGCGGCGACGGCTGCGGGGTCCGCGACGTCGGCAGCAACAGCCAGGCCGTCGAGGTCCGCGGCCACCCGGCGGGCGCCGTCGAGGTCACGGTCGCTGACGACGACGCGCGCGCCGCGCTCGGCGAACGCCCGGGCCAGGCCGGCCCCGATCCCCGACGCGCCACCGGTGACGACGACGCCCGCGCCCGCCAGCGCCAGCGCCTCAGCCATCACCGACCTCGACGACGACCCGGCCGGTCGTCCGGCCGGCGGCCAGGTCGGTGAGCCCGTCGACGGCGTCCACGAGGGCCAGCCGCCGGGAGACCAACGGACGCACGGCGCCGGAGTCGGCCAGAGCGCTCAGCTCGGCGTGGGCCTCGCGCACCAGCTGCGGCGCCAGCTCCTGGTAGCGCCCCCAGTGCAGGCCGAGGACGCCGTACCCCTTGACCAGCAGATGGTTCGTGGCGGCCTGGGCGAACTCGCCGCTCGTGAAGCCGACGACCACGATGCGCCCGTCGAAGGCGATCACCTTCGTCGACGCGACGAAGGACTCCCCGCCGACCGGGTCGTACACGACATCGGCGCCACCGTGGCCGATCACGGCCTTGAGCGAGGTGACGAGGTCACCGGCGGTCCGGTCGACGACGTCGTCGGCGCCCAGCCCGCGAGCGACCTCCGCCTTCGCCTCACCGCCCACGACGGCCACGACGCGGGCACCGGCCGCCTTGCCGAGCTGGACGGCGGCGCTCCCCACACCGCCGGCCGCCGCGTGCACGAGCAGGGTCTCGCCCTCCCGGAGGCGGGCGCGGTGGTGCAGCCCGAACCACCCGGTCTGGTAGGCGACGTAGAACGACGCCGCCTCCGCGTCGTCGAGCCCCGCCGGCGCCTCGACGACCATCCCTGCCGGGGCGATCGCGTACTCGGCGAGGGCGCCGTGCGGCAGCGACGACATACCGACGACGCGCCGTCCGACCAGGCCCTCTTCCCCGCCGTCACCCGCCGCGACGACGGTGCCGCACATCTCGATACCCAGCGTGAACGGCAGCTCGGGACGCACCTGGTAGCGCCCGGCAGCGAGGAGCACGTCGGGGAAGTTCAGGGCCGTCGCGTGCACCCGCACCAGCACCTCGCCGGCGCCCGGGGTGGGCACGTCGACCTCGCGCATCTCCACGGCCTCGGACGGCGTGCCGTGTCGGACGACCTGCAGCGCCTGCATGCTCACCCGAGCCCACCTGCCTGAGTGACGCCGCCGTCGACGACCATGGTCTGGCCGGTCACCCAGCCCGCGTCGTCCGAGAGGAGGAAGGCGACCACGCCGGCGACGTCGTCCGGGACGCCGAGCCGCTTGAGCGGGTAGGACGACGCCACCTCCTCCTCACGTCCCTCGTAGAGGGCCGTCGCGAAGCGGGTCTTGACGATCGCCGGTGCCACGGCGTTGACGCGGATGCCCGGCCCCAGCTCGACGGCGAGGGACGACGTCAGGTGGCACATCGCCGCCTTGCTGATGCCGTAGAAGGCGATCCCCGGCGCGGGCTGGATCCCGGCGATGCTGGCGACGTTGACGACGGCACCGCCGTGGGCACCCATCCATGCTGCGTGCGCCTGCTGCACCCATGACAGCGCGCCCAGCACGTTCACCTCGAGGATCTTGCGCGCGGCGCCGAGGTCGATGTCGACGAGCGGCCCGTACACCGGGTTGATCCCGGTGTTGTTGACCAGCAGGTCGCACGAGCCGAAGGTCTCCACGGTGGCCGCGACGGCGGCGTGCTGGTGCTCGACGTCGTCGGCTTTGCCGGGCACCGCGATGGCGTGCTCCGGCCCGCCGAGCCCTGCGACCGCCTCGTCGAGGGCCTCGCGGTTGCGCGCCGTCAGGCACACGCGCGCTCCCTCGTCGACGAGCCGCGCCGCGATGGCCAGGCCGATCCCACGGCTGGCGCCGGTGATGACCGCGGCCTTGCCCCGCAGTCCCTTCACAGGCCGAGGTCCCGGCCGATGAGCTCCTTCATGATCTCGTTCGAGCCCGCCCAGATCTTGGTCACCCGGGCGTCGCGCCAGGCCCGGGCCACGCGGTACTCGGTCATGTACCCGTACCCGCCGTGCAGCTGCACGCACTCGTCGAGAACGTCGTTCTGCACCTGCGCCGACCACCACTTGGCCTTGGCGGCATCGACGGCGGAGAGCTCGCCGGCGCAGTGCTGCAGCACGCACGCGTCGACGAACGCCTGCGTGACGTCGACCGCGGTGACCAGCTCGGCCACCTTGAACTTGTTGTGCTGGAACGATCCCACCGACTGCCCGAACGCCTTGCGCTCCTTGACGTACTCGATCGTCTCGCTCAAGATCTGGCTCGCGTTCGCGATGTTGCTCACCGAGGCGCCCACACGCTCCTGCACCAGGTTCTCCATCATGTGGATGAATCCACGGTCGATGTCACCGACGATGTTGGACGACGGCACCCGCACGCTGTCGAAGAACAGCTCGGCGGTGTCCGACTCGACCTGGCCGACCTTGTCGAGCTTGCGCCCGCGCGTGAAACCCGCCATGCCGTCCTCCACGGCGAAGAGAGTGATGCCTTTGGACCCCTTCGTCGGGTCGGTACGCGCGGCCACCAGCACCAGGTCGGCGCTGTACCCGTTGGTGATGAAGGTCTTGGAGCCGTTGAGGACGTAGTCGTCGCCGTCGACCACCGCCGTCGTCCGCAGGGCGGCGAGGTCGGATCCGCCGCCGGGCTCGGTCATCGCGATCGCGGTGACCATCTCGCCCGTGCAGAAGGGCGGCAGCCACCGCCGCTTCTGCTCCTCGGTGGTCAGCTCGAGCAGGTACGGGGCGACGACGTCGGAGTGGATGCCGATGCAGGACGACACGGCCGCCGACAGCTTCGACAGCTCCTCGGCCACGACCACGGTGAAGCGCCAGTCGGTCGCACCGCCGCCGCCGTACTGCTCGGGAACCATCAGGCCGAGCAGGCCCTGCTTGCCCGCCTCGATCCACAGGTCACGCGGCAGGGCCCGGGCCTCGGCGAACTCCTCCATCCGCGGGCGTGCGTGCCGGTCGAGGAACTCCGAGACGCTCGCGCGCAGCGCCTCGTGCTCGGCGTCGAAGAGGGTGCGGCGCACGGGTTCGGACCTTTCTCCAGCAGGGCGGTGGGGTATAGCGTCGGCGGTGTGACTAAGCGCTTGCTCAGGGCAGCCTCGCCGCCTCGGCGAGCGGCTGTCAAGGGCACCGTCACGACGGAGGACCTGTTCACCCCGGACGCCGGCAGCGACCTCCCCGCGCCGGCGCGGCGGCTGCTCGGGGCCGCGGTCGACTCCTTCGCCGAGCGCGGGTACCACGCGACGACGACGCGCGACATCGCCACGCGCGCGGGACTGTCGCCGGCCGGCCTGTACGTGCACTATCCCTCCAAGGCGGCCCTGCTGGGCCACCTCTCGCGGGTGGGGCACGAGGCGGCGCTGCGGATCGTCGAGCGGACCCTCGCGCTGCCGGGCGAGTCGCCGCGCCGGCTGCACGCGCTGGTCGCGGCGTTCGTCGCCTGGCACGCCGAGCACCACACCGTGGCCCGGGTGGTGCAGTACGAGCTGCGGTCGCTCGACCCCGACGACCGCGCCGTCGTCACCGCGCTGCGGCGCGAGCTCGAGCGGCTGGTCGAACGGGAGGTGCGCCGCGGCGTCGCTGCCGGCACGTTGACCACTCCGCACCCTCGCCAGGCGACCCGTGCCATCCTCTCGCTCGCCGTCGACGTGGCGCGCTGGTACGACCCGGCGGGCGCCGAGAGCCCGACCCGGCTCGGCCGGATCTACGCCGACCTGGCGCTGCGGATGCTTGGCGCCGAGGTCACGCCACCGAACGAGGGCACCGACGACGACCGGGAGGTCACGTGACCGTCGAGGCCGAGGCGCCGGACCCGGTGCAGCTGCTCGAACGACTGCTGGGGGTGCTCGACCTGAGGCCGAAGGGCGTGGACGACGGCGGTCAGGACGTGTTCGTCGGCGACAGCCAGAAGCAGCCTCATGGCCGCGTCTACGGCGGTCAGGTTCTCGGGCAGACGATCATGGCCGCTGGCCTGACGGTGCCCCGTGACCGGTTGGTGCACTCGATGCACGGCTACTTCCTCCGGCCCGGGGACGACCGCGAACCGATCACGTTCGCGGTCGAGCGGCTGCGGGACGGCCGCTCGTTCACCGCCCGGCGTGTGCACGCCCTGCAGGACGACCGGCCGATCCTGTCGATGATCGCGTCCTTCCAGGAGGAGGCCCCGGGCCTCGACCACGGCGACGAGATGCCCGACGTCCCGGCCCCGGAGGACCTGCCGACGACGTTCGACCTGCTCGGACACATCGACCACCCTGCCGCGCAGTACTGGTCGCGGGGCCGGGCGATCGACGTCCGGCACGTGCAGCGGCCCGTCTACTGGCAGGCGGACGACGACCGACGAGCCAGGCAGGCCGTCTGGATCCGTACCGTGGCGCCGATCCCGTCGGACGACCCGCTGCTGCACCGCGCCGTGCTCGCCTACGCCAGCGACTACACGCTGCTGGAGTCGGTGCTGCGGCGGCACGGCGTCACCTGGGCCACGCCCGGCCTGAAGCCGGCGAGCCTCGACCACGCGATGTGGTGGCACCGGCCGGCGCGGGCGGACGAGTGGCTGCTCTACGTGCAGACCAGCCCGTCGGCGTCCGGCGCCCGCGGCCTCGGGGCCGGTCGGATGTTCACCCAGGACGGGCGGCTCGTCGCCTCCGTCGCCCAGGAGGGCATGCTCCGCCTCCCCACCGCCTCCCTCCCGTGATCAAGCACTTCGATCCCGGGTTGGGGGATCGAAGTGCTTGATCACGGTCAGTCGCGGGTGAGCTTGCGGTAGGTGACGCGGTGCGGGCGGGCGGCGTCGATGCCGAGGCGCTCGATCTTGTTCTGCTCGTAGGACTCGAAGTTGCCCTCGAACCAGTACCAGCGCCCGGGGTCGGAGTCGCTGCCCTCCCACGCGAGGATGTGGGTGCACACCCGGTCGAGGAACCACCGGTCGTGGCTGATCACGACGGCGCAGCCGGGGAACTCCAGCAGCGCGTTCTCCAGGGAGCCCAGCGTCTCGACGTCCAGGTCGTTCGTCGGCTCGTCGAGCAGCAGCAGGTTGCCCCCCTCCTTGAGCGTCAGCGCCAGGTTCAGCCGGTTGCGCTCCCCACCGGAGAGCACCCGCGCCGGCTTCTGCTGGTCGGGCCCCTTGAACCCGAAGGCCCCGACGTACGCCCGCGACGGCATCTCGACGTTGCCGACCTTGATGTAGTCGAGCCCGTCGGAGACCAGCTCCCAGACGTTCTTGGAGCCGTCGAGGCCGCCACGGCCCTGGTCGACGTACGACATGCTGACCGTGTCGCCCACGTCGACGACGCCGTCGTCCGGCTTCTCGAACCCCACGATCGTCTTGAACAGGGTCGTCTTGCCCACGCCGTTGGGGCCGATCACCCCGACGATGCCATTGCGCGGCAACGTGAACGACAGCCCGTCGATGAGGACGCGGTCGCCGAAGCCCTTCTTAAGCTTCTCGACCTCGATCACCTTGGTGCCCAGGCGCGGGCCCGGCGGGATCTGGATCTCCTCGAAGTCCAGCTTGCGGGTGCGCTCCGCCTCGGTCGCCATCTCCTCGTAGCGGGCCAGGCGCGACTTCGACTTGGTCTGGCGGCCCTTCGCGTTCTGCCGCACCCACTCCAGCTCGTCGGAGAGCCGCTTCGCGAGCTTGGCGTCCTTCTTTCCCTGGACGGCGAGCCGCTCGCCCTTCTTCTCCAGGTACGTCGAGTAGTTGCCCTGGTAGGGGAAGGCCCGGCCCCGGTCGAGCTCGAGGATCCACTCGGCCACGTTGTCGAGGAAGTACCGGTCGTGCGTCACGGCCAGGACGGCGCCGGAGTACTTCGCCAGGTGCTGCTCGAGCCACTGCACGCTCTCGGCGTCGAGGTGGTTGGTCGGCTCGTCGAGCAGCAGCAGGTCGGGCCTGGAGAGCAGCAGCTTGCACAGGGCGACCCGGCGGCGCTCACCACCGGAGAGCACCGACACGTCGGCGTCGCCGGGTGGGCAGCGCAGCGCGTCCATCGCCTGCTCGAGCTGGGAGTCGAGGTCCCACGCGTCGGCGTGGTCCAGCGCCTCCTGCAGCTCACCCATCTCCGCGAGCAGGGCGTCGTAGTCGGCGTCCGGGTCGGCCATCTGCGCCGAGATCTCGTTGAAACGGTCGAGCTTGGCCTTGGTCTCCCCCAGGCCCTCCTCGACGTTGCCCAGGACGTCCTTGGTCTCGTCCAGCTCGGGCTCCTGCATCAGGATGCCGACGGAGTAGCCGGGCGACAGCCGTGCCTCACCGTTCGACGGCTGGTCGAGGCCGGCCATGATCTTCAGCACGCTCGACTTGCCCGCACCGTTCGGCCCCAGGACGCCGATCTTGGCGCCGGGGAGGAACGAGAGGGTCACGTCGTCGAGGATGACCTTGTCGCCGTG
>DASROP010000230.1:0-9407 GCA_035646835.1 Actinomycetales bacterium | reverse complement strand
GTGCTCAGGAGGGGGTGGGAGGGTGAGCGGGTGGCTTTCATCGGTGACGTGGTGGTGCGGGTGGTCGACGCCGTCCGGTGGCAGCTCGACGAGCCGCTCACCTACCGCGGCAACACCGACACGTTCACGGTGCCGGCCGGGTTCGTCACCGACTTCGCCTCGGTGCCGCGCGTGGTCACGTGGCTGCTGCCGCGCTACGGCGCCTACACCAAGGCGGCGATCCTGCACGACTTCCTCTGGCGGCAGGACGACGTGACCAAGAACGACGCCGACGGCCTCTTCCGCCGGGCGATGCGCGAGCTCGGCGTGAGCATCCCCCGGCGCTGGATGATGTGGGCCGCCGTCCGCACCGCGAGCCTGATGCGCGGGGCCACCCCGAGGGACTGGCTCGCCTACCTTCTGGTCGCCCCGATCTCGCTGGCCTTCGTCGCGGTCCCGGCCCTCGTCGTCCAGGTTGCCCTGCTCGTCTTCTGGCTGGTCGAGCTGGTGGCCTGGCTGGGCCTGCGAGCCACCGGGGGCGCGCGTCCCCGCCCCGAGCCACCGGCGACGGCTGCGTAGACACTCTCAGGTGTATCGTGGTGTATGTGAGTCGCACCAACATCGACATCGACGACGACCTGATCGCGGGCGTGATGAGCCGCTATCGCCTGCGCACGAAGAAGGAGGCGGTCGACTTCGCCCTGCGCAAGGTCCACCGAGAGCCCATGAGCATCGAGGAGGCGCTGGCCATGCGAGGAGTGGGCTGGGACGGCGACCTGGACGCGATGCGGGAGAGCGAGGGGCGTCAGCTTCGTAAGATGTGGGATGGCGAGTGACCGTCCTGGTCGACACGTCGGCGTGGATCGAGTACCTCCGCGACCGGCCCGGTCCGGCGGCCGACGCCGTCGACGCCCTGATCCGAAGCGGCGAGATGGCCACGACCGACGCCGTGGTGCTGGAGGTGCTGGTCGGCCCGACGAACGAGGAGGCGGCCAACCGGCTGGCTGACCTGCTGGCGCTCGGCACGCTCTTGCATCAGGAGTCCCCCGTCGACGTTGAAGGCGGGGCCGCGATCTACCGAGCATGCCGCCGCAACGGTTTCACTCCCCGTTCCTCGCTGGACTGCGTCATCGCCGCCGTCGCGATCCGCAACGACGTCCCGGTCCTGCACCGCGACCGTGACTTCGACGTGATCGCCCGCCACACAGCCCTCCGGATCCACCAGCCATGAGGATCGGGCCCCACGAGCTGGGCATGCCCGTCGTCCTGGCGCCGATGGCCGGCATCACGAACCAGGCGTTCCGGCGGGTCTGCCGCGAGTTCGGCCCCGGCGGCGTCTACGTCAGCGAGATGGTCACGTCGAGAGCGCTGGTCGAGCGCAGCGCCGAGTCGATGCGGCTGATCACCCACGACGTCGCCGAGAGCCCCCGCAGCGTGCAGCTCTACGGGGTCGACCCCAAGACCGTCGGGGACGCCGTACGGATGCTCGTCGACGAGGACCGCGCCGACCACGTCGACCTCAACTTCGGCTGCCCGGTCGCGAAGGTGACCCGCAAGGGCGGCGGCGCCGCACTGCCCTGGAAGACGGACCTGTTCGCGGCCATCGTCCGCGAGGCTGTCCGCGCCGCGGGCAGAATCCCCGTCACGGTCAAGATGCGCAAGGGCGTGGACGCCGACCACCTCACCTACCTGGACGCCGGCAGGGCGGCCCAGGCGGAGGGCGCCGCGGCGGTCGCCCTGCACGCCCGCACCGCCGCCGACTACTACGGCGGTGTCGCCGACTGGGACGCGATCTCCCGGCTGCGCGAGGTCGTCACCGAGGTGCCGCTGCTGGGCAACGGGGACATCTGGAGCGCCGAGGACGCCGTCGCGATGGTGGCCGCCACCGGCTGCGACGGCGTCGTGGTCGGCCGTGGGTGCCTCGGCCGACCGTGGCTCTTCGCCGACCTCGCCGCTGCCTTCGCCGGCCGGCCGGAGCGGGTCACGCCGACCCTGCGCGAGGTCACCGCGACGATGCGGCACCACGCGACCCTGCTGGTCGAGCACTACGGCGACGAGGCCCGCGGCTGCCGCGACATGCGCAAGCACATGTCGTGGTACCTCAAGGGCTACGCGGTCGGGCACGAGGCGAGGGCGGCCTTCGGGCTCGTCTCGAGCCTCACCGAGCTGGACGAGCGGATCGCCGGCCTCGACCTCGACCAGCCGCACCCGGGCGAGCCGGCCGAGGGTCCGCGCGGCCGCACGGTCGGCGCCAAGCGGGTCGCGCTGCCCGACGGCTGGCTCACCGACCGCGAGACCGACGCGGCTGCGCTGGACGCCGTCCGCGACGCCGAAGTGTCCGTCAGCGGGGGCTGAGCCGGGGCCCGGTGTCGTCAGCGGGCTCGGCGCTCGCGGAGGAGCTCGACCGACCTGGCCAACCGCGCCGCCCGCGTCTCGGTCTTCTTCGCGCCCGTCACCTGCAGGACGTGCCACTGCTGCTTGCTGTACGACAGCGTGTTCCAGAACGCCTTGGCGGCGGGCTCGGCGTCCAGCGCCGCCGCGAGGTCGTCCGGGAGGTCGACCTCCCGCGGCGCGGTGTCGAGCTCCACGTCGACCTCGAGCACGTCGCCGGCCGAGACGCCCGCGGCCCGGCGGCGCTCGACGCTGACTCCGAGGAGGTACCGGTCACCCATCCGTGCGATCGAGGTACGGAACAAGTAGCCGTTGACGGTCACGGCGACCTTCGGGTGCCTGCCTCCGCCGAGCTCCTCGACGATCGCCTCGGGTACCTCGAACCCGGCGGCGGTCTTGCCGCTCGACTCCAGCTCGGCCCGGAACCTCATCGCAGGCCCCCGTCCCGGCCGGCGCGACCCAGCAGCACCGTGACCCAGAGCCAGCCGAGGACGACTGCGACCGTGAACGCGATGTTGACGGCCGCGCTGCCGGCGCCGGAGGCGATACCGGCGAAGGAGACCAGGTAGTAGACGCCGGTCACGAGCGAGAAGCGCGCCCAGCCCGACCGGTGACGGCGGTGGAACCAGCGCGCCAGGACGAGACAGGCGAGGATGAGGCCGAGGAAGCCGACTCCTCCGGCGACCAGGTGCCCGATGCCGTGCCAGGTCACGGTCTCCGGAGGACCGTCCGGCGTCCCCATCGGGAAGCCCTCCGCCGGGTCCGCGCGAAGGAGCCCGGCCACGGCGACCCCGAGGCCGAACAACCCCACCCCCCGGGGTGCCCAGGCCGACCGGTGGTCGGAGGGCATCGAGCGTGCCAAGCCGAGCGCTCCCAGCACGGTGAGCAGCCCGGTGCCGACCAGCATCGCCGAGTGGACCCAGCCACCGGGGCCGTTGGCCAGCAGGCTCAGCGAGTGCCGGGTGATGTCGAAGCCGTCCCTGGCCAGCGCCTCGACGGTGCCGATCCCGACGTAGAGCGGGCCGGCGAGCGATCCCGCGACGAGGAGTGGCCGTGGTGTGCGGGTCGCCCGCTCGACCGACGAGCCGTTGAGCGTGATGTCCGACATGGGTCCTGTCCTTCCCTGGCCCGGCCACCCGGGCCGTGAATGATCTGACAAGTACTAGACCGTCCAGTACTCTCGTTCTCATCGGTCCAGGAACGACGGGAGTCCAGCAGGTGCCACCCCAGCTCCCGCAGCGGAGCCAGCGCAAGCGCGACGCGATCGTCACGGCAGCCACCGAGCTGTTCCTGACCAAGGGGTACGCGGCGACGTCGATGGACGAGGTGGCCGCTGCTGCCTCGGCGTCGAAGCAGACCGTCTACAAGCACTTCACGGACAAGGAGAGCCTGTTCCGGGAGATCGTGATGGGCGGCGTGACGAGTGTGAGCCGGCCGTTCCAGGCGCAGATCCGAGAGGTCGAGGACGCCGCCGACGTCCCCGGTGCCGTTCGTGACCTGGCCCGGAGGTACATCAAGGCGGTGACGGCCCGCGAGCTCCTCCGGCGACGTCTGCTGGTCGTACGCGAGGCCGGCCGACTGCCGGACCTGGCTCGGGCCTACCACGACGGAGCGCCTGTGCAGACGATCCGGCAGCTGGCCACCACCTTCGGTCGCCTGGCGCAACGAGGGGAGCTCACCGTCTCCGATCCCGAGGTGGCGGCCAGGCACTTCGCGTTCCTCGTTCTGGGAAGCCCGCTCGACACGGCGATGTTCCGCGGGAAGGTGACTGGTTGGACGACCCGCGAGCTCAACGGCATGGCGGACGCCGCCACCGACGTCTTCCTGGCGGCATACGGGCCGGCGTCCCGGCTCCGACCAAAGGCCTGACCCTCCCCACGCGCGCTGCCGGTTACCCTCGCCACCGCGGGGACCAGGCAGCACCGGAGAGGACGGCGATGGGCGCACTCGGCAGGGTGGTCGGGCGACTGATCGGCCTGCTCCTGCTGCTGGCGATCGCCGCCGCGGTGATCACCGCTGTCCGCATCGTGATCGCGGCCAACGACGACGAGCGCCGGGCGAGCGAGACGATCGTCGTCCTGGGTGCGGCGCAGTACAACGGGGAGCCGCAGGAGTACCTGACCGCGCGACTCGACCACTCCGCCCTCCTGTTCACCGACGGCGTCGCCCCTCGGGTGCTGACCACGGGCGGCAACCGGCCGGGCGACAACTTCACCGAGGCCGAGGCGGGGAGCGAGTACCTGCAGGCGCTCGGGGTCCCCGCCGATGCGATCGTGCCGGTCGGGGAGGGCAACGACACGCTGGAGAGCATGATCGCGGTGGCCGAGGTGATGCACGAGCGGGGGTGGACGTCGGCCGTGGTGGTGACCGACCCGTGGCACACGCTGCGGGCCACCGAGATGCTCGGCGACCAGGGCATCGACGCAGTCGGCTCGCCCACGCGCACCGGCCCGGCCAACGACGGGCTCTGGTCGGCGACGAAGTACACCGCGCGCGAGACCGCCGCCTACCTCTACTACCTCTACCAGCGGCTCACGTCGTGACCGGATACGCCGCCACCGACCGTGCCCGCTGGGTGCAGGAGCCCGCCAAGCGCTCGACCCGGGGCGAGTTCGCCCGTGACCGGGCGCGGATCGTGCACTCCAGCGCGCTCCGGCGCCTCGGCGGCAAGACCCAGGTGGTCGGCCCGGGTACGGACGACTTCGCCCGGACCCGCCTGACCCACAGTCTCGAAGTGGCCCAGGTGGGGCGCGAGCTGGCGGCGGCGCTCGGTTGCGACTCCGACGTCGTGGAGGGCGCGTGCCTGGCCCACGACCTCGGCCACCCGCCGTTCGGGCACCACGGCGAGCGGGTGCTCGCGGGCCTGACCTCGCGGGTCGGCGGCTTCGAGGGCAACGCCCAGACCCTGCGGCTGCTGACCAGGCTCGAGCCCAAGGTGGCCGACCCGGTCACCGGCCGCGGCGCCGGGCTGAACCTGACCCGGGCCAGCCTGGACGCTGCCACCAAGTACCCCTGGGCGAGCGGTGAGGCACCGGGAGGCGGCGCCAAGTTCGGCGTCTACGCCGACGACGCGGACGTGTTCGCCTGGCTGCGCCAGGGGGCGCCGCCGGCCCACCGCTGCCTGGAGGCCCAGGTGATGGACCTGGCGGACGACGTCGCGTACAGCGTCCATGACGTCGAGGACGCCGTCGTGGGCGGCTGGCTCGACCCCGCTGTGCTCCGCGATGCCGGACGGCGGCGCGACGTGACCGAGATCGCCCGGTCCTGGTACCTGCCGGAGGCCACGGACGACGAGCTGCACGAGGCGCTGGCGGCCTTGCGCGGCAGCGACTTCTGGGTCGACGCCGTCGACGGCAGCCGCAGGGGACAGGCCGCGCTGAAGGACATGACGAGCCGGCTGATCGGCCGCTTCTGCGGTGCCGTCGAAGCAGTGACGCGCACCTCCAACCCCGACGGCCCGCTGACCCGGTACGCCGCGGACCTCGTCGTCCCGGCGCAGACCGCGACCGAGATCGGCGTCCTCAAGGCGGTGGCGGCGCTGTTCGTGATGACCGCGGACGACCGCCGCCGGGTCTACGACCGCCAGGCCGAGGTGGTCACCGAGCTGGTGGGGGCACTGGCCGACCGGGCTCCCGACGCGCTCGAACCGGTCTACGCCAGCGACTTCGCCGCGGCAGGAGACGACGACGCCCGGCTGCGCACCGTCGTCGACCAGGTCGCCTCCCTGACCGACGTCCGGGCGCTCGACTGGCACGACCGCCTGGTCGGCTCTAGCCGGGCCGCGAACTCGATGCCAGGGTGAGCGACGTGGCTGATACCTATGTCGTGGTCGGAGCGAGTCTCGCCGGTGCGCGCGCCGTCGAGGCGCTGAGGGCCGCGGGTGACGACGCCCACGTCGTGCTCGTGGGGGAGGAGGAGGGACTCCCGTACGAGCGGCCGCCGCTGTCCAAGGGGTTCCTCGCCGGCGACACCCCCCGGGAGGAGCTCGAGGTGCTCGGGGCGGAATGGTACGCCGGGCACGACGTCGAGCTCAGGCTCGGCCATACCGTCAGCGCCGTCGACCGTGAGAACGCCACGGTGGACGTCGGCGGCGAAGCGATGCCCTACGACAAGCTGCTGCTGACGACCGGCAGCGCGCCGGTACGCCTGGACGCGCCCGGTGCCGAGCTCGACGGCGTCCACTACCTGCGCTCGGCCCCCGACAGCGAGGCGATCCGCGCCGCCATCGACGCTGGCGGCCCGCTCGTGGTGGTCGGCGGCGGCTGGATCGGCCTGGAGGTCGCGGCCGTCGCCCGGGGGAAGGGCGTCGACGTCACCGTGGTCGAGCCCCAGCCGGTACCGCTGTCGCGCGTGATGGGCACCGAGGTCGGCGAGCGCTGGGCCGCTCTGCACCGCGGGCACGGCGTCGAGCTGCTCACCGGGACGACGGTGGCCGCCCTGCGCGGCGACGGTTCGGTCGAGGCCGTCGAGACGGGGGACGGCAGGAGGCTGCCGGCGTCCGCCGTGGTCGTCGGCGTCGGCATCAGGCCGCGAACCGAGCTGGCCGAGGCGGCGGGCCTGGCGCTCGACAACGGCATCGCGGTCGACGCGCGGCTGCGCACGGATGACGAGCGCGTCTGGGCGGCCGGCGACGTGGCCGCGGCGGTCAACGGCTGGGCGGGGCGTCGCCTGCGGGTGGAGCACTGGGCGAACGCCCACGACCAGGGCGCCTTCGCCGGCCGGTCGATGGCGGGGGCGACCGAGGAGTGGGCGGTGGCCCCGTTCTTCTTCACCGACCAGTACGACGCGGGGGCGGAGTACTGGGGCTGGGCCGACCCCCGCTCGGCGCAGGTGGTGATGCGAGGGACCCCGGACGACGGGTCATGGTTCGCGTTCTGGCTGGACGACGGCGCCGTGGCCGCCGCGTTGCACGTCAACGGCTGGGACGACGCGGACGCCGTCAAGGCGCTCGTCGAGTCCCACGCGCGCGTCGATCCCCAGGCTCTGGTCGACCCCGGCCGGGCGCTGGCCTCGCTCACCTAGACTCCGGCGAGTGGCAGGGCTGATCAGGCGCGAGGACGTCGAGGCGGTGCGGGAACGCAGCCGGATCGACGAGGTCGTGGGCGAGCACGTCACCCTCAAGTCCGCCGGGGTCGGCTCGATGAAGGGGTTGTGCCCGTTCCACGACGAGCGGTCGCCGTCGTTCCACGTCCGGCCGCAGGTCGGGTTCTACCACTGCTTCGGGTGCGGTGAGGGTGGCGACGTCATCACGTTCCTGCAGAAGGTCGACCACCTCTCGTTCGCGGAGGCGGTCGAGCGGCTCGCGGGCCGGCTGGGCTACCAGCTGCGCTACGAGAACGACACCGGCGGCGGGGCGGGCCGTCGGGAGGACACCGGACGCCGGCAGCGGCTGCTGGACGCGCACCGGGTCGCCGAGGAGTTCTACCGCGAGCAGCTGGCCACGCCGGGCGCCGCGCCTGGGCAGCAGTTCCTGGACGAGCGCGGCTTCGACCAGACCGCCGCCGAGCAGTTCGGGGTCGGGTTCGCGCCGCAGGGCTGGGACGGCCTGCAACGGCATCTGACCGGACGCGGGTTCTCGGGCGACGAGCTGCTCGCCTCGGGACTGCTCAGCCAGGGCCAACGGGGAAGCTACGACCGGTTCCGGGGACGGCTGGTGTGGCCGATCCGCGACATCACCGGCGCCACGGTCGGTTTCGGCGCGCGCAAGCTGCTGGAGGACGATCAGGGCCCCAAGTACCTGAACACCCCCGAGACGGCGATCTACCACAAGTCGCAGGTGCTCTACGGGATCGACCTGGCCAAGCGGGAGATCGCCAAGCAGCGGCAGGCCGTCGTCGTCGAGGGGTACACCGACGTGATGGCCTGCCACCTCTCCGGGGTGCCGACCGCCATCGCCACCTGCGGCACCGCCTTCGGCGGCGACCACGCAAAGGTGATCCAACGGCTCCTGGTGGACGACGACACTCTCGTTGGCGAGGTCATCTTCACGTTCGACGGCGACGAGGCAGGTCGCAAGGCCGCGCTGCGTGCCTTTTCCGAGGATCAGCGGTTCGTCGCGCGCACGTTCGTCGCGGTGGAGCCGAACGGCCTGGACCCCTGCGAGCTGCGACAAGAGCGCGGAGGTGACGCGGTGCAGGCACTGGTGGCGTCGCGGCAGCCCCTCTTCGAGTTCGCAATCAAGGCATCGGTTCGCCGCTTTGACCTCGATACCGCGGAGGGCCGCATACAGGGGTTGCAGGCGGCCGTACCCGTTGTTGTGAGGCTCGGCGATCCGCTGCGGAAGCAGTATGCGCTGCGGCTCGCCGGATGGCTTGGCATGCCGGAGGCGGAAGTGTTGGGCGCCGTCCAGCGGTTCGGCCGCCGAGACGCCGCTGAGCAGGCATCGCTCCCTGCGTTAGCAACGGGTCCGCATGACCCCGTCGTCCTGGCCGAACGGCAGATCCTCCAGATGATCCTGCAGCAGCCAGCGACCTTGCCCGCCGATGAGGCGGCCCGCCTGACGGGTGACGCGTTCTCGTCACCGGCGCACAAAGTGCTCTACGACGCTGTTCTGGCCGCGGGTGGTCCGGCGTCCGCTGGCGTTGGCTGGGTGGAGAAAGTCGCCGACCAGGCGCCGGACGTTGTCCGGCCGCTGGTGCGGGAGTTGGCGGTTGCGCCTCTTCTCCTGCGCGCGGGTGAGGCCGTCGAGACCCTCTCGCGCCGCCTACTCCTCGACTCGCGGCGGCGAGACCTGCTGCGGCAGGAGGCCGATCTGCGCGGGCGGGCACAGCGGCTCGAGGGCAGCGGTGACGCTGCTGCGGCATCCGCAGCTTGGGCGAAGGTGGTCGAGCTGACAACGGCCCGTCAGGCCTTGGCGGAGAGATGAGTGTGCGATGGCCACGACGGCACCGGCTGCCGGACGACGTCCGCCGCGCCGTCGACTGCCAGCAGGGAGAGAGGGTGCTCGCCAGCGCGCCCACCGTGGACGGCGAGACCCTGATCGCGACAAGCCACCGGCTGGTTCTCGTCGCTCCGCCGGCGGTGGTGTGGGCCCGCCC
>DASROP010000229.1:0-2029 GCA_035646835.1 Actinomycetales bacterium | reverse complement strand
CTACGCGGGCTGCGCGCCGTCCAAGGTCCCCGAGGTGGTGGGCGTGCTCGGCGAGGAGTGGGCGCGGCTCGCCACCGACGGGGTGACGGACGACGAGCTCGAGCGCGGCATCGGCCAGCTCTCCGGCGGGCTCGTGCTCGGCATGGAGGACACCGGTTCGCGGATGTCGCGGCTCGGCAAGGCCGAGCTCGTCTACGGCGAGTACATCGACCTCGACGAGGCGCTGCGCCGGGTCCAGGCCGTCACCGCGGACGACGTCCGCGAGCTGGCCACCGAGCTGCACTCCCGTCCGCACTCGCTCGCCGTCGTCGGCCCCTTCGACACCGACCCGGTCACTACGGTCCCGTGACCAGATCCTCGGTGCTGCCGACGACGTAGTCCGTCATCAGCTCGGTGGCCATCGAGCGGGTCCCGGCCACGTCGAAGACGAACGCCGCAGCGGCAAGGAACGGAACGAAGGCTAGGGCTCGGCGCAGCACCGGGCGCCCAGGTCGCGCCGCGACGCGGGGGGCTCTGTTCGACGGGATGGCAGTCGCCGAGACGCCGTCGGGCACGGTCGACGCGGCGCTGCCGACCATCCACTCCGCGAGCTGCTGGCGGCCGACCATGGTGACGCCGCGGCGCGCCGCGAGCTCCCTGGCGGGCTTGCTGAACCCGCTGGTGGTCACGTACCAGGCGACGTCGGCATGGTGCTCGTCCCAGACGGTGCCGAGGAACTTCTGCACGTCCGGGGAGCTGACGCCGCGGTGCGGCGCGTCGCGCTTGCACTGCACGACCAGACGGCGGCCCTCACGATCGGCGGCGGTGACGTCGGCCCCGAGGTCACCCGAGCCGCCGAGGACACGGACGTCCGTGAACCCGTCCCGCGTCAGCAGGCGCGCGATGAGGTTCTCGAACTCGCCACCAGTCATGGCGTCGGTCGTGGAAACCTGCGTGTCGAGGAGCGACTGGCGCGCAGCAGCGGCGCGCACGCGCGCTCGCCGTCTGCGGAACAGCCACACCAGGACCGCGGCCACCCCGAGCGCGCCCAGCGCGAGCAGGGGCCACCACTGCTCGACGAATCTCCGTGCTGTGCCGGCAGCCCCAGTCAGAACGAGTCCCATCACCACGACGGCGAAGATCTGCCCGTCATCGTTGCTCCGTCGTCTCCCCATGCCCCGTATTCTCGGTCGGCACGTCGGACGACGTGAGCGGTTGAAGACATCGGTATCGTGGCGAGATGGCCTCGGTGTCCGACATCCAGCGGCGCCTGCCCCAGCAGCTGGGGGCTTGGGCCGCTGCGAGCGTCGTGGCCGGCGCTGCGCTCGAGGTGGTCGGACGGCGGCGCGGCGACGCCACGATCACCGGCTTCGCCCGGCAGTGCCTGCTGTGGGGCGCGGTGGCCGGCGGCATCGCGGCCTACGGGGCCGCGACCCGGCACCGGCCGCTGGGACGTTCCCGGCTCGAGACGATCCTGTGGGCCAACGCGCTCGCGGACGTCGGTTACCTGGCCGGTGGTCTGCTCTGGGCTCGCCGGGGCGGTGACGCGGCGCGAGGTGCGGGCGCCGCAGTCGTCGTCCAGGGTGCCTACCTGCTCGCCTCCGACGTGTCGCACGCCCTCACTGTCAGGGGTTCGTCCTAGCGTCGGTCCCATGGAGCTGAGCGCGGCCTGGGGGATGGCGACGACCCTGATGCGTGAGCACGGCCTGGACGACTGGGAGCTGGTCTTCGACCGCGCCAAGGCACGGGCGGGAGTGTGCCGCGCGGCGACGAAGCAGATCGGTCTCAGCCGCCTGCTCACTGCCCTGCACGACGAGGCCGAGGTCCGCGACACGGTCCTGCACGAGGTCGCCCACGCGCTCGTCGGGCCGTGGCACGGGCACGACGCGGTGTGGCGGGCCAAGGCCCACGAGATCGGCTGCTCGGCGACCCGTTGCCTTCCCGAGGAGGCCCCGAGAGTGGCCGCGCCCTGGCTGGGCCGGTGCGCGGCGGGCCACGAGGTCGGCCGGCACCGACGCCCCGAGCGGGTGATGTCGTGTCGCCGCTGCTC
>DASROP010000228.1:0-3307 GCA_035646835.1 Actinomycetales bacterium | reverse complement strand
CGACGAGTGGCGAGGCGGACCTGCCCGGGCGCTGAGCAGCCCGGCTCAGTCGGCCCCGAATCGTCCGCGGCTCGCCGGCGGGATCAGCGGCTGGGTGGCCCTGGCCTTGAGCTGCTGGACGGCCCACGTGTTGCCGTCGGGGTCGCTGAAACCGAAGAACGTCCCACCGTCGCGCTCGTCGAAGACGGTGATCTCGCTCGCGTCGACCCCACGACCCAGCAGCTCCTCCCGGGCCGCGCCGGCGTCGGCGACGCACAGCTGCAGTCCTCGCATCGAGCCGGGCGCCATCTCGTTCTGCGACGGCAGGTCCCCGACCACGATCGAGCAGCCCGAGCCGACCGGCGTCAGTTGCGCGACGTGCATCTGCTCGGTGCGGGTGTCGTGGTCGAGGGCGAACCCGACCTGGTCGCGGTAGAAGGCGATCGACCTGTCGATGTCGCTCACGGGAAGGAGCACGACCTCCAGAGTCCAGTCCATCCGGCGACGATATCCGGCCGAGGCGCCGTTGCAGGAGAGCCCACGTGCTCACCGGAAGCCGGTTGCGGGGCGTGAATCCGGCCCGTGGAGCGGCTTGCGGTGAGTAAGAGGTCTCGGGCTCGAGGAGTACCTGACCGCCAGCGCGCGATCAGCCGGCACCGGGACCGGTGGTGCGGTAGCGGACGTACACCATGCCGCTGTCGAAACGGCGCTGGTCCAGAAGGTCGAGCCTCCAGTGGACGTGGTCGGGGAAGGCGCGAACGCCGCCACCCACCACGACGGGCACGACGAACAGGTGGCACTCGTCGACCAAGGAGGCCGAGATCGCCTGCGCCGCGAGACCTGGCCCGCCGACCGTCAGGTCGTGGTCCACCGATGCCTTCACCTGCCGTACCGCCGCAGGGTCGAACTCCCGCTCGATCCGCGTCCTGGCGCTGGACACCGTCTCCAACGTCGTGGAGTACACGATCTTGTCCGCTGCCTGCCAGATCCGTGCGAAGTCCTGAATGCCGGGCGGCTGGTCAGCGACGGTGGGCGTGGTCTCCCAGGCGACCATCACCTCGTACATCCGTCGTCCGTACAGGTACGTGCCGACCGGCCGCTCGAGGTCGTTGAGGAAGGCGTGCACCTCGTCGTCCGGGACTGCCCAGTCGAAGTGCCCGTCCTCGTCGGCGACGTACCCGTCGAGCGACGTGATCATCGAGTAGATCAGCCTGCCCATATGACGCTCCTGACGAGCACGGGGTCCTTGATCACGAAGGGTCAGTGGCCGGTGAAGACCGGCGGACGCTTGGCGAGGAAGGCATCCACGGCCTCGACGTGGTCGGCGGTGCCGCCGGTCAGCGACATCAGCTCGGCCTCGTGCGCGAGCGACTCGGTCAGGTCGTGCGTCGCCGAGTACGCCAGCGCCCGCCGGACGGCGGCGAAGGCGGCGGTCGGCCCGGCCGCCAGGGTGCGGGCCAGCGACGCGGCCCGAGCGGCCAGCTCGTCGTCCGCCACCACCTCGGTCGCGAGACCGATCTGGAGGCACTCGTCGGCCGTCACTGTGCGCGGCATCAGCAGCAGCTCACGGGCCTTCGGCATGCCCACCAGTCGGGGCAGCCAGTACGTCGCGCCGGTGTCCGCGGACAGGGCGATCCCGGTGAAGGCCATGTTGAAGCCGGCCGACTCGCCCAGCAGCCGCAGGTCCGCCGCCATCGCCAGCGACGCGCCGGCCCCGGCGGCCACGCCGTTGACGGCGGCGACCACCGGCTTGGGCATCGTGGCCAGCGCCGTCGCCATCGGGTTGAAGTGCTCGGCCACCGTCGTCCACAGCGACTCGTCGCGCGCCTTCAGCAGCCCGACGTGCTCGCGCAGGTCCTGCCCCACGCAGAACGCCCGACCGGTGCCGGTGAGCAGCACGCACCGGACGCCGTCGTCGCCGGCCGCCTCCAGCACGGCGTCGCGCAGCACCACCTTCGTGGCGATGTCCAGCGCGTTCATGGCATCGGGGCGATTCAGGGTGATGGTGGCGACGCCGTCCCCGGTCTCGTAGCGCACCGACGGCTGTGGCGTTTCGGTCACGTGGTCTCCTCTGCTGGCGGTGAGCTCGGGTCGAGGCAGTCGTCGACGAAGGCGTCCGCGCCGGGGCGCAGCCGGGCCGCGGCCTCGTCGAACAGGGCGGCCGCGTCGTGACCCGGCCAGTCCGGAGGCAGCAGCTCCGCGGGCAGGGCCGGGTCGGTGAAGAGGAAGAGTCGCCACTCGTGCACGAGCTGGGAGCGGACGGCGAACGCCTGGCGGTCGTCGGGGGACTCACCGGCGGCGTCAAGGAGCTCGCGAGCCATCGCCGTCCAGGAGGTGTAGGCCTGCGCGACCGGACCCAGGTCCCACGCACGTTCCACCACGGCGCCGGCGTCGCCGTCCAGCCGCGCCGAGAACGCGTGCGCCTCGAGTCCCTCGGCGGCCAGCGTCCCGGGCAGGTCCAGGGAGCGGCGAGGCGCCACCCACACGCCGGCGTGCAGCGGGGCGTACCCGAGCAGGCGCAGGGCGCCCTCCAACCGGTCACGTGATGCCCGCCCCCCGGGCCGATCCAGGGCGATCAGGTGCCAGTGGCCGTCCCAGTCCGCGTGGGGGGTGCGGTAGATCCGGGCGTGGGCGGCGTCGAGGCGGCGTTCGGCGCGGTCGGTGAGCTGGTAGCCCGCACCGTCAGGCGTGGCGACCGGCTCCAGCCAGCCCTGGCGCACCATCCGCGAGACCGCCGTCCGCACGGCCGGGACGCTGATCCCGAGCGGCGCGAGGAGCCGCGCCAGCGCCGCGACCGGGGCCACGCCACCGCGCCGGCGCAGGTGGTCTCCGTAGACGTCGAAGAGCGCTGAGCGGGCGTGCACGGCGCCATCCTGCCGGGTCGGCGGGCCCGGCGGCGAGGGCCGCCGTTTCGTCCCGGGACACCAACACGGAATAATGGCCCAGATCACCGTACGCCCGAGCGTCGAAGGACGCGCTCAGACCGCCGTCCCAGCTGACGACGGACACCTGACAGGAAGGGGACCGGCCCATGGCCGCCATGAAGCCAAGGACCGGCGACGGCCCACTCGAGGTCACCAAGGAGGGGCGCGGCATCGTGATGCGAATGCCTCTCGAAGGTGGAGGCCGCCTCGTCGTCGAGATGACCCCGGACGAGGCCCGTGACCTCGGCAACGCGCTCAACACCGCCGCGGGCTGATCCCGTGGCCCGCTCCACCCGCCGTCCCGCCCCTGCTGCCGAGACCCGACCGGTGCCGAAGGTGTCCCTGGTGGCCTCCTCCGGGCTCTCCGGTCTCGGCGCCGACCTGCTGGCGGTCGGGGTGGCCCC
>DASROP010000227.1:0-6180 GCA_035646835.1 Actinomycetales bacterium | reverse complement strand
CCGGCCACGGGCCCCTCGACCACTTCGGCTGGGAGCCAGGACCCACCCCATGACCGCAGCGCCTCGCCGCCGCGACGCGGTCGACAGGATCCACTTCCCGCGATGAGGAGCGGCGCCGTCCCTCGTGCCCCGCAGGCGGTTCCTCTGTGGGACGGTGACGCCTCGACCCTTTCGGTCGCTAGACCGGGCCCGCTGGCGACCTCCTTGCGACGAGGGCCGCGAAGCTGATGTGCCAGCCGAACTCCGTGTCGTAAACCGGCCGTGAGCCATCTCCTCCAGCTGAGGTCCCCTGCGACCTGCCACAGCAGCACAAGTCGGCCGTGCGCGGCAACGAGCTGCGTGCATCGAAGGGCCGCGAGAGCTGACGGACGAGAGACAGCGTGGCCGCTACCGAGGAGCTCGGCGGACCGCCACTGGTTGATGGTCGGGTCAGCGCCGCTGACTGGTGGGACGCGAGCGAGCTTGTGCCTGCTCTCGACGCTCCTGCGCGGCGCCAGGTTCCGTTGTCTGTGCCGGGGTATGGGGCACGTCGACGTCGACGTCGAGGCGGGACACCAGCCGGTAACGCAGGTCCTGCGCGGGCAGCTCGCCCAGGTGTACCTCGGCGACCAGGTGCCGCGCGACCGCGGCGACGTCGTGGCCCTGGTTGTGGGCGTCTTGCATCAGGTTGGCCAGGGCGGGCCAGTCGCTCTGTCGCATCAGTCGCGGGTCGAGCTCATCGGCCAGGAAGGCCCACCGCTCCTTGGGCGCCCTGGAGTCGGCCGCGGCGAGGCGGGCTCGGACCGCGGAGACCTTCTGCAGGGGCGTCCGGGCCGCACTGCGGGGATCGCGGTTCCATTCCCGGGTCAGGGAGTGCAGGTCGCGGCGGACCTCGGCGATGGAGACCCGTAGGCGGGCGCTGATGGTGTCGGCGTCCGCATCCCAGCGGGCCGATGGCCGGGCAGCGACGACGCGGGCGGCATCTGTGCGGGCCTGGTCGGCCGGCAGGCTGGCGGTTCTCTCCTCGACCAGGACGTCGGCCAGTGGCCGGGCGGTGGTGAGCGTGTCGCGCAGCGCCCCGGGGCCGCGCATGGAGAGCAGGTCGGCCGGGTCGCTGCCTTGGGGGAACTGTGCGTAGGTGGGGTCCCGGCCGTACGGCGTGAGCAGCCAGTAGGCCCGTTCGGCAGCGACTCGCCCGGCGAGGTCGGCGTCGGTGGCCACGATCGGGTCAGCGCCGAGGCGGCCGAGTTGGGCGGCTTGGTCGTCGGTCAGGGAGGTGCCCAGGGGGGCTACCCCGAGGTGGCTGCCGCCGGTCGCGATGGTCACGGCGATCGCGTCCATGGGGCCCTCGACGATCACCGGGATGGTGCCGTCGACGAGATGCTGTCCGCCGGTGGTGAACAGCTGGGCGCCCTTGTGGAACAGGGCCGTGTCGGCGGTGTTGAGGTACTTCGGCCCGCGGTTGTCAGTGTCGGTCAGGGCGGGGTGCCGGCGGCCGACGAACCCGAGCACCTCGTCCTGGTGCACGATCGGGAAGACCACACGGTCTCGGAACCGGTCGATCAGGCGCCCGGTGCTGGCGGTGGTAGCAACACCGGTGGCGAGCATCTCGGCGTCGCTGACGCCGCCGCGGCGCAGGTGGTCGACCAGGCCCGTCCAGCCCGCGGGGGCCTGACCCGGCCGCACGCGGGGGTCACCGTGCAGGTCCTCGCCGAACCGCTCGGTCAGGTACTGCCGTCCCCACGAGTCCGGGAAGTGGTGCTGGAAGTAGCCCAGTGACAGCTGGTTGATCTCGAGCATCCGGTCGCGGCTGACTGGTGACTGCTCCCAGGCCGCCGCACGGTCGAGGATCCGCTCGACGTCGGCGTCGGTTTGCTCTGGTGGGCCGAGGACGTCGCGGAGCATGGCCGCCAGCACGAGGCCGGACTCGACATCGATGTCCTCGTTGACTGGTGTGTCTTCGTCGAGGGCTTGGTCGACGCCCGGCACGTCGGCGTCGAGGCGTGTGCCGGTCGCAGCAGAGTCGGGGTGAAGGTGGTGGTCCCATTCGACGAAGGTGACCGCGTCAGCGGGTGGTTCGACGCCGTCCAACATGTCCTCGGGCGGGCCGTCGTCTAAGGGTTCGTCGGAGTCCTCGGGACGGGTGGGGTCGATGACCATCGACGTCCGCCAGACCATTGCCTGGCAGTGGTCGTCCTCGCCGGTAGCCGGCCCCGCCACGGCGGTGCCGAGCAGGTTCTCCAGCTGCCACCCGCGCCGCAGCCCGTGCTCGACCGTGGTCACCAGTGCGGGCCACCACCTGCTGGACTGCACGTCCTGTGCCCGCTGCTCGCCCAGGAGCTGGGCGAGGCGTGGGGTCCACGACGCGGTCAGGTGGTGGTCGCGGTCGATCTCGGCGGCGACCGCCGGTGCCAGGTGGCGGCTGATGCGCCACCACAGGGCGGCCGCGGCGTGGTCGTCGGGAAGGGCGCCGGTGGTGGTCGCGGCGTGCAGCAGTCCGCGCGCGTCGACACCGGCCCGGGACATCGCAGCCAGCCGCTCGGCCAGGGTGGAGGCGAAGGCGTCCGAGCGCGCGGCCGGTGCGGCGCGCTCGATGAGATCGCCCCACTCGAGCAGGGCGGGCGTCCGGTCACCGCTGATGCGTTGGTCGAGACCACGCTGCCAGGTGGCGGCTGCCTTCTGCATCTGAGCCGCCCCGGTGGGTCGCCGGTCCTGCGACTCGACCTGCATCGCGGCCCGCCACACCTGCACGTCCGCGAGCACGGCGGCCGGCGGCCGGCCTCCCCGGTGGTGCGCCCACCCCGGGGTTTCGCCGCCCGCCGAGGCACGCACCTGCTGGGCGAGGTCGGCGACCCGCTCCGAGCGCTGGGTCAGGTAGCCGCCCCACAAGTGGTGGCGGCGCAGCGCCGGTGGCACTGCGGGCAGCCACGGCAGCGGGCCGGGTCCGGCGTTGCGCAGCCCGGAGTCGTCCAGCCGCCAGTCCAGTACGGCGGCCGAGTCGCCGGCGGTGTCGAGCTCGCGACTGCCGGCGGCGGCGCGCAGCTGCTCGACCGGGTCGCCGCCGCCAGCAGCCAGCAGGAGCAGGTGGGCGCGCAGCGGCGGCCAGGCCGGCCGCTCCGATAGGCCCGGGACGACCCGGTCCGCGGCGACGTCCAGAGCTGGGGCGACGTCGCGGCCGACGACGTCCTCGGCGGCCACGTAGAGCGCGTCGACGTACCGCTGGGTGGCCTCGCCCAGGCGGGTGGCCGGGTCGACCTGCTCGCGCAGCAGCGTGGTCGCCGACTGCGGCGCTTCGTCGCGGGCGAGCATCCCCTCGAGCAGGTCCGTCGGGGTCAGCGGGCGGATCAGCTCGGGGCGGATCACGCTGTGCGGGTCACCGTCGCCGACGACCTCGAGGTAGAGGTGGTTTGCGAGGCGGCCACGGGTGAGCATCGTGTACAGCTGTTGGCGGGACTCCAGGCCGCTGGCCAGGCCGTGCATGGTGTCGACTGACACGCCCTGGGCGGTGTGGACGGTGGTGGCGTACCCGAGCTCGGCGGAGGCCCCCACGTAGTCCGCCGGAAGGCGCACGGTGCGCCCGTTCTGAGTGTGCTGAACCGTCAGGTCCCCGCGGCGGTGGATTCCCAGCAGCGTCCACCGGTCACCGTTCTTGACCCAGTCGGTGAAGGAGGTGCGCAGCGTGCGGTCGTTGGCCCGGGTGATGATGAGCTCTCCGACGCTGGCCTCGTTGCCGTCGGCCAACCGCACCACCGGCCCGACCTGCCCCGTCGATCCGGCCAACCGGTGCGCGCGGGCCAGCTGGTTCAGTTCGCTGACGAGCTCGCGGGTAGGGGCCAGCATGATCGAGTCCAGGCCGTTGCCGCGGTCGGCCCGCCAGGCGCCGAACACGTCCTCGGTCATGGTGGTCAGGTCCCCGACGTGCACCCGGCCGTGGTCGAGGTAGAAGCCCAGTGCCTCGGTCTGGCCCTCGCGCAGAGCCAACGTGGCCGCCCCTTCGGCCGGGTCGGCGAACCGGAGCAGCTCGCTCAGGTGCAGCGCGCCGTGGCTGGCCTGGATGTCACGCAGCACCCCGCCGGCGCCGATGGCGGCCAGTTGCTGGTTGTCGCCGATCAATCGGACACTGGCGCCACGCTCGACGACGTACTGCACCGCGGCGTCCAGGGACAGGGTGTCGGCCATCCCGGCCTCGTCGATCACCACGAGCGTGGAGGGGCCGATCTGCTGCGCCCAGTCGGGCACGTCGCCCGTCCGCAGCGACCATGTCAGCTTGGCCAGGGTGTCGGTGCGGGTGTCGATCTGCTCGCGCAGCGCCGCGGCGGCTGCCGCTGATGGGGCGAGGCCGACGACGGTCCCGCCGCCCTCGGTCCACGCCGCGGCGAGGGCGCGCATGGCGGTCGTCTTGCCGGCGCCGGCGGGCGCGATCGCCAGCTGCAACCGGGCGCCGGAGGTGGCCATCTGCCGCGCCAGCGCGGCCTGGCCAGCGTTGAGGGTGACCCCGTTCGCGGTCGACTCCAGCAGCGCCAGGTCGACCGAGCGCGGGTCGACGGCGTGACCATCGGTGCGGCCGGCCATGGCGACCAGCCGCCGCTCGGCGTCCAGGACCGCGGCCGAGGTGTACAGGTCCGCGCCGGCGACCGTGTAGACGCTCGACCCGTCGGTGCGCCGCAGCGGCTCCGGGTCGACGATCCCTTCTTCCGGTCGGGCCAGGGATACCGACCGGCCGTCCAGGGCCTCGTTGACGAGCAGGTCGACGGCCCGCTCCACCTGCTCGGTGGGCAGCTCGGTGGCGCGGACCTGCCGCTGGGCCTCGGCCCGTACGTGCCAGACCTGCCAGGTGGAGCGGCGCTCCTGCGTCGCGGTCAGGACCCGGTCGGCGGCCTCGGCGAACCAGGTCGAGTCCGCTGCGGTGCGGGGTCCGGCCGAGGGGGACAGGGCCCGGTCCACCATGCGCCGGACCTGCCGCTGGCTGCCGAGCTCCTCGACGGCCTGTTCGCCCCAGGTGGTGCGCTGCTCGGCCAGGGTGCGCGGCTCATGCTTGGCGTCGCGGGTCTCCAGCGTGGCTTGCTGGGCCAGCTGGATCGACTCCACGGGGGTGGGTGGGCGGCCGTGGGTGCGTTGGAAATCGGCGGCGAGCTCGGTGCGGCGGGTCTCGATGCTGGCGCGGCGGGCCGACCACCGCTGGCTCAGGGCCGGGTCGACGCCGACGATCTCGCGGACCGGTCGCTTGCGCGCGTCCGGGTTGGGTCGTTCCTCGAACCGCAGGCCGAGCTTGTCAGCGAGGTGCCGCTCGAGGGAGGTGTTGTACGTCTCGGACGCTGCGACCGTCGCCTTGTAGAGCACCCGCCCGTCGATGCTCAGCCACCGACCGTCCAGGGTCTGAACTTTGTTGGCGACGGCAACGTGGGTGTGCAGGTCGGGGTCACCCGCGCGGCTGTCGCGGTGGGTGAACGCGGTGGCGACCATGCCTTGCACGTCGATCTGCCGGACGCCGTTGGTGCCGGTGCGGGTGTATAGCGCGCGCTGCTCGATGAAGGTCAGCGCGTCCTTGACCGCACCCTGGTGCGCCAGCTCGATCTTCGCTGCCACCGCCGGGTCGGCGATCGCCCACAACGTGCTGACGCTCTTGACCGGGCTGAACGTCAGGTCGTACCCGGCGACGGCCTGCGTCCTCGGCCTCGAGTGCTTGGCGATCTGGGCGGCCAGCTCGCGGGCGTCCTCGGGTTGGCGGCCGTGCTCGGCGACGAAGAACTCTCGCGCCACCTCGGTGCGGATCCGGGATCGGTCGGCCGCCGGCACCGGCCAGTCTCCGGGCAGGCCGGCCTCCTCGTTCACTGCTGCGATCCGCTTGGCGACCTCCAGCCGGAAAGCGCTGACGTCGCCGGCGTAGACCTTGTA
The DNA here is from genome assembly GCA_035646835.1 of Actinomycetales bacterium. Lineage (GTDB taxonomy): Bacteria > Actinomycetota > Actinomycetes > Actinomycetales > DASROP01 > DASROP01. The sequence continues at coordinate 306 of DASROP010000227.1, read as the reverse complement.
CGGGACGCCGAGCCGGGTCACCGCGCGCTGGGCCTCATCTGTCAGTGCCGTCTGGCTGGTGCCCTGGAGCTGGTCGAGCCGCTGCTGGGCGAGGGGGTGGTGGCCGGACCCGAACAGGGCTTGCATCTGCTCGGCGGTGACCACGTCTCCGGCCGCCAGCCCGTCGATGCCGGCCATGCCCGAGCCGATCCACTTGCCCGGGACCTCGCCCCGCTCGGTGTAGTAGCTGGCCAGCCCGGTGTGCCCCTTCTCGGTGGCATCCAGCGCCGCGACCTGCCGGGTCAGGTAGTCATACCCCGACCCGGC
>DASROP010000226.1:0-2815 GCA_035646835.1 Actinomycetales bacterium | reverse complement strand
GGCTTCGGGGTCGTCCACGCCCACGTGTACGTGTAGGGCGAATGTCGGCTCCCGCCGCGCGAGCTCGCGCATCGAGCCGTAGACGGCGTCGGAGCGAACGCCGCTCGACACGAGCGTCTCGTGCCAGACGGTGAACGGGTGCGTCCCGGCGCTCGCTCCGACGCCGTCTACGGCTCGATGCGCGAGCTCGCGCGGCGGGAGCCGACATTCGCCCTACACGTACACGTGGGCGTGGACGACCCCGAAGCCGCGATCCGGCTCGCCAACCGCATGCGCGCGCACCTGCCGCTGCTGCTCGCGCTGTCGGTCAACTCACCGTTCTGGCAGGGCCGCGACACCGGCCTTGGGTCGGCGCGGACGCCGCTGTTCCAGGCCTTCCCCCGCGTGGGGATCCCGCGCGCCTTCGACGGCTACGCCGACTGGGTCGAGACCGTCGACCTGCTGATCCGCTGCAAGGCGTTCCCGGAGCCGACGTTCCTGTGGTGGGACGTCCGCGTGCAGCCGCGCTTCGGGACCGTCGAGGTGCGGATCCTCGACGCCCAGACGACGGTCGACCAGACGGCGGCTCTGGTCGGGCTCGTGCAGTGCGTCGCGCGCCTTGAGATCGAGGAGGGCTTTGCCTCGCCCGAGCTGGTGGCCACCCAGGAGGTGCTCGACGAGAACCGCTTCATCGCGGCGCGCGACGGCATGGACGCGGCGCTGATCGACCCCCTGCACGAGTGCCGCGTCCCGGCCCGGCGGCTGCTCGAGGAGCTGCTCGAGGCCTGCGCACCCCACGCGGCGGAGCTGGGTTGCGCCGACGAGCTAGCTCGGCTCGCCTCGATGAGCGAGTGGACCGGCGCCCGCCGTCAGCTGGAGCTGGGCCGCAGGGCGGACCGCCTGCCCGGCCTGGTGGCCGAGCTGGCGGCCTCCTTCACGGCCGTCGATCAGACCGACTTCTCGATCGGCACGTCCACCAAGTTGCCCCACTCGGTCCAGGAGCCGTCGTAGTTCTTGACGTCGTCCTTGCCGAGCAGCTCGTGCAGCACGAACCAGGTGTGCGCAGAGCGCTCGCCGATGCGGCAGTAGGCGATCACGTCGTCGCCGGGGGACAGGCCCTTCTCCTCCTGGTAGATCTCCTCCAGCTCCCGACGGGTGCGGAACGTGCCGTCGTCCGCCGCTGCCCGGGCCCACGGCACCGACTGCGCGCCCGGGATGTGACCGCCGCGCAGCGCGCCCTCCTCCGGGTAGTCCGGCATGTGCGTGCGCTCGCCGGTGTACTCGGGCCCGGACCGGACGTCGATCATCGGCTTGCCCAGGTGGGCGAGCACCTCGTCCTTGAACGCCCGGATCGGGGCGTCCTCACGCTGCCCCACCGGGTAGCCCGCCGGCGCGGGCGAGGGGACGTCGGTGGTCATCTCGCGGCCCTCGGCCCGCCACTTGGAGCGGCCACCGTCCAGCAGCCGCACGTCGGGGTGGCCGAACAGCGCGAACACCCACAGCGCGTAGGCCGCCCACCAGTTATTCTTGTCGCCGTAGATCACCACGGTCGTGTCGCGGCCGATTCCCTTGGCGGACATCAGCTCTGCGAACTGCTCACCGTCGACGTAGTCGCGCGTCACCGCGTCGTTGAGGTCGAGGTGCCAGTCCACCTTGACCGCGCCGGGGATGTGTCCGGTCTCGTAGAGGAGCACGTCCTCGTCGCTCTCCACGACGACCAGGCCGTCGTCCTTCACGTGGTCGGCGAGCCACTCGGTGGTGACCAATCGCTCGGGGTGGGCGTACTCGGCGAGCTTCGCGTCGGTGTCGTGCGGCAGGGCCATGGCGGACCTCCGGGGTCTGGACGGGCAGGGTCTGTCCTGACCAAGCAACTGGGGCACCTCGATCTTCCCACCGCTGCCCGGGTGATGGACAGTGGGGGACTCAGGTCCGGGCGACCTGGGCGTCGCGCAGGGCCCGGTAGGCGCCGGGGGCCGCGCCCTGCGCCTCGTCAACCCCGCGACGGGCGCGTTCGGCCACCAGGAGCAGCGGGGCCGGCGTCGGGCCGGGATCACCCGACACCCGTTCGAGCACCACCTGAGCGTCCTGACGGTCGCCCAGGACGGTCTGCAGGTTCTTGGCCGTGCGCGTCACGCCGGCCGCCGACCGGACGACGGGCCGCGCGACCTCGGCGACGTACCGCACCCGCTTGGTCGCCTTGCGCACCTCGTGCCATGCCGGACCGGCGTCGTCGTGGTCGGACACCACGGCTGCGGAGAAACGCTGCTCGAGCCGTGCTGCGGCCCGGGCGGCGATGGGTGCCAGCGCCTCGGGAGCGTCGGCGCCCGCCCTCGTTCGCCACCTCGCCAGGTCGGTCCACATCCGCAGGGCGGTGGCCTGGCCGTGCGCGCGGACCGCGACGGCGCCGCCGGCCGCCGGGTGGGACGGCGCTCCGCCCAGGGCGTCGAGGACGGCACGGAGCGACTCCGGCGGCCACCCGTCCTCCTCGGCCCAGTGCCGCACCAGCTGGCGGCCCACCTCGTCGTCCCGCCGGTCCGAGAGGTCGAGACCGAGCTGGCGCAGGTCGTCGACCAGGGCCTCTGCCATCGGCCGGCTCGTCGGGCGCAGCAGTGACCGGTGTGCCCGGAGCACGGAGCGCGCCCTGCGGCAGGCCACCCGCAGGTCGTGCACGCCCTCGGGGTCGCCGTCGAGCACGGCCCTCCCGGCCCGGTCGATCTCGTCGGCCTGCGCCACCAGGTAGTCGCTCACGAGGTCGGCGCCGCTGGTCACCCGCCCACCCCTCCCACTGCGATGATCAAGGACTCCGTGCTCGCCGTCAGCGGCTGGTCACGGTCAC
>DASROP010000225.1:0-13029 GCA_035646835.1 Actinomycetales bacterium | reverse complement strand
GTCCTGCGGCGGTAGCGGGTCAGGTCCGGACCGGCGATCCGGACCACCGAGAGCCGGTGCCGCTCGATCGTCTCCTGCCGTGCGTGGTCGAGGGCGCGACGCTCGGGAGCGGCGTGGTCGGCGCCGTCGTACTCGCCGGCGGCGGCGGCATCCGGATCCAGCAGGTCGACGATCCCGAGCAGGTTGCCGTCGAGGTCGTTGACCGGCCAGTTGGCCAGGGGCCTCGGTAGGCCGGCGTCGAGTACCCAGAGCATGCGGAACCGGGTCTCCTGCGGCGAGGCCGATCGGGGATCGGTGAGGGCCACGGCGGCGCGCACCTGTGGGGCACCTCGCCACTTCGGCCGCTCGTGGGCGTAGGCGAGGACGTCGGCGGGCTCGACCTTCAGGTCCCGCACGACCACGTCGAGGGCCACCACGGCCTCGGTCAACGACCGGGCGAGCCGAGTCAGGTCGAACGCCGTCCGCAGGCGCGAGGTGACTGGGACGCCGTCAACCTCGACGACATCGTCCGGGCACAGGTCGCTGCGGAAGGGACGGATCCCGTCCCACCGCGGCCGGTGCAGCACTCGCGGCATGCACACCAGCACGGGTTCGAACACGGACGGGTCCGCCGTCGAGCCGTCGAGCATGCGGGCACCCAGGAGATATGCCGCCGCCCACCCTCCGGCCGCCCCGTCGTCCGGCGCCGCCGAGGCTCCGACCAGAGCCCGTTGACGCGGGTGGTCCGAGTCGGTGGGAGTCCAGACGTAGCGGCCCGGCAGCTGTTGTTCCCACAGCGGGCCGCTGAGCTCGGAGGCGTGGACGCCCGCCGCGATCAGGTCGTTGCTGCGGTGGGCGCCGGCGAGCAGGCGAGGATCGAGGTCGTCCATGGTCGCAACGGTGCGAGCGCAGGCGCACCGATGCCACGGGGGCGACGCCCTCTGTGGACGACGTGACGTCGCGGACTGCTGTGGACGGGACGTCCCGCACGCCGAGTGACCCGTTCTCGTGCGCCGCGCCGGCGTGTTGTGCCTGACAGGGTCACTCGTCGGCGGCGGCAGCCTCGGCGGCGCGGCGATGTTGCGCTGCATGCCACCGAAGACGACGCCGTGGAACGGCGCGATCACGCCCCAGTACAGGTGACCTCCGGGAGTCAGCGGCGCCGCGCCCCGCCAAAGTGACCCGGTGCCGCGCGACACGCCGGTGTGTCGCGCGGCAGGGGGTCACTCGGCGGGAGGTGTCAGGTGCCGCGGCGGTCCTCGTCGGGCTCGGCGTCGGTGACGACCACCGCCTCGCTCTGCGGCGGCGACTCGTGCCGCGCCTGAGCGCCCGGGTCGGTCGGGCGAGGCTGGTCGGCTTCGTGGCGCATCCACACGGTGCGCTGCGGGAACGGGATCTCGACGTCGTTCGCGTCGAAGCTCGCCTTGATCCGGCGGCGCAGCTCGCGGGCGACGCGCCACTGCTCGAGCGGCACGGTCTTGACGACGAGCCGGACGACGACGGAGTCGGCCGACAGGGCCTCGACGCCCCAGACCTCGGGGTCCTCCATCACGAGCTCGCCCCACTCCGGGTCGGAGGTCAGGTCGGCGCCGACCTCACGCAGCAGGTCCTGCACCCGGGACACGTCCTCGCCGTAGCCGACGCCGATGTCGAGCACCGCCCGTGCCCAGCCTTGGGACTGGTTGCCGACGCGCAGGATCTCCCCGTTGCGCACGTACCACACGGTGCCGTCGACGGACCGCAGCCGCGTGACCCGCAGCCCGACGGCCTCGACGGAACCCACCGCCTCACCCAGGTCGACGACGTCCCCGACGCCGTACTGGTCCTCGGCGATCATGAAGATCCCGGAGAGGAAGTCCTTGACCAGCGCCTGGGAGCCGAAGCCCAGGGCGACCCCGAGGATGCCCGCACTCGCCAGCAGCGGCGCGATGTTGAGGCCTAGCTCGGCCAGGATCATCAGCAGGATCACGACGGCGACCACGCCGGTGGTCACGCTGCGCAGCACCGACCCCATCGTCTGCGCGCGCTGCACCCGGCGCTCAGCCGCCAGCGGGCTGGACGACTCCAGGATCGCCGCCGCGCGCCGCGCCTGCCACGAGCGCTCGCGGGCGCTGCCCCCGGCGACGAGCCGCTTGACGACCCGATCGATCAGCTTGTGCAGCACGAACCGCAGCACGACGCCGACCACCACGATCAGCAGGATCTTCAGGGGCGTCCCCAGCAGCACCTCCGTCCACTTGCCGGCGACCTCGCTGCCGGTGACGTCGGTCACCACCGTGCAGATCGAGACGCCGACGTCGGCGCAGGCCCGCTCCGCCTGGTCGCTGATGGAGTCGCCGGTGACGGACGGCGAGGGCTCGGGTGTCGAGAAGAGGGAGGGCATCGCGGTCGAGGCTAGCCACACACCTCAGCCGACACGCAAACCCGTGTGGTGGGCGGCGAACGCGAGGGTGTCGGCGACCATGTCGACGGTGCGGGAGATGGCCCGCGCGCCGTGCCCGACGTCGGCCTCGCGCCGGACCAGGACCGGCGCCTCGTCCGCCGGCGCGGACGTCGCGTGCTGCAGGGCCGCGGCGAGCTTGCGCGCGTGCAACGGGTCGACGCGACTGTCACCGTCGAAGACCGTGAACAGCGCCGCGGGGTAGCGGACGCCGGGCCGCACCTGGTGGTAGGGCGAGTAGCCCAGCAGCCAGGCGAGCTGCTCCGGGTCGTCGGCGTCGCCGTACTCACCTGTCCAGGTCGTGCCGAGCCCGTGACGCTGGTAGCGCACCATGTCGAGCAGAGGCGCGATGCACAGCACGGCTGCGTAGGCGTCGGGTCGCTGGGTCATCGCCGCCCCGACGAGCAGGCCGCCGTTGGAGCCGCCCGAGACGGTGAGCCGATCGGGCGTCGTCCAGCCCCCGTCGACGAGGGCGTCGGCGCAGGCGTGGAAGTCCTCGAAGGTGTGGTGCTTGGACCCGAGCATGCCGTCGCGGTGCCACTGCTCGCCCTCCTCGCCGCCGCCACGGAGGTTCGCCACGACGTAGACGCCGCCGGCCTCCACCCACGCGAGGGTCGTCGCCGAGTAGCCCGGCGACAGCGAGAGACCGAAACCCCCGTAGCCGTAGAGGATCGTGGGCGCCGGCGCCAGCGGCCCACCGGACGCGCCCACCGCGTCGGCACGCGAGACGACGAACATCCGCACCGTGGTGCCGTCCCCGCTCGTCGTCTCCAGCTGCCGGGTGACGACCTGAGGCACCTCGACGGCGCCCGGCGGCGACGCCCAGAGCGTCACCTCGCCGGTGCGGGCGTCGTAGTGGTGCACGTGCGGCACCGTGGTGTGGTCGGTGTAGGAGAACCACGCCTCGTGGCCGCCCTCGGGCCGCTCCACGAGGCCGCCCACGGTGCCGACCCCGGGTAGGGGGATCTCGCCCCGCCGCCGTCCGTCGAGGTCGTGCACGGTCACCTCGGAGACGGCGTGCGTCGTCCAGCCGGCGAGCAGGACAGGGTGGTCCAGGTCGTCGAGGATGGCGAAGTCCTCGAGGACGGCGTCGTCCCGTTGCGGCAGCAGGTCTCGCCACGTCGACGGCCCGGGGTCGGCGGGGTCGGTGACCGCGATGCGGCCACGCGGCGCGTCGGCGTCCGTGGCGACGTACAGCCGGCCGTCGCGGCCGACGTGCGCGCTGGTCTGGGCGTCCAGGCCGACGGCGACCTCGAGCAGCACCGGCGCGTCGAGATCGCCGGAGGAGAGGTCGGCGATCCAGCAGTCGTTGCGCGGGTCCGTGCCCTCGGCGGCGCTGATGACGAGCCAGCGACCGTCGCGCGACACACTCACCCCGTAGTAGGAGGTCAGGGGCCGTCCGGCGCCGAACACCTCGACGTCGCTGCCGGGGTCGGCGCCGACCCGGTGCAGCCATACCCGGCGGTGGTACTGCCGCTCGTCGGCGGGCAGGCCCGCGGGGTCCACCCGCCGCACGTAGTAGTACGCCGCGCCGCCCGGCATCCAGGCGACGGCCGAGTAGCGCGCGCGGTCGATCGGACCGTCCACGACGTCGAGGGTCGTGACGTCGAGCACCCGCAGCACGCTCTCCTCGTCGCCCCCCTCCGACACCTGGTACGCCAGCAGGTCTCCCTCCCGGTTCGGCTGCCAGGCGTCGAGCGTGGTGGCGCCGCTGGGGTCCAGGGCGATCGGGTCGAGCAGCACGCGCTCGCGCCGGCCGTCGCCGTCCGGCTCGCTGACGTGCAGGACGCCGTGCTCCTGGCCGGCTGTGCGCCGCACGAAGAAGTACCGGTCGCCCCGCCACGACGGCGGGCCGACGACCCCGGCCCCCAGCAGCTCGAGCACCCGGGCGGCGAACGCGCCGCGCCCCGGCCACCGGTCGCGGTGCTCGACGAGCAGCTCGTCCTGGGCCTTGGACCAGGCGGCCACGTCGGGGTCGTCGGCGTCCTCCAGCCAGCGGTACGGGTCGGCGACGCGGTGACCGTGCAGGTCCTCGACCAGGTCGAGGCGGTGGGCGGTTGGGTACACGTCGGCCCGGGGGGTGCTCATGCGGGCACGATACGCATCCGGCGCCGGCACCATGCGGCGCGCGTCACCGGCGCGCCGCATGCTCTCTGGCAGGCTGGGCGCGTGCCCTCCGCCCTGCCGCCCGACCTGGTGACGCTGGCCCACCGTCGCGGCGTGGCGACCGAGTTCTACGACTGGCAGGGCCACCAGCGGGAGGTCCCGGAGTCGACCGTCGTCGCCGTGCTCGCGGCGCTCGGCGTCGACGCGTCCGGCGAGGCCGCCACCGCGGCCGCCCTGACGGACGACGAGGAGGCGCTGTGGCGGCGCACCCTGCCGCCGGTCGTCGTCGCCCGTGAGGGTGACCCTCCGTGGGTGCCCGTGCACGTGCCGCACGGCGTCTCGGTCCGGGCGTGGGTGGAGACCGAGGACGGCGGACGCCGGGACGCCGTCCAGCAGGACCGCTGGGTCGAGCCCCGCACCGTGGACGGCGCCCTGGTCGGGGAGGCCACGTTCGCGCTGCCCGATGACCTGCCGCTGGGCTGGCACACGCTCCACGCGACCGCCGACGGCACCGACGCCACCTGCCCGGTGGTCGTGACCCCGCGCCGGCTGGAGCTGTCTCCGGCGCTCGCCGGGCGTCAGAGCTGGGGGTTCGCGGCCCAGCTCTACGCCGTGCGCTCGCAGCTGTCGTGGGGCCTCGGCGACCTGGCCGACCTGGCCGAGCTGGCCGACTGGAGCGGACGCGAGCTCGGGGCCGACTTCGTGCTCGTCAACCCGCTGCACGCGGCCGAGATAGCCGGGCCGATGGAGCCCTCCCCGTACCTGCCGGCGACACGACGGTTCGTCAACCCGATCTACATCAGGGTCGAGGACGTCCGCGAGACCGGCTACCTGCCGTCGACCGACCGCGCCCTGCTGGAGTGGCAGGCCGAGGCACTGCGGGCGTCGAACACCGATCCGGGCGAGCTCGACCGCGATGCTGTCTGGGGGGCCAAGAAGGCCGCGCTGGAGACCGTGTTCGCCCACAGACGCAGCCCTGCCCGGCAAGCGTCGTTCGACGCATTCCGCGCGCGAGAGGGCAAGGGGCTCAACGACTTCGCGACCTGGTGCGCACTCTCCGAGCGGCTCGGCATGCCGCCGTCGCAGTGGCCTGCCGAGGCGCACGACCACGACTCCGAGCTGATGGCCGACCTGCGCAGCGAGCTGTCGGGGCGCGTCGAGTTCTACGAGTGGCTCCAGTGGGTCGCCGACGTCCAGCTCGAGGCGGCGCACCGGGTGGCGCTGGACGCCGGCATGTCGGCCGGCGTCGTGCACGACCTCGCCGTCGGCGTCCACCCCGAGGGCGCGGACGCGTGGGCGCTCAAGGGCGTCCTCGCCGAGCGGGTCAGCGTCGGCGCGCCACCGGACGACTACAACCAGCAGGGCCAGGACTGGAGCCAGCCGCCGTGGCGCCCCGACGCCCTCGCGGACCTCGCCTACGCGCCGTACCGCGACATGCTGCGCACCGTGCTCCGGCACGCGGGAGGGCTGCGCGTCGACCACGTGCTCGGCCTGTTCCGGCTCTGGTGGATCCCGGACGGGTGCGGCCCGACCGACGGCACGTACGTGCGCTACGACCACGACGCGCTCGTCGGCATCCTGGCCCTGGAGGCTCACCGTGCCGGTGCGTTCGTCGTGGGGGAGGACCTCGGCACCGTCGAACCGTGGGTCCGTGACTACCTGGCCGACCGTGGGGTGCTCGGCACGTCGATCCTGTGGTTCGAGAAGGACGCCGAGGGGGCGCCGCTGCGCCCCGAGTCGTGGCGCGAGCTGTGCCTGGCCTCGGTAACCACCCACGACCTGCCACCCACCGCCGGATACCTTGCGGGAGAACACATCGAGCTGCGAGAGCGGCTGGGGCTGCTGACTCGGGACCTCGCGGACGAACGTGCTCTGGACGAGGCCGACCGCGGCGCGGTGCTGGAGCTGATGCGAGACCTGTCCCTGCTGCCCGAGCGGGCCACCGAGCGCGAGACCGTCGAGGCGCTCTACCGCTTCCTCACCTGGACGCCGTCCGTGCTGCTCGGGGTGTCCCTCGCCGACGCGGTCGGGGACCGGCGGGCGCAGAACCAGCCCGGAACCTCGACGGAGTACCCGAACTGGAGGCTGCCGCTCGCCGACGGTGCCGGCGTCCCGGTGCTGCTGGAGGACCTGCGGACCCGTCCCCGGGCCACCTCGTTGGCGGCCGTGGTCAGCGGGAGCGGTCGTGCTCCTGGGCAGCCAGGGCGCGCCGGACCCCGTCCCGGTTCTCCAGGATGAGCCGGCGCAGCGCGGCCGGGTCGTCGCCGGCCTGGGCCAACCACTCGTCGGTCCGGGCCAGTGTCCCCGCCGTGGCGAGCAGGGTGGGGTAGAGCCCGACCACGATCTGCTGCGCGATCTCGTTGGTGCGCGAGGACCAGACGTCCCGGACCGCCGCGAAGTACGGCTCGACGAACGGCTGCAGCAGCGCGGCGTCGTGCACGCGCCCGAACCCGGAGATCACCGAGCCCTGGACGGCGTTCGGCAGGTTGTCGTGGTCCACCACGGACGCCCAGGCCTCCGCCTTGGCCTCCGGGGTGGGGCGTGCGGCCCGCGCCGACGCCGCGGCCCGGCGTCCCGCTGCGGTGTCGTCCCGCGCCTGCTCGGCGTCGATCTCGGTGGTGCCGGCCCGACCGCCCGCGACGAGCGAGGTGAGCAGCTCCCAGCGCAGGTCGGTGTCGACCTCGAGGCCGTCGAGCGGCGCGGTGCCGTCGAGCAGCCCCGCCACGGCGTCCAGCTGCGCCCCGGTGACGGCGAGGGACGCGAAGGCCTTGACGAGCTGCAGCTGGGGGTCACTGCTCGCAGCCGCTGCGAGTGTCAGCTCGAGCAGGCGGTCCGCGGTCGAGACGGCCGTGGTGTCGCGGTGCTCGGGGGCGACGAAAAGCTTGATGGTGGAGGCGAGCTGGCGCAGCAGCACCAGCAGGGTGGACGAGTCGGTCTCGCTGGCGATGTTGCGCAGCACGAGCTCGACGAAGTCGCGGCCGGCCAGCTCGGCGTCCCTGGTCATGTCCCAGGCCGCGGCCCAGACCAGCGTGCGAGGGAGCGAGGTGCCGAAGGAGTCGAGGTGACCGACCGCGGTGGCGAGCGACGCGTCGTCCAGCCTGATCTTGGCGTAGGCGAGGTCGTCGTCGTTGAGCAGCACCAGGTCGGGTCGCCGGCCACCCACCAGGTCGGGGACGTCGGTGCGGTCGCCGGCGACGTCGAGCTCGATCCGGCGGGTGCGCTCGAGTGCGCCGTCGGAGAGGTCGTAGCAACCGATCGCCAGGCGGTGCGGGCGCAGCGTCGCGTGCGCGGCCGGGGCCTCCTGCAGGACAGCGAACGAGGTGACGACGCCCTCGCCGTCCGTGCTGATCTGCGGGCGCAACGTCGTGAGCCCGGCCTTCTCCAGCCACTGCGACGACCACGCCCGCAGGTCGCGGCCGCTCGTCGCCTCGAGCTCGACCAGGAGGTCGTCGAGCACGGTGTTCCCCCACGCGTGGGCCTTGAAGTAGCGGCGCACGCCCTCCTCGAACTGCTCACGCCCGACCCAGGCAACGAGCTGCTTCAGCACGCTGGCGCCCTTGGCATAGGTGATCCCGTCGAAGTTGACCTCGACGGCCTCCAGGTCGGGGATGTCGGCGACGATCGGGTGCGTGGAGGGCAGCTGGTCCTGGCGGTAGGCCCACGACTTCTCCATGCTCGAGAACGTGGTCCACGCGCCCGGCCAGCGCGTGGCCTCGGCGACGCACATGGTGGCCGCGTAGTCGGCGAACGACTCGTTCAGCCACAGGTCGTTCCACCAGCGCATCGTCACCAGGTCGCCGAACCACATGTGCGCGAGCTCGTGCTGGATGGTCGAGGCGCGCCTCTCGACGTGGGCGTCGGGCACCTTGGAGCGGAAGATGTACGACTCCACGAAGGTAACCGCGCCGGCGTTCTCCATCGCCCCGGCGTTGAACTCGGGAACGAACAGCTGGTCGTACTTCTCGAAGGGGTACGGCAGGTCGAAGACGCGCTCGAAGTAGTCGAACCCGGCCCGCGTGAGATCCATGATCTCCTCGGCGTCGAGGTAGCGCGCCAGCGAGGCGCGGCAGAAGACGCCGAGCGGGATCGTGCGGCCGTCGCGGCTGGTCAGGTCACCGCGTGTCGCGTGGTACGGCCCGGCCACGACCGCGGTCACGTACGACGACAGCGGGGGAGTCGGGGCGAAGCGCCAAACGGCCGTCCCGTCGCTGCCGGCTTCAGCCTGCGGGGTCGGCGAGACCGAGACGACCTGCCAGTGCGAGGGAGCCACGACGGTGAAGGAGAAGCTGGCCTTGAGGTCGGGCTGCTCGAAGACGGTGAAGACCCGCCGGGAGTCGGCGACCTCGAACTGCGAGTAGAGATACACCTCGTCGTCCACCGGGTCGACGAACCGGTGCAGGCCCTCGCCGGTGTTCATGTAGGAGCAGTCGGCCACGACGCGGAGCTCGTTGTCGGCCGCCAGGTCGTCCAGCTGGATCCGGACGCCGTCCGCGACGTCCGCGGTGGCCAGCGGGCGACCGTTGAGGACGACCTCGTGCACGGTGGGGGCGACGAGGTCGATGAAGGTCGACGCGCCGGGGAGGGCGCAGGCGAACCGGACGACGGTGGTGGAGCGGAACGTCTCCGCGCTGGTCGTCAGGTCGAGCGAGATGTCGTAGGACGCCACGTCCAGCAGGCGAGCCCGCTCGGCCGCCTCGCTCTGGGTGAGGTTCATGCCCGGCACGTGGAGTCGCTCTCCCCCGCTCGGTGGTGGCCGGCACGGGTTCGTGCGGGCGCGGGGAATCCTCCCACGTCCGTCGTTGCTGCCTAGACCAGACTGTTGACCCCTTGACGAACTCTTTGGAGCGAGCGACGTGAGCGAGCGCGAGACCGTGGACTTCTGGTTCGATCCCGTCTGCCCGTGGGCGTGGATGACCTCACGGTGGATGGAGGAGGTGGAGCGGGTCCGGGACGTCGACATCACGTGGCACGTGATGAGCCTGTCCGTCCTCAACGAGGGGCGGGACCTGCCCGAGGACTACGAGGACCTGATGAGCCGCGCCTGGCGACCCGTCCGCGTCGTCACCGCCGCCGCCGAGCTGCACGGTCCGGAGCACGTCAAGCCCCTCTACGACGCCCTCGGCACGCGCATCCACCCCGGTGGCCGCGACGACTTCGAGAACGTCGTCGCGGAGGCGCTCGCTGAGGTGGGGCTCCCGGCCGAGCTCGCGAAGTACGGCGACAGCGACGACTTCGACACACAGCTGCGCGCCAGCCACTCCACCGGCATCGACAAGGTCGGCCAGGACGTCGGGACGCCGGTGATCTCGGTTGCCGGGGTCGCCTTCTTCGGGCCCGTCGTCACCCCGGCCCCCCAGGGCGAGGACGCCGGCAGGCTGTGGGACGGCGTGGTGGCGGTCGCCTCGACGCCCGGCTTCTACGAGCTCAAGCGCTCCCGTGATGAGGGCCCCATCTTCACCTGACTTCGCACGACCTCGCTGGGTGGAACGGGGGGTGGGAGGATGCGCGGCATGCGCGTTCACCTGGGCTGCGACCACGCCGGCTACGAGCTGCTGCAGCACCTGGCCCGCCACCTCCGGGCGGGCGGCCACGAGGTCGTCGACCACGGTCCGGCGGCCTACGACGAGCGGGACGACTACCCGCCGTACTGCCTGCGTGCGGCCCAGGCCGTCGTCGATGACCCGGGCAGCCTCGGCGTCGTGCTCGGAGGCAGTGGCAACGGCGAGCAGATCGCCGCGAACAAGGTGGTCGGGGTGCGGGCGGCGCTGGCGTGGAGCCTGGAGACCGCGCGCCTGGCCCGCCAGCACAACGACGCCAACGTCGTCGCGGTCGGTGCCCGGATGCACAGCACCGACGAGGCGACGGCGATCGTCGAGGCCTTCCTGGCCGAGCAGTTCAGCGGCGTCGCACGGCACCAGCGGAGGATCGACCAGCTGAGCGTGTACGAGGTCGACCACGTGCTGCCCGCCCTGCCCGGCGACTGACGGCGCAGCCGTGCCCGAGGGTCACACCGTCGCCCTGCACGCCCGCCGGTTCGCCAGCGAGCTCGGCGGCCGGGTGCTGCGCGCCAGCAGTCCGCAGGGGCGGTTCGCCGGGGGAGCCGGGCTGGTCGACGGGCGGGTCCTGGGCGGCACCGAGGCGCACGGCAAGCAGCTGTTCCTCGACGTCGGCGACGACCGGTGGCTGCGCGTGCACCTCGGCCTCTACGGGACGTGGACGTTCGGCGAGGGTCCACCGCCGCCTCCGATCGGGGCCGTCCGGCTGCGACTCGAGGCGGACGCCGGCCGCGGCGTCTGGGCCGACCTCCGTGGCCCGACCGCGTGCGAGGTGGTGACGACCCCGGAGAAGCACGCCGTGCAGGCGCGCCTCGGCGCCGACCCGCTGCGCCGGGACGCCGACGTCCCGACGCTGCTGACGAGGATCGAACGGTCCCGCGCCCCGATCGGCACGATCCTGATGGACCAGACGGTCGTCGCCGGCATCGGCAACGTCTACCGCGCCGAGTCGCTGTTCCGGGCCCGGCTCTCCCCGTTCGCCGAGGGACGGTCGATCCCCCGGGACGACGTCGAGGGCCTGTGGGCCGACCTGCGGGTGCTGCTGCGCGACGGCGTCCGGCGCGAACGGATCGTCACCACGGACGCCGCCGACCGTCCACGCGGACGGATCCGACCCGAGGACGCGCACTACGTCTACCGGCGCACCGGCCTGCCGTGTCGCCGCTGTGGGACGCCGGTCGCCACGCGGGAGGTCGCCGGCCGCAACCTGTTCTGGTGCCCCAGCTGCCAGGCCTGACTTCGCCGCTAGAAGACCCAGCCGCTGAACGGTGCGACGTCGTGCGTGAAGGCGCGCGAGGACCGGGCCAGCGTGCCCGGTGTGACCTCGGCGACGAGCCCGGCGGCGCCCAGGGCCGCCAGAGTCTCCCCGCCCAGGTACGCCGAGCCGAGCACCCGGACGTCGAGCGCGAGGTCAGCGCCGTCCGTCGTGCGCTCGTAGACCGCGCCGCCCGGGCCGCCGCTGAGCCTCCAGCGCCCGGCGTTCTCGGGGCAGGAGACGTCGGCGATCTCGAGGACGACGTCCAGCTCGGTCGCGTAGGTCCGGGCGGCCAGCGCGCGGCCGGTGTCCACGACCCGCACCCAGAGGCCGTTGATCAACCGCGGTGATGCGGCGCGCATGTCGACCAGCTGGTGCACGAGCGGGTCGTCGAGCGGGCGGGCGCCGGTCTCGACGCGGCCCATCAGGTCGAGGTCGGCGAGGCGCCCCCACAGCACCCGGGACGCGGCGCCGTCCAGGGTGACCGCCTCCCGTACCGACACGGTGCCGTCAGGCCCGGTGACCTCCCACTTCTCCTTGCGCCGGAACAGGGCGTACCCCCGCACGCCGCCCCCGGCGTCCGTGACCAGCGCGACCTTCAGCGGCTCGCCGCCCTCGCGCCAGTCCTTCGGGTCGGCGAGCATCCGGCGCTGCAGCCCCTCGGAGTCGCGGGAGACCATCCCCGGCCGACCGCGCCGTGCCGCCTCGTGGCAAGCGGCGACGAGCGGCGCGTGCCGGTCGGTGTCCGCTCGCTCGAACCGGACGGCCAGCGCGTCGGTGCCGGGTACGTCGGCCATCGCGGCACCGCGCAACAGCGTGAACCGCTGGCCCCGGGTCGCCATGCCGTAGCCGAAGCGGCCGTAGATCCCGGGCTCGGCCGCCCAGAGGGCCGAGACCGGCTCGGCCCCCGCCTCCTGCACGGTGGCGAGGTGGTGGCGCATCATCGCCGTCAGCACGCCACGGCGCCGGTGGTGCGGGTGGACGCCGACCCCGGTCAGGCCCGCGGTCGGGACGTCCCCGCCGGGCACCGGCGTCCGCAGGCTGAAGACGGCGTAGATGCCGGCGACCTCGCCGTCCAGCTCCGCGCCGAACGTGCGGTCCCACTCGACGCCGAGCAGGGACGCGTCCTTGTCACTGCGCTCCGGGTCCTGCGACCAGGCCCAGTCGTCGACGGCCAGCCAGTCGTCGCGGCGGTCGGGCCCGAGGGGGACGACGGTGGGGACGCTCATGGGTGCAGCCTGGCAGCGGGAACCGACCCAGACCAACGGATTCCTTTGCCTGATCTTGACGCCGCGGATCCGGGCGATCCCTGCGTGGGCCCTGGAGCGCCGACGGTAGGTTTGCCGCCGTGCTGAGAGCCCGGCGGAACCGTGGGCCGGGACGCTTCCGGGGCTGGAGGCGCCTCGGTATCACCCTGCGGCGCCGGTTGCTGCCCTCGCAGGCCTTCCTGCTGCTGGGGTTCACCGCACTGACGCTCCTGTGGTCCGGCGCTGCCATCTTCGTGACGTCCTACGCGCCGTTGACGGCGGTGGTCGTCGTCATCCTGCTGGGGGGATTCTTCCTGCGGGTGCGCGCGCTCGGCCTGCTCTACCTGGTGGTGGCGGCCTCGGTGGCGTACGTGATCGTCACCCGCGACGAGGACGTCACGCCGGGGACGCTCGGAGTCGTGGTCGCAACCGGCGTGATGGTGATGC
>DASROP010000224.1:0-9155 GCA_035646835.1 Actinomycetales bacterium | reverse complement strand
CGACCTGGCGGTGCTCGCGGACCCTGGCCACTGCGTGTCGATGTTCGGCACGCGCGACGACTACCTGATCCCCTCCGCATGCCTGAACTCCACCGTCTCCGGGCTCGTCTCGCGCACGGTGCTGAACCGCGAGCTGACCGGTCCGCACCAGTTCCACGGCGCCAAGTTCTACGCCGACCTCGCGGCGGACGACGTCTCACACACGTTCGTCGACGCGATCAGCGACCGGTTCGACGAGGTGGCGGACGCCGTCGCGCGCGACTGGCCGGCGGTCGCCGCGGCAGACCGACGTCCGACCTGGGAGGGCTGGGCCGCGGTCGAGCGGATCAGCGACGAGTACGGGATCGGCGACGTCAACCTCGTCAAACCCGGTGTGGGAGAAGCGACCCGGGTGCTGCTGCGGCGCGTGCCGTGGCGCATCCTCGCCCGACCCGACCGGGCCGCCGACCTGGCCCACGTGCGGGCCCTCGCGGCCCGAAGGGGCGTGGACGTGATCGACGTCGAGGACCTGCCCTACAGCTGCGTCGGCCTGATCCATCCACGGTTCACCCGCGGCGCCACGGGGGCCGACGGACGGGCGGCGCGCACGTGACGCCGTCCGCCGTGGTCGTGGCCGCCGACCTCGACCGCACGCTGATCTACTCGCCGAGCGCGCTGCTGCTCGACCTCCCGGACGCCCAGGCACCACGCCTGCTGTGCGTCGAGCTCTACCGGGGATCCCCGCTGTCGTTCATGACCGAGCGCGCTGCCGACGCGCTCGAGCGCCTCGCGCGCATCGCCGCCCTGGTACCCACCACGACCCGGACGCCGGAACAGCTCGCCCGCGTGCACCTGCCGGGCCCGCCGGCTCCGTTCGCCATTGCCAGCAACGGTGGTCACCTGATCGTCGACGGGGTCGAGGACCGGGACTGGACCGCCCACGTGCGCCGGGTCGTGACGGGCGGCGCGACGCTCGCCGAGGTGCACGCGCACCTGCAGGCGGTGGCACCCGCCGTGGGCAACGGTGGTTTCGTGCACACCCTGCGGGAGGCCTCGGACCTGTTCGTCTACGCCGTCGTCGAGCGCGCCGACGTCCCCGACGGGTGGCTCGACGAGCTGACCGCGTGGTGCCTCGACCGCGGCTGGCTGACGTCGATGCAGGGCCGCAAGGTGTACTGCGTGCCGGGCCCGCTGACGAAGTCGGCGGCCGCGCGTGAGGTGGTGCGGCGGGTCGGCGGGTCGCGCTGGATCGCCGCCGGCGACTCGTTGCTGGACGGCGAGCTGCTCGCCGCCGCGGACGAGGCGGTGCGGCCGGCGCACGGCGAGCTCGACGCGACGGGGTTCTCGGTTCCGCACCTGCACGTGACGGCGACGAGCGGCGTGCTCGCCGGCCAGGAGCTCACCGAGTGGCTGCTCGCCAGGGCGTCGTCCGACGTGCTGATCGCGAGCGGCTAAGGTTTCGCGAGTGCTACGAATCTTCGGCTTCTCCGCCGCCGCGACCCTGCTCACCATGCTGGGTGGTCTGATCCTCGGCGGTCCGTCCGTCTTCCTGATCCTGACCATCCTGATCATCCTCGAGGTCTCGCTGTCCTTCGACAACGCGGTGGTCAACGCCAAGATCCTGGTGCGGATGAGCCACTTCTGGCAGACGATCTTCCTCACCGTCGGCATCGCCATCGCGGTGTTCGGGATGCGCCTGGTGTTCCCGCTGGTGCTGGTCGGCGTGACCGCGTCGCTGGGGCCGATCGAGGTGATCCAGCTCGCCATCGAGGGTGGCGAGGGACCCGACAGCTACGCCGGCCGGCTGGAGGAGGCGTTCCCCGCCATCGCCGGCTTCGGCGGCATGTTCCTGGGCATGCTCTTCCTCGACTGGGTCTTCGAGGAGCGCGACATCACGTGGCTGAACTGGCTGGAGAAGCCGCTGGCGCGCGCCGGCAAGCTCGACCACCTGCCCGTGATCGTCGCCGCGGCTGGCCTGGTCTCGGCGGCCACGTACCTCGCGGGCGAACGGTCGACCACCGTGATGGTCTCCGGGCTGCTCGGCATCGTCACCTACCTGATGGTCAACGGTCTCGGCACGCTGTTCGAGGCGCGCGGCTTCGCCGAGGCCGAGGGGACTTCAGAGGAGCCCGAGGTCTCCCGGGCCACCGAGACGGTCCCCGAGGGCGTCGCGGCCGGCCACACGGGTCCGAGCGGGGCCGCGAAGGCCACCGGCAAGGCAGGGTTCTTCCTCTTCCTCTATCTGGAGGTGCTGGACGCGTCGTTCTCCTTCGACGGCGTCGTCGGGGCCTTCGCGATCAGCCAGGACATCTTCATCATCGCCGCGGGTCTGGGCGCCGGTGCGTTCTGGATCCGGTCGGTGACGGTCTACCTCGTCCGCAAGGGGACGCTGGAGAACTACGTCTACCTCGAGCACGGTGCGCACTGGGCGATCGGCGCCCTCGCCGTCCTGCTCTTCGTCAACATCAGGGTCCACGTGCCCGAGGCCGTCACCGGCCTGATCGGCGTCGCCTTCATCATCGCGGCCTTCGTCAACTCGATCCTGCGCAACCGCAAGCTCGACCGTGCCGGTGTGGAGCACGAGGAGCGGCTGCACGTCTGACGCTCGCGAAACCCGTGACGATCAAGGACTTCCCGTCCACCGGGTGGTCGGGAAGTCCTTGATCGTCGGGGTTGGGTGGCTCGCGGTCAGAGGTCGAAGTCCCCGGGGCTGATGCCGACCGCCTGGCACGCCTCGCGCACGGCCTGGCGCTCGCTGGCGTCGAACGAGCCGTCCGCCCCGCCGATGATGATGCCGACCTGGATGACGGCGCGCGCCTGCTCGGGCTTGGAGCGCAGCTTGCCGATCGCCTGCACCGCCTCCACCTTGCCGAAGTCGTAGTCCGACTCGAGCTTGTTGCAGTAGTGGTCGAAGCGCTCACGGAGCTCGGACGTCGGGTGCACCGACAGCACGTCGTTGCTGCTGATGAAACCCGCCGTCTTGCTGCGCTCGGACGGCTCGATGGTGCCGTCGGCGGCCGCGATCAACGCGCACATCGCCATGCTGGCGTCGGCGAAGTCCTTGCTCTTGAACTGGTCGGACTTGGTCTTCAGCTGAGCGGTCATGTCCTGGCTGCGCGTCTTGAGCTGGTCCCACAGGGCCATGGTGTGTCGTCCTCCGATGTCGTCGAGATGTCAGTCGTCTTCCGATGGCCCCAACGCGCGGCGCCGTCCACACGTGCCCCGTCTTTCAGGAATCACGCGCGTAGCGTCCGCGGTTGTGGCTGCTATGACGCCCAGAAGTGCGGACGCCGGCAACGGGGCGGGGGCGCCGGGGCGCGTGGCGATGCTCTCGGTGCACACCTCGCCGCTGGAGCAGCCCGGCACGGGGGACGCCGGCGGCCTGAACGTCTACGTGGTCGAGCTGGCCACCCGGCTGGCCGCCCGCGGCACCGAGGTCGAGATCTTCACGCGCGCGACGTCGTCCGAGGACGCCGGCACGGTCGAGCTGGTGCCCGGGGTGCTGGTGCGCCACGCGCACGCGGGACCGCTGGAGGGGCTGCGCAAGGAGGACCTGCCGGGTCAGCTGTGCGCGTTCGCCGCCGGTCTGATGCACACCGAGGCGCGGCACGCGCCCGGCTGGTACGACGTCGTCCACTCCCACTACTGGCTGTCCGGTCAGGTCGGCTGGCTGGTGGCCGACCGCTGGAACGTGCCGCTCGTGCACACGATGCACACCATGGCCAAGGTCAAGAACGCCCACCTCGCCGACAACGACACCCCGGAGCCCGACGGCCGTGTGATCGGTGAGGAGCAGGTGGTGGCCGCCGCCGACCGCCTCGTCGCCAGCACCGCCGCCGAGGCGCGCGAGCTCGTCACCGAGTACGGCGCCGACCCCGGCAAGGTGGCCGTCGTGCCGCCCGGCGTCGACCTGGACGTGTTCGCGTCGCAGGGGGCGTCCGGGCGCGCGCGTGCCCGGGCCTCGCTCGGGCTGCCCGCCGACGCGCACGTGCTGCTGTTCGTCGGGCGCATCCAGCCGCTCAAGGCCCCGGACCTGCTGGTGCGCGCGGCCGACCAGCTGATCCGCCGAGACCCCTCGCTGCGCGGCCGCCTGGTGGTGGCCGTCGTCGGCGGGCCGAGCGGCACCGGGCTGCAGCGCCCGGGCGAGCTCGAGACGCTGGCCCGCGGGCTGGGCCTGGCCGGCGTCCCCGGAGTCGACGACGTCGTCCGCTTCCACCCTCCGGTGCCGCGCGAGGCCCTGGCCGACTGGTACCGCGCCGCGGACGTCGTCGCCGTCCCCTCCTACAGCGAGTCGTTCGGCCTCGTCGCGATCGAGGCCCAGGCGGCCGGGACGCCGGTGGTGGCGGCGGACGTCGGCGGACTGGCGACGGCGGTCGCGGACGGCGTCAGCGGGCTCCTCGTGGACTCCCACGACCCCTCCGACTGGGCCGATGCCCTGGGCTCGCTCCTGGCCGACCCGGACCTGAGGGCTCGACTGGGGTCCGGGGCGACGGCGCACGCCGCAGGCTTCGGCTGGGAGGCCACCGTCGACGCGACGCTCGTCGTCTACGCCGGTGCGCGGGCCGAACGGCTGGTGCGCGTCGACGGTCCCGCGCCGGTGTCGGCTCCCGCCGGCGGACTCGCGGTGGCGCCGTGAGCTCTGCGCGGGCCTCGGCCGAGCGCTGCGTGGTCGAGTGGCTGTCGGACGCCGAGGTGGAGCACGACGTCGGCGCCCGGCCGGGGGAGTTCGTCGTCCAGCTGCCGGGGGAGCGCAAGCTGCGGACCACCGTCTCCCTGCTGGTCGGTGACCACTCCCTGTCGGCGTCCGCGTTCGTCGTCCGCAACCCCGACGAGAACCACGCCACCGTCCACCGCTGGCTGCTCGAGCGCAACACGCGGCTGCGCGGGGTCTCGTTCGCGATCGACCGGCTCGGTGACGTGTACCTGGTCGGGCGGATCCCGTTGGCGGGCGTGACGCCCGAGACCGTGGACGCGTTGATGGGCGAGCTGCTGGACACCTCGGACGGCACGTTCAACGAGCTGCTCGCGAAGGGCTTCCTGACAGCGATGCGCAAGGAGTGGGCGTGGCGGATCTCGCGCGGGGAGTCCACGCGCAACCTCGACGCGTTCCGCCACCTCCTCGACCCTCCCCCGTGATCAAGCACTTCGATCCCAGTAGCGTGAGGGGATGAACTCGACGCTGGTCCTGCTCCGCCACGGTGAGAGCACGTGGAACGCGCAGAACCTCTTCACCGGCTGGGTCGACGTCCCGTTGTCGGACAAGGGGATCGCCGAGGCCGAGCGCGGCGGGGAGCTGCTCGTCGCGGAGGGGCTGCTGCCGGACGTCGTCCACACCTCGCTGCTGCGGCGCGCCATCACGACGGCGAACATCTCGCTCGACGTCGCCGACCGGCACTGGATCGAGGTCAAGCGCGACTGGCGCCTCAACGAGCGGCACTACGGGGCGCTGCAGGGTAAGAACAAGAAGCAGACCTCCGAGGAGTTCGGCGAGGAGCAGTTCATGCTCTGGCGCCGTTCCTACGACACGCCCCCGCCGCCCATCTCGGACGACCACGAGTTCAGCCAGGCGGGCGATCCGCGGTACGCCGGGCTCGGTGCCGACATGCCGGCGTCCGAGTGCCTGGCCGACGTGGTCGCGCGGATGCTGCCGTACTGGTCGGCAGAGGTCGTGCCGGACCTGCGTGCCGGGCGGGTGGTGCTGCTCGCGGCGCACGGCAACTCGTTGCGGGCGCTGGTCAAGCACCTCGACGGCATCTCGGACGACGACATCGCCGGCTTGAACATCCCCACCGGCATCCCGCTCGTCTACGAGCTGGACGACGACCTGTCCCCCGTGACGCGGGGCGGTCGCTACCTCGACCCCGACGCGGCTGTCGACGCCGCTGCCGCCGTCGCCGCGCAAGGCCGCTGAGACGAGGTAGCGTCGCATCGGTGAGGACGCCGATGCTGGTGATCGCCCTGGTCGTGGCGGGGCTGGCCGCAGCCTGCTCGTCGGGGACGTCCGACGACCCGCCGCCCACGTCGTCCGGCACGTCGACGCCGACCGAGACGGCGACCGAGGAGCTGCCGTTCGACTGCGAGGCCGTGGCCGGAGCGCAGCAGGTGCTCAACGACGCCGCCACGGCCGAGCTCGAGCGACTCGGCATCGACCGCAGCGCACCCGAGGCGTTCACGGTGATCCTGCTCGCGTCCAGCCAGGGGGCCGCCGACTACTGGGCCTCGATCGTCGACGCGACGACGGCGACGGCGTCCGGGGACCTGCGTGCCGACGTCACGCGGGTGGCCGAGTACTGGGCGGAGCTGCGGGCGCCGCTGGCCGCGATCGAGGTCCCGGACTCCTCGCCCGCAGCCGTGCAGGCGGCCGCCGACGAGCTCGCGGCCGTCAGCCAGAGCAGGCCGGACGACGAGCTGGCCACGGCGCAGCAGCGTGTGCAGGACGAGCTCGGAGCGACCTGCGGCACCCAGCCGTCACCCGAGGCCAGCACGAGCGAGTCCTGATCGACCGGGAGTTCCTTGATCGTCGCGGGTCAGGTGGTGGGGGCGTGCTCGCTCCAGCGGCCGGTGACGAGGAAGCCGACCCGACGGGAGAGGGAGACCGCGTGGTCGCCGAACCGCTCGTAGTACCGGCTGCACAGGGTGACGTCGACGGTCGCCTCGACGGGGTGGTCCCACGCCCCTGACATCAGCGTCGTGAAGACGTGGCGGTGCAGGCGGTCGAGCTCGTCGTCGTCCACCTCGATCTCGGCGGCGACGTCGAGGTCGCGGCTGCTGATCACGCGTCCGGCCTTCAGCGCGATGAGCTCCGCAACGCCGCCCATCTCCCGGAACGTCGGCTCGAGCTCGGTCGGGATCGCGTGCTCGGGGAACCGCAGCCGGGCCAGCTTGGAGACGTGCCGCGCCAGGTCGCCCATCCGCTCCAGGGTCGCGCTCATCCGCAGGCTGGAGACGACCACGCGCAGGTCGGTGGCGACCGGCTGCTGCCGGGCGAGCAGCTCGATGGCCCGGTCGTCGAGATCGCGCTGCAGCCGGTCGATGTGGACGTCGGCGGCGATCACGCTCTCGGCCAGTGCGAGGTCGGCCTCGAGCAGCGCCGTGGTCGAGCTGGCGATGGCGGAGCCGGCGAGGCCGGTCATCTCGAGCAGCCGCTCGGCGATCGAGTCGAGCTCGTGGTGGAAGACGTCGCGCATGAGGGACACCGTGGCACCACTTGGTGAACGAGCGCATCCCCGCAGGTGAACATCGGACAAAGCCACGGCGGACGACGGCCCGGACGAACGGGAGGGCCCGTCGTCCGGCCTACCCTGACGGTGTGGACGCCACCGTCGCCGCGCTGGTCGCGGGAGGTCTCGGGCTGCTCGTCGGCTCGTCGGCCGTCCTGGCGTTCCGCTACAGCGAGCGGGCGCAGACCACCGTCCCCCCGCCCCCGGAGCGCGAGCTGCCCGAGGGCACGGCCGAGGTCCTCGCCGTCCTGCGCTCGGCCGCGATCGTGCTCGACGTGGCCGACGGCGTCGTCAAGGCCAGCCCCGCCGCG
Organism: Actinomycetales bacterium; assembly: GCA_035646835.1. Lineage (GTDB taxonomy): Bacteria > Actinomycetota > Actinomycetes > Actinomycetales > DASROP01 > DASROP01. Next base: position 1,645 of record DASROP010000224.1, on the reverse strand, counting down.
TACGCGTTCGGCCTCGTGCGCGGGCAGGAGGTGGTGCACGCCGACCTGCTCGAGATGGTGCACCAGGTGCGGCGGGACGGCGTCATCCGCGAGGCCGAGATGGAGCTGCCGCGGGGTCCACTGGGTCGCGGCACGCTCGTCGTCCACGCGCGGGTCGCGCCGCTCGGCACGCTGCACATCCTGCTGCTGGTGGAGGATCGCACCGAGGCCCGCCGCGTCGAGGAGGTACGACGGGACTTCGTCGTCAACGTCAGCCACGAGCTCAAGACGCCCGTCGGCGCGCTGTCACTCCTCGCCGAGACGATGCAGGACGCCGCGGACGACCCGGACGCCGTCCGGCGCTTCAGCGACCGGATGCAGCGCGAGTCGGAGCGGCTCTCCGCCCTGGTCAACGAGATCATCGACCTGTCGAGACTGCAGGTCGCGGGCACCCTGACCACCCCGCGCCTGGTCGGGATCGACGACGTGGTCGCCGACGCCGTCGACCGCGGGCGGCTGGTGGCCGACGCCCGGGGCATCGACGTGGTGGTCGGAGGCGCGCGCGGTGCCAAGGTGTACGGCGACCAGGACCTCCTGACCACCGCCGTCCGCAACCTCGTGGACAACGCCGTCCGGTACTCGGACGACGGCACGCGCGTGGGTGTCGGCGTCCGCGAGCGCGACGGTCTGGTCGAGATCGCCGTGGCCGACCAGGGGATCGGCATCGCGGACGCCGAGGTCGACCGCGTGTTCGAGCGCTTCTACCGCGTGGACCCGGCCCGGTCGCGCCAGACCGGCGGCACCGGGCTCGGCCTGAGCATCGTCAAGCACGTCGCGGCGAACCACGGCGGTGACGTCACGGTCTGGAGCCAGGCCGAGAGCGGCTCGACGTTCACCCTGCGGTTGCCCAGCGCGCAGGCTCGCACCCCGAGACGAGGAGAGTGACCGCGTGACCCGGATCCTGGTGGTCGAGGACGAGGAGTCCTTCAGCGATCCCCTGTCCTACCTCCTGCGCAAGGAGGGGTACGAGGTCGCGGTGGCCGAGACCGGGACGGCGGCGCTGGAGGACTTCGACCGCCACGGCGCGGACCTCGTGCTCCTCGACCTGATGCTGCCGGGGACGCCGGGCACCGAGGTCTGCCGCCAGCTGCGGGCGCGCAGCAGCGTGCCGGTGATCATGCTGACCGCCAAGGACAGCGAGATCGACAAGGTGGTCGGGCTCGAGCTCGGCGCCGACGACTACGTGACCAAGCCGTACTCGTCACGGGAGCTGGTGGCGCGCGTGCGAGCCGTGCTGCGGCGCCGGGCCGAGCCCGACGAGCTGGTGCCGGCGACCGTCGAGGCGGGGCCGGTGCGGATGGACGTCGACCGGCACGTCGTGACCGTCGGAGGCGAGGCGGTCTCGTTGCCGCTCAAGGAGTTCGAGCTGCTCGAGATGCTGTTGCGCAATGCCGGTCGGGTGCTCACGCGGGGCCAGCTGATCGACCGCGTCTGGGGGTCGGACTACGTGGGTGACACCAAGACCCTCGACGTCCACGTCAAGCGGCTGCGCGGCAAGATCGAGCCGGACCCGTCGTCCCCCCGGTACCTCGTCACCGTGCGCGGCCTCGGCTACAAGCTCGAGCCCTGAGCCGGGTCGGGAGTTCCTTGATCGTCGCGGAGTTCC
>DASROP010000223.1:0-6140 GCA_035646835.1 Actinomycetales bacterium | reverse complement strand
CGATGGAGCCGGACATGCCGCCCCCCTCGCCCTCGGCGGCGCCCGGCGCCGCCGAGGGCGAGGGGGGCGGCATGTCCGGCTCCATCGCGGTCGACGGCTCCTCGACCGTGGGCCCCCTGACCGAGGCCATCGCCGAGGAGTACGCCGCGGTACAGCCGGGCGTGATCGTCAACATCGGCATCTCCGGCACCGGTGGCGGGTTCGAACGCTTCTGCGGCACCGGCGACACGCAGATCTCCAACGCCTCGCGGCCGATCACGGAGGACGAGGTCGCCCTCTGCGAGGAGAACGGCATCGAGTTCACCGAGGTGCGGGTCGGCACCGACGCACTGACCATGGTGACCAACCCGGAGACCGACTTCGTCGAGTGCCTGACCACGGACGAGATCGTCAAGATCTGGGGCCCCGAGGGTGTCGACAGCTGGTCGGACGTCAACCCCGCATTCCCGGACACCGAGCTGCAGGTCTTCGCCCCCGGCGCGGACTCGGGTACGTACGACTTCTTCAACGAGACGGTCCTCGAGCCCAACGACATCGAGGCGCCCCGGCAGGACTACAACGCTTCCGAGGACGACAACGTGATCGTCCAAGGCATTCAGGGCACCCCCGGCGCGTGGGGCTACTTCGGCTTCGCGTACTACCAGGAGGTGCGGGACCAGCTGCGGGCGATCGAGTACGACGCCGGTGACGGCTGCGTCGCCCCGAGCGTCGAGACCGCCCAGGATGACAGCTACAAGCTGACCCGGCCGCTGTTCATCTACGTCCGCAACGACGCCCTCGGCCAGGAGCGGGTGGCCGACTTCGTGACGTACTACCTCGAGACCGTCAACGACGTGATCGAGAGCGTCGGGTACATCCCGGCGAAGGAGGAGACCCTCTCCGAGGCGCAGGCGACGGTCGCGTCGGCCATCGAGGACGCCGGCTGACGCGGATGAGCGCCGAGCCGACGTCAGGACGCATCTCGCTGACCGCACGGAGGAAGCGGTACGGCGAGCGCACCGTGCTGGCGGTCCTTTGGCTGTGCGCGGCGGTCTCGGTGTTCACCACGGTGGGGATCGTGGGGGTGCTGTTCTTCGAGGCGTTCCAGCTGTTCAGGATCCCCGGTGTGTCGATCGTCGAGTTCTTCACCGACAGCGCCTGGCGACCGTTCACCGACCCGTCGTCCGACCTGTTCCGGATCGGCGTCTGGCCCCTGCTGAACTCCACGCTGCTGATCACCGCGATCGCCCTGCTCGTCGCCGTCCCCCTGGGGCTCGGCTCGGCCGTCTACCTCTCCGAGTACGCCTCGCCACGCGTGCGCAAGACGGTCAAGCCCGCCCTGGAGGTGCTGGCCGGCGTCCCGACGGTCGTCCTCGGCTTCTTCGCGCTCACCTTCATGACGCCGCTGCTGCGCTCGGTCTTCGGCACCGACGTCGTGCCGATCTTCAACGCCGCGAGCGCCGGCATCGTGGTGGGCATCCTGATCGTGCCCACCATCGCCTCGATCTCCGAGGACGCGATGAGCGCCGTCCCCCGCGCCCTTCGCGAGGGGGCGTACGGCCTCGGGGCGTCACGACGGCACGTCGCGCTGAGGGTGGTCTTCCCCGCCGCGCTGTCGGGCATCGTCTCCGCCGTCATCCTCGGCTTCGGGCGGGCCATCGGCGAGACCCTGATCGTCTCCCTGGCGGCCGGCAACCTGCCGCCGGGCGACCTGCCGGCACTCAACCCCTTCCAGCAGGTGCAGACCATGACGGCCTACATCGTGCAGGCGGTCGGGGGCGAGTCGCCGCGCGGATCGGTGACCTTCCAGTCCATCTTCGCGGTCGGTGCCCTGCTGTTCGTCGTCACCTTCGCGATCAACATCGTCGCGCAGCGGATCGTGCGCCGGTTCCGGGAGGAGTACTGAGGATGGCCACGACCACCCAGGAACGACGCGTCACGCCCGTCCACGACCTCAGGTCGTCGCGCCGGCGCGCCGTCACCGAGCAGATGACGCGCGCCGTCCTGCTGATCGCGACCGCGCTCTCGGTCATCGTGCTGGCCACGTTGCTGATCGACATCCTGCGGGACGGCGCCGGCCGCCTCAGCCTGGACTTCCTCACCTCGTACGTCTCGCGCTTTCCGGAGGAGACCGGGATCCGCGCCGGTCTCACCGGCACCCTGTCCCTGATGGCGCTGGTCGCGCTGATGACCTTCCCGATCGGCGTGGCAGGCGCGATGTACCTGGAAGAGTTCGCTCCGGACAACCGGTTCACGAGACTGCTCGAGGCCAACATCAACAACCTGGCCGGCGTGCCGTCGGTGATCTACGGCCTGCTCGGCCTCTCGGTGTTCGTGTACATCCTGGGGTTCGGGCGGTCGCTCCTCAGCGGCGCCCTCACGCTGACCCTCCTGGTGCTGCCGGTCATCATCGTGGCGGCGCGCGAGGCGCTCCGCTCCGTGCCGCGGGAGATCAGGGACGGCGGCCTGGCGCTCGGCGCAACGCCATTGCAGGTGGCCGCCCGGCAGACCCTGCCGGCGGCGATGCCCGGCATCCTCACCGGCATGATCCTCTCGCTGTCGCGTGCGATCGGTGAGACGGCTCCGATCCTCGTGGCCGGGGCGATCGCGTTCCGCAGGGCCGACAACGAGCCCTGGTACCCCCTGGAGGCGTACACCGCCATCCCGATCCACATCTTCGACTTCGTCAAGCGGCCCCAGCAGGAGTTCCAGATCGAGGTGGCCTCGGCCGCCATCATCGTGCTCCTGGCCCTGCTGCTCTTGATGAACTCGGGCGCGATCGTGCTCCGCAACCGCTACTCGAGGAACAGGTAAATGAACCAGCGAACCAGCGCTCAGCTCGCCGAGGCCCCGGCCACCGGTCAGGAGAAGGCGGGGCGTTCCGTCGTGTTCGACGTCCGTGACGTCTCGGTGCACTACGGCTCGGCGCCGGCGCTGGTCGACGTGTCCCTGCAGATCCGCCGCCGGGAGATCACCGCCTTCATCGGTCCGTCCGGCTGCGGCAAGTCGACGTTCATCCGCTGCTTCAACCGGACCAACGACCTGATCCCGTCGGCCCGCGTCACCGGCACCATCGAGTACCACGACCAGGACCTGTACGCGAAGGACGTCGACCCGGTCGAGGTCCGGCGACGGATCGGCATGGTCTTCCAGAAGCCCAACCCGTTCCCCAAGTCGATCTACGACAACATCACGTTCGGCCCCAAGGTCAACGGGATGAAGGTCGACCTCGACGAGGTGGTCGAGACGTCCCTGAAGCGGGCGGCCCTGTGGGACGAGGTCAAGAACAAGCTCAAGGACAGCGCCTACAGCCTCTCCGGCGGGCAGCAGCAGCGGCTGTGCATCGCCCGGGCCCTCGCGGTCGACCCGGAGGTGATCCTGATGGACGAGCCCTGCTCGGCGCTGGACCCGATCGCGACCTCGAAGATCGAGGACCTGATGAGGCAGCTCGAGGACGACTACACGATCGTCATCGTCACGCACAACATGCAGCAGGCTGCGCGGGTCAGCGACCGCACGGCGTTCTTCACCGCCGAGGTGGAGTCCGACCACGGCGACCACCGCTTCGGTCGCCTCGTCGAGTACGGCGACACCGCCACGATGTTCTCCAACCCGACCGACCGGCGCACGGAGGACTACATCTCCGGCCGCTTCGGCTGACCGCCCGGGGTGGGCATGGAGTCCTTGAGGACTCTGTGCCCGGCTCGGGTCAGGGGCGCAGGACGTCGACGATCGCGTCCAGCGCGCGCGGCTCCACGCGGTAGTAGGTCCAGCGGCCCCGTCGCTCGCCGGTGACGAGGCCGGCCTCGGCGAGCTTGCGCAGGTGGTGGGTGACCGTCGGCTGGCTCAGCGCCAGCGGGTCGACCAGGTCACACGTGCACATCTCGCCGTCGGCCGAGGCGAGGATCAGCGACAGCAGCCGTAGCCGCGCCGGGTCCGCGAGGGCCTTGAGCCGGACGGCGAGCACCTCGGCCTCCGTCTCGGAGATCGTCGCCTGCGCCAACGGGGCGCAGCAGGCCTGGGTGGCGTCGACCAGGGGCAGCGTGGTCATGATGCGATCCTCCCCGATAGATAGATGCTCGTCAATGCTTGACGTGGGGCCCGAACGCATGCATCATCGTCGATGTATCGAGATGAATCAATGCGACAAGGAGCGACCGTGTTCCCGACCATGCTGCTCGACCAGGCCGCGCTGCACCGTGCCGACCTGATGGCCGACGCCGCCCACCAGCGGCTCCTGCACAGCGTCCCGCGACGCGCCCGGCCCCGCCGCCGGCTCGGCGTCCGCGTCGCCCGTCCGGCCCCCGCGACGGCGTCGTCGTCGTCCCCCACCGTGTGCTGCGCCTGAGGAGGCCCGAGATGACCGACACCAGCCCGACCACCATCGGCACGACCGCCATCGGCACGACCGCCATCGGCACGACCACGGGGATCCGCGACGAGGTCCGTCGCCGCTACGCCGAGCTGGCCACGTCCGGCTCCTGCTGCGGACCCACCACCACGAGCGACTCCGGTGCCGAGGTCTTCGGCGGCTCGCTCTACGAGGGCAGCGAGGGGGCGTCGGAGACCGCGCTCTCGGCGTCCCTCGGGTGCGGCGTGCCGACAGCGGTCGCCGACCTGCACCCGGGCGAGACCGTGCTCGACCTCGGCTCCGGCGCAGGTGCCGACGTCCTGATCTCGGCCCGCAGGGTGGCACCGGGGGGGCGGGCGATCGGGCTGGACATGACCCCGGAGATGCTCGACACCGCCCGCCGCAACGCCTCCGACGCCGGGGTCGACAACGTCGAGTTCGTCGAGGGCTACCTCGAGGACATCCCGTTGCCCGACGCGAGCGTGGACGTCGTCATCTCCAACTGCGTGATCAACCTCGCCGCCGACAAGCGGGTGGTGCTCGCCGAGGCGGCGCGGGTGCTGCGGCCCGGTGGGCGGTTCGCCGTCTCCGACGTGATCGCCGACACGGACATGGACGACGCCACGCGGGCTGACATGCAGGCGTGGACCGGGTGCGTGGCGTCGTCCATGTCCGTGTCGGCGACCACGTCGGAGACGGCGAACCGCCCTCCGGGCCGCAGCACGCGCGCGGCCTCGGCGAGCACCACCCGCTTGTCGGCGGCGAGGTTGATCACGCAGTTGGAGATGACGACGTCCACGCTCGCGTCCGGCAGGGGGATGTCCTCGAGGTAGCCCTCGACGAACTCGACGTTGTCGACGCCGGCCTCGGAGGCGTTGCGGCGGGCGGCGTCGAGCATCTCCGGGGTCATGTCCAGCCCGATCGCCCGGCCACCCGGCGCCACCCGGCGAGCCGAGATCAGGACGTCCGCGCCCGCGCCGGAGCCGAGGTCGAGCACGGTCTCGCCCGGGTGCAGGTCGGCGACCGCGGTGGGGACGCCGCAGCCCAGCGAGGCCTGCAACGCAGGAGCGGGCGCCCCCTCGGTGCCGTCGTACAGGGTGCCACCGAAGACCTCGGCCTCCTGGTCGCTCGTCGTCATCGGCCCGCAGCAGGAGCCGGAGGTGGCCAGCTCTGCGTAGCGTCGGCGGACCTCGTCGCGGATCTCGGTCATCTCGGGGCCTCCTCAGGCACAGCAGACGGTAGGGGACGTCGACGCCGTCGCGGGGGTCGGACGGGCGAGGCGGACGCCGAGCCGACGGCGGGGCCGGACGCGTCGCGGGACGCTGTGCCGGAGCCGCTGGTGGGCGGCGTCGGCCAGCAGGTCGGCACGGTGGAGTGCGGCCTGGTCGATCAGGGTGTTCGGGAACACGGCAGTAGCCTTTCGCATTGACGCTGGTCGATACATAGAAGATGATGCATGCGTCCGGCCGTCCCGTCAAGTATTGACGAGCATCTATCTATCGGGGAGGATCGCGGGATGACCACCCTGCCCCTGGTCGACGCCACCCAGGCCTGCTGCGCGCCGTTGGCGCAGGCGACGATCTCCGAGGCGGAGGCCGAGGTTCTCGCCGTCCGGCTCAAGGCCCTCGCGGACCCGGCGCGGCTGCGGCTGCTGTCGCTGATCCTCGCCTCGCCCGACGGCGAGATGTGCACGTGTGACCTGGTCGACCCGCTGGCGCTGAGCCAGCCGACGGTCACCCACCACCTGCGCAAGCTCGCCGAGGCCGGCCTCGTCACCGGCGAGCGACGGGGCCGCTGGACCTACTACCGC
>DASROP010000222.1:0-14740 GCA_035646835.1 Actinomycetales bacterium | reverse complement strand
TACGACCAGGACGAGGTCGATGACTTCCTCGACGAGGTCGTCAACGAGCTGCGACGACTGACGACCGAGAACGACGAGCTCCGCCAGAAGCTCACGGCCTGTGAGCGTCGTGTCGGTGAGCTGTCGCGCGCCGGCGCCAAGACCGGCGAGCAGCCGGTGGTTCCGGCCGAGCAGCCGAAGCCGGTCGAGGTCGCCGAGCCGGAGCCGGAGCCGGAGCCGGAGCCCGAGCCGGAGCCGGAGCCCGAGCCGGAGCCTCAGCCCGCTCCGGTCGTTCCGGCGGCGGCGGGGCCGCTCGCCGCCGCCGCGGCCGCCGGTGGTCAGAGCCCCGAGGCCGCTACGGGCATGCTGGCGCTCGCCCAGAAGCTGCACGACGAGCACGTACGCAGCGGCGAGCAGCAGCGGGACAAGCTCATCGCCGAGGCCCGGGAGCACTCTCGACGCCTGGTCAGCGAGGCCGAGGAGAAGCAGCGTCAGACGCTGGGCAACCTCGAGCAGGAGCGTTCGCTGCTGGAGCGCAAGATCGACGAGCTGCGGTCGTTCGAGCGCGACTACCGGGCGCGCCTCAAGTCCTACCTCGAGGGCCAGCTCCGTGACCTGGAGACCAAGGGCAGCGTCGTGCCCGCCCGGGGCCAGCAGGCTGGACCCCCGACAGAGGGGTTCGGCGCCTGACGCCGCGGGTGTTCGGCGCGTCCCCGTTGAGCGCGGTGGCGCTGCCGCCTATCCTCGCCGGACCACACCGGTCCCAGTCCGATCGTCGGGCGTCCGGGGGGCGGGCGTAGACGAAGGGCGAGGCGATGGCCGAGCGCAGGCGTGGTCTGACCGGAGCGGCACGGCGAGTCGTCGAGAGCGCGGCCCGTGCCGTGCGGGGGCGCGCCAGCACGACGGCACCGGCGTCCACGAAGACGTCGAGGAAGGCGGCACCGGCCAAGAAGGCCGCCGTCAAGAAGGCACCGGCCAAGAAGGCACCCGTCAAGAAGTCGGCTCCGGCCAAGAAGGCGGCTGTCAAGAAGGCGGCTGTCAAGAAGGCGGCTGTCAAGAAGGCGGCCGTCAAGAAGGCGGCCGTCAAGAAGTCGGCTCCGGCCAAGAAGGGGGCCGTCAAGAAGGCTCCGGTCAAGAAGGCTCCGGTCAAGAAGGCTCCGGTCAAGAAGGCACCGGTCAAGAAGGCACCGGTCAAGAAGGCGGCTCCGGCTAGGAAGGCGGCTCCGGCTAAGAAGGCTCCGGCCAGGAAGTCGCGGCCGAGGGCGCCCGGCGCGCTGAAGGTGGCCGAGGACGAGTCCCCGTGGACGGCGTCCGAGCTGGCCGCCGTCCGGGCCGAGCTCGAGGCCGACGTCGCCCGCCTCCGCGCCGAGATCGACGAGGCCGACAGCCAGATCGCCGAGCTGATCCGCGACTCGGGCGACGGGGCGGGGGACGACCAGGCCGACAGCGGCTCCAAGGCGTTCGAGCGCGAGCACGAGATGACGCTGGCCAACAACGCCCGCGACCTGCTGGAGCAGAACGAGCGGGCGCTGCGCCGGATCGGCGACGGCACCTACGGCATCTGCGAATCGTGCGGCAACGCCGTGGGCAAGCGCCGGCTGCAGGCGTTTCCTCGGGCGACGTTGTGCGTCACCTGCAAGCAACGCCAGGAACGCCGCTGACTCGATCGCCCGATGGCGGCCGACCCGCCAGGTCGTGGGATGCTGACCCCGATGGACCCCACGCCCGCCGCTGAGAGCGAGCCGCAGCACACTCGGGGCCGCGGGCGCCTGCTCACGGTCCTCGCTGCCATCTGCGCCACGGTGTACGCGTTGGACCAGGTGACCAAGGCACTGGCCCTGGAGTACCTGGACGACGGCCGGGTGGTCGAGGTCGTCGACGGCATCCTGCAGCTGCGGCTCGTGTTCAATCCCGGCGCGGCGTTCTCGATCGCGACCGGGCTGACGTGGCTGCTGACACTGGTGGCGACCGTCGTCGTCATCGTGGTGCTCAGGATCGCCCGCCGGCTCGGCAGCCGCGGGTGGGCGGTCGCCCTCGGGCTGCTGCTCGCCGGCGCGCTCGGCAACCTGACCGACCGGTTCGTGAGACCACCGGCCTTCGCGCGTGGGCACGTCATCGACTTCCTCGAGCTGCCCAACTTCCCGGTCTTCAACGTCGCCGACTCCTCCATCACCGTTGCGGCTGCGCTGATCGTGCTGCTCGGGCTGCGGGGGATCGGGGTCGACGGCCGGAGGGACCATGCGCCCGAGGCCTCCGAGAGCGGAAGCAACCGTGCCTGACCACCGGTCGCTGCCGGTGCCCGAAGGGCTCGACGGCGAACGGGTGGACGCCGGTCTGGCTCGGCTGCTCGGCCTCTCCCGTTCGCGCGTGGCGGACATCGCCGCGGGTGGGGGCGTCGAGCTCGACGGACGGGCCGTCGGCAAGGCCGACCGGCTCACCGCGGGGTCCTGGCTCCAGGTTGCCGTCCCCGCCCCGCCCGCTGCGCCGGCCGTCGTCGTCGAACCCGTACCGGGGATGGTGGTCGTCCACGACGACGACGACCTGGTCGTCGTCGACAAGCCCGTCGGGGTCGCCGCCCACCCCAGCCCGGGCTGGACCGGGACCACGGTGGTCGGCGGGCTCGCCGCCGCCGGGTTCACGATCGCGACGTCGGGAGCCGCCGAGCGGCAGGGGATCGTCCACCGGCTGGACGTCGGGACGTCGGGACTGATGGTCGTCGCCAAGAGCGAGCGCGCCTACTCACTGCTCAAGCGGGCCTTCAAGGCGCGCGAGGTCGACAAGATCTACCACGCCGTCGTCCAGGGCCACCCCGACCCGTTGCAGGGCACCATCGACGCACCGATCGGCCGGCACCCGAAATCGGACCACCGCTGGGCGGTGGTGGCCGAGGGGAGGCCCAGCGTCACGCACTACGAGGTGCTGGAGGCGTTCCGTGCGGCGAGCCTCGTCAAGGTGCTCCTGGAGACCGGCCGGACCCACCAGATCAGGGTGCACTTCTCCGCCGTCCGCCACCCCTGCGTCGGCGACCTGACCTACGGTGCCGACCCGACCCTCGCGCAGAGGCTCGGGCTGACCCGTCAGTGGCTGCACGCCAAGGAGCTGGGCTTCGATCACCCCGGCACCGGCGAGGCGGTGCGCTTCTCGACCGAGTACCCCACCGACCTCGTCGAGGCCCTGGACCGGCTGGCGGCCGGGTGACACGCCGACGGTGCTGGGACGACGCCGCCCTGCGCGAGGTCGTCGGTCCCGCGACCTAGACTCACCTGGCGCGACCACGCCGCGAGGCGGCCCTTCCCCGGTCGTATCTGTCGGTAGAAGACCCATGGAGGGGGCGGAGGATGTCATCCGGCTCGAACGACCAGTTCGTCCACCTGCACGTGCACACCGAGTACTCGATGCTCGACGGTGCGGCGCGCGTGGACGACCTGTTCTCCGAGGCCGCCCGGATGGGGATGCCGGCGATCGCGACCACCGACCACGGTTTCGTGTTCGGTGCCTACGAGTTCTGGAAGACGGCGCAGCGGCACGGGGTCAAGCCCATCATCGGTCTCGAGAGCTACCTGACACCGGGCACCCACCGCAGCGACCGCACGAAGGTCAGGTGGGGCGACTCCTCGACGAGTGGCCGGGACGACGTCTCGGGCGGCGGCGCGTTCACGCACATGACGCTGCTGGCGGAGAACACCGGCGGCATGCACAACCTGTTCCGGCTGGCCTCCCTGGCGAGCCTGGAGGGCCAGTACTACAAGCCCCGGATGGACCGCGAGCTGCTGTCGAAGCACCACGACGGGTTGATCGCCACCACCGGCTGCCCCTCGGGCGAGATCCAGACCCGGATCAGGCTAGGGCAGTACGACGAGGCGCTGCAGGCCGCCGGCGAGCTGCAGGACCTGTTCGGCAAGGACAACTTCTTCTGCGAGCTGATGGACCACGGGCTGGAGATCGAGCGGCGCGTCCAGAAGGACCTGCGGCGCATCGCCCAGGACCTCGAGATCCCGCTGCTGGCCACCAACGACCTGCACTACACCCGCGCCGAGGACGCCAAGGCGCACGAGGCCCTGCTCTGCGTGGGGACCGGCTCCACCCTGGCCGATCCGAACCGCTTCAAGTTGGACGGGGACGACTTCTACCTCAAGTCGCCCGCCGAGATGCGGGAGGTCTGGAAGGAGCTGCCCGAGGCCTGCGACAACACCCTGCTGATCGCGGAGCGGTGCGACGTCTCCTTCACCGAGTCGACCGGTCGGTACATGCCCCGGTTCCCCTGCCCCGAGGGGGAGTCGGAGCAGTCCTGGTTCGTCAAAGAGGTGGAGGTCGGGCTGCACCGGCGTTACGCGGCCGGCGTGCCGGACGACGTCCGCCGCCGGGCGGAGTACGAGATCGAGGTGATCGCGGGCAAGGGGTACGCGGGCTACTTCCTGATCGTCGCCGATTTCATCCGCTGGGCCAAGGAGAACGGCATCCGCGTCGGTCCCGGCCGCGGCTCCGGGGCCGGGGCGATGACCGCGTACGCGATGGGCATCACCGATCTCGACCCGTTGCAGCACGGCCTGATCTTCGAGCGGTTCCTCAACCCCGAGCGCATGTCGATGCCCGACTTCGATGTCGACTTCGATGAGCGCCGGCGCAACGAGGTGATCCGCTACGTCACCGCGAAGTACGGCGACGACCGCGTGGCGCAGATCGTCACCTACGGCACCATCAAGGCCAAGCAGGCCCTGAAGGACTCGTCACGCGTTCTCGGCTACCCCTTCTCGATGGGGGAGCGGCTGACGAAGGTGATGCCGCCTGCGGTGATGGGCAAGGACATCGCGCTGGCGGGGATCTTCGACCCGAGCCACAAGCGGCACAACGAGGCCGGAGAGTTCCGGGCACTGCACGCGAGTGACCCGGAGGTGGCCAGGGTCGTCGAGGTCGCGCGGGGGCTCGAGGGACTCAAGCGCCAGTGGGGCGTGCATGCCGCCGGTGTGATCATGTCGAGCGAGCCCCTGCTCGACCTGATCCCCATCATGCGCCGGGAGCAGGACGGCCAGGTGATCACGCAGTTCGACTACCCCAGCTGCGAGAACCTAGGGCTCGTCAAGATGGACTTCCTGGGCCTGCGCAACCTGACGATCCTCGACGACGCACTCACGAACGTCGCGGCCAACCGTGGTGTCGAGATCGACCTCGACGCACTGAGCAAGGACCCGACCGACCCGGCGACGTACGAGCTCCTCGGCAAGGGCGACACCCTCGGTGTCTTCCAGTTCGACGGCGGCCCGATGCGCTCGCTGCTGCGCCTGATGAAGCCGGACAACTTCGAGGACATCTCGGCGGTCGGCGCGCTGTACCGCCCGGGCCCGATGGGTGCGGAGTCGCACACCAAGTACGCCAACCGCAAGAACGGCCGGGAGGCGATCACACCGATCCACCCCGCGCTGGCCGAACCCCTGGCCGAGATCCTGGGCACGACGTACGGCTTGATCGTGTACCAGGAGCAGGTGATGGAGATCGCCCAGAAGCTCGCGGGCTACTCCCTCGGGAAGGCGGACCTGCTCCGTCGCGCGATGGGCAAGAAGAAGCGCGAGGTGCTGGACGCCGAGTACGTTGGGTTCGCGCAGGGCATGAAGGACAACGGCTATCCCGAGGCCGCGATCAAGACCCTCTGGGACATCCTCGTCCCCTTCTCGGACTACGCGTTCAACAAGGCGCACAGCGCCGCGTACGGCCTGGTCTCGTACTGGACCGCCTACCTCAAGGCCAACTACCGGCCGGAGTACATGGCGGCCCTGCTCACCAGCGTCGGCGACGACAAGGACAAGTCGGCGCTGTACCTCAACGAGTGCCGGCGGATGAAGATCACCGTGCTGCCTCCCGACGTGAACACGTCGATCGGCACCTACGCAGCCGTCGGTGACGACATCCGCTTCGGTCTCGCGGCGATCCGCAACGTCGGCAACAACGTGGTCGAGGCGATCGTGACGGCCCGCAGGCAGAAGGGGGACTTCACCTCGTTCGACGACTTCCTGCGCAAGGTCCCTGTCGTGGTGTGCAACAAGCGCACCATCGAGTCCCTGATCAAGGCAGGTGCTTTCGACAGCCTGGGGCACACGCGACGCGGTCTCGCCGCCGTCCACGAGGTGTACGTCGACTCGGTCGTCGACACGAAGCGGCAGGAGGCGATCGGGCAGGACTCCCTGTTCGGCAGCCTCGACGGCGGCGACGGCGCGGTCGCCCTCGACGCCCTGCCGGCGATACCGGCCCACGAGTGGGTCAAGTCCGAGCTGCTGGCCTCCGAGCGCGACATGCTGGGCCTCTACGTCTCCGATCACCCGCTCTTCGGTGTCGAGCACGTGCTGGCCCAGTCGGCCGACTGCTCGATCGCCCAGCTGATGGCCGACGAGGCACGGCAGGACGGGACGACGGTCACCATCGCCGGGCTCGTCACGAGCGTCACCCGCAAGATGACGAAGAAGGGCAACCCGTGGGCGATCGCGACCCTCGAGGACCTCGAGGGGTCGATCGAGGTGCTGTTCTTCCCGCAGACGTACCAGACCGTCCTGCACGAGCTGCGCGAGGACCTGGTCTGCGTCGTCAAGGGGCGTCTGAACCGGCGGGACGACGTCCCGGCGCTGAACGCGTCGGAGATCAGCCTGCCGGACCTGTCGGACGGTCCCCGCGGGCCGGTGATCATCGCGATGCCGGTGACGCGGTGCACGCCACCGGTCGTGGGTCGGCTCAAGGACGTCCTGGCCACCCACCCGGGGATCACCGAGGTCCACCTGCGACTCACCCAGACCGGTCGGGACACCGTGATGCGGCTGGACGACGGCCTGCGGGTGACGCCGTCGCCGTCGCTGTTCGGCGATCTCAAGGCCCTCCTCGGGCCCGCGTGCCTCGTGTGAGCCGTCGGGTCGCCGCTCTCGGTGTCCCGCTGCTGGTCTCGGTGGTGGCCGGCGCCGCGGCGGGCGTCGTCTGGCAGCTCGTGGCGCCGACCGGCCGGGTCGTCGTCGCACGCGGACTCGTCGTGGCGACGGGCGACACCGAGCTCGCGGCCGCGCAGGACGCCACGTTCGTGGTGGTCACGGCAGCCGCCGGGCTCCTCGCGGGAGCCTGGCTGACGGCAGCGCCGAGCCGGTCCCCCCTGGTGCGCGCCACGGGCGTCGTGGTCGGGGGGCTGCTCGGATCGCTCGTGGCCTGGGCGGTCGGCGCCCGGCTGGGGCCGCCGTCCGTCGCGGCGCAGCAGGCCACCGGCGTCGAGCAGCTGCAGAGCCCTCTCGACCTGTCGTCCTACGGGGCGCTCGGCGTCTGGTCGGCGGTGGCCGCGGCCGTGGCCTTCGCCGGGCTGCTCGTCACGGGGCTGATCGGTGGTCGAAACCGGCGGTGACCGGCGCGACGCGGGCTGCGGTCAGCGTGACGAGGTCGCCGGGCGACAGCTCGATCTCCAGACCGCGTCGTCCCCCGCTGACCAAAACGGTGGCGTGCTCCAGGGCCGAGACGTCGACCACGGTGGGCAACGCCTTGCGCTGCCCGAGCGGGCTGATGCCGCCGACGACGTAGCCGGTCGTCCGTGCCGCCAGGGTCCCGTCCGCCAGTGCCGCGCGCCGTCCGTCCAGCGCGGCGGCGACGGCCCTGAGATCGAGCCTCGCCCCGACCGGCAGCACCGCGACACCGAGGCGGTCGCGGACGTCGGCCGTGTGCACCGACACGACGAGGGTCTTGAGGACGCGGACCGGGTCGACGCCCAGCGCCGCCGCCGCCTCCGCGCCGTACCCGAGCCCGCCGGCGACCGCTCGGGAGTCGTGGGCGTACGTGTGCACGGTGTGGGGTGTGCGCGTGGCCGCCAGCAGGGTCGTGGCCGGCGTCGTGCCCTGCCGGGACATCAGTTGAGGTTGGGGGCCGGGCCCAGTGGCCGCGGCGAGGGCACCGCGCGCAGGGTCTCGATCAGCACGCGCTCTCGGGCGAGCAGGGCCAGGGCCGCCCTCAGCCGACCGGTCGTGTCCGGATGCTCGAGCAGCGCCTGGCGGTCGGCCAGGTCGAGCACCATCCCCGCGGTCACCAGGTACGAGAGGACCTTCGGGGACGACGGCAGCCCGGTCTGCTCGGCCCCGAGGCCGTCTCGGTAGGCGGCGAAGGCAAGCCCCACGCGGCGGGCGAGCGCCGCGAGGTCGGCGCCCTCGCCGTCCGGTTCCTCCATCGACTCCACCAGGCCGGTCAGGTAGGGCGTGCCGGCGTCGTCGTCCAGGCCGTGCAGCCGGAATCGGACCGCCCCGCTCGTGACCAGCTCGTACCCCCCGTCGGGCTTGGTCTCCACGGTACGGACGACGGCGGTGCAGCCCACCGGGTACAGCGCGCGGGCACCGTGCTCGCCGACCTCGTGGC
Source organism: Actinomycetales bacterium (assembly GCA_035646835.1). Classification (GTDB taxonomy): domain Bacteria; phylum Actinomycetota; class Actinomycetes; order Actinomycetales; family DASROP01; genus DASROP01. Next base: position 6,400 of record DASROP010000222.1, on the reverse strand, counting down.
CGGCCTTGATCGCGATCACACCGAAGACCCTCGCCTCCTCCGGGCGCGCCATCAGGTCCGCGACCAGGCGGCGGTAGCGCGGCTCGAACACGTTGAGCGGCAGCACCAACCCGGGCACCAGGACGGTGCCCAGCGGAAACAGCGGCAGCTGCTGCACGTCGCCGAGCCTACGTCGGGGCTCAGCTCGTGTAGCGGACCTCGACCCGTCGGTTCTGCTCCCGCCCTTCCGGGTTGTCCTCCCCGCCGTTGCTGTTGGGCGCCACCGGTTCGGACTCGCCGAGGCCGTCGACGTCGAGCACCAGGTCGGGCCGCGCCGCGGTGACGGCGGTCGCGACAGTTTCGGCCCGCTGCCGGGAGAGCTCGAGGTTGGAGGCGTCGTCCCCGATCGCGTCGGTGTGTCCGGTCACCGACACCTCGGCCGCCTCAGGGACGTCGGCGACCAGCTCACCGATCCGCTCGGCGGCGGTGGGGCCGACCTCGGCGCTGCCGAAGGCGAACAGGATGTCGGAGTCGAGCGTCAGCACGGTCTCGTCGCCGTCGGTGGTCTCGGACTCCAGCGTCTCGACGGTTCCGCTCGGGTCCCAGACGCGGACAGTGCCGTCCGGGTCCCACACGTGGACGCTGTCGGCCAGCTGCTCGGTGCTGGGGTCGCCGAAGTCCCCCGGCTGGGCCGAGGCAGCCGCCGCGGTGGTGACGACGGCCACGACGGCGAGAGCCGCGGCCGACGTCCGGGGAGCCCTCATCGCTCGATCGGGACGTCGGTGAACGGCGGCCACACGTTGCGGAAGCTGACCTCCACGGTGTCGATGTCGTCCTGCGGCGCCGCGAACATCGCGAAGACGAGCATCGGCTCCCCGTTGACGGCCTGCGTGTCGACCGAGTCCGAGCCCCAGTGGCTGGGCCCGTCGGTGATGATCGAGTACTCCTTGAGGTTCTCCGGGTCGAGCAGGGTCGGCCTGAACGACGTCCTCTCGAGGATGTCGTAGAGCGAGATGGCTTCGTCGTCGGAGACCGACGAGAAGTTCGGGGTGACGACGAATCGCGCCTCCGTCACCTCACCGGTGACCCGCAGAGACTGCAGGCCGACCGTGACCTCGTCCTCGGGGGACTCCGTCAGTGCCACGGTCTGTTCGGCGAGCACGTCGTCGGGGTCGAACTCCTCCACCCCGACACCCGACGCCTGGCCGCCGTCCGGCGAGGAGGGCGACCGCGATCGCGGCGCACGCCAGTGGTCGGGTGGTCGTTGGCATCTCTGTCCCCCTGGACCGGCCGACGGGCCGGCTCGACGTCGGTCTCGCGGTCCAGGATAACGAGTTGCGGGCGCAGGTCCGGTCGGTGTCCACGGGCCCCGCCCATAGGCTGAGGGCGTGATCCGCCGACTGGACCTGCGTGGCGGCGCCCTGGACGCGCGCGAGCTGCGCGGCACGGTGCCCCGCGCACGGATGGACGTCGAGGCGGCTCTGGACGCCGTTCGGTCGATCTGCGCCGACGTCCGGCAGCGCGGTGCGGCGGCGCTGCGCGACCTCGGGGAGCGGTTCGACGGTGTCCGCGTCGAGTCCCTGCGGGTACCGGCTCCGGCGCTCGCGGCGGCGCTGGCAGACCTCGACCCGCCAGTACGCGCGGCGCTCGAGGAGTCGATCCGGCGTACCCGGCTCGTGCACCGCGACCAGCGCCGCAACGACGTCACGACGGTCGTCTCCGACGGCGGCACCGTCACCGAGCGGTGGGTGCCGGTCGCGCGCGTCGGCCTCTACGTCCCTGGCGGGCGAGCGGTGTACCCCAGCAGCGTGGTGATGAACGTGGTCCCCGCGCAGGAGGCGGGGGTGGAGTCGCTCGCCGTGGCGAGCCCTCCCCAGCCGGACGCCGGCGGCCTGCCGCACCCCGCGGTGCTGGCGGCCTGCGCGCTGCTCGGCGTCGACGAGGTCTACGCCGTCGGTGGCGCGCAGGCGGTCGCGATGTTCGCCTACGGCGCCAACGAGGACGACGGCACACCGGTGTGCGCGCCGGTCGACCTGGTGACGGGGCCGGGCAACATCTACGTCACGGCGGCCAAGCGCCTGCTCAAGGGCGTCATCGGCATCGACTCCGAGGCAGGGCCGACCGAGGTCGCGGTGCTCGCGGACGACTCCGCCGACGCGGTGCACGTCGCCGCCGACCTGGTCAGCCAGGCCGAGCACGACACCCTCGCCGCCGCTCTCCTGGTGACCGACTCGGCGGAGCTCGCCGACGCCGTCGCCGTCGAGCTCGAGACCCAGGTCGCCGCGACGAAGCACACCGAGCGGATCCGCGAGGCTCTGTCCGGCGAGCAGTCGGCGATCGTCCTGGTCGACGACATCGAGGCCGGCCTCGCGGTGGTCGACGCCTACGCGGCCGAGCACCTCGAGGTGCAGACCCGCGACGGCGCGGCGGTCGCCGCACGCGTGCGCAGTGCCGGGGCGATCTTCATCGGACCGTGGGCACCGGTCTCGCTCGGCGACTACTGCGCCGGGTCGAACCACGTGCTGCCGACCGGTGGCGGCGCCCGCCACTCGGGTGGCCTGAGCGTGCAGACGTTCCTGCGCGGCATCCACGTCCTCGACTACACCCGCGAGGCCCTGCACGACGTGGCGCACCACGTCGAGGCCCTGGCCGACGCCGAGGACCTGCCCGCGCACGGCGAGGCCGTCCGGGCACGCTTCCGGTGATGACCGGTCCGTCAGGCCTGCGGGTGGTCCCGTTCGTGCTTCGACAGTCGGTTCCCGAACTCCGCGAGCGAGTCGTGGAAGGCGTCCAGACGAACCTCGACGCGGGTGAGACGGGTCTCGACGCCGACCAGCCGGAGGTCGATTCCGTCGAAGCGGTTGTTCATGTCGTCGAACCGGGTGTTGACCACCACGTGCAGGTCGCCGATGCGGTCACCCAGCTGACGGGTCAGCGCGTACATGGCGCCCAGCGCGATCACCACGACGGAGATCACGCTGCCCAGGTAGGCCGCCAGGTCCACGGCGTCGATGCTACGCCGGTGGCTTCTCCTGCACGGGCCTCGTCCACAGGCGTCCGTAGGATCGGGTGGTGACCGGCCTGGACGACCTGCCGCTGCGTGAAGACCTGCGCGGCCGCGCGCCCTACGGTGCACCGCAGCTCGAGGTCGCGGTCCGGCTCAACACCAACGAGAACTCCTACGACGTCCCGCCCGACGTCGTCACCGCGGTGGTCGACGCCCTGTCGCGGGAGGTGCCGCACCTCAACCGGTACCCGGACCGCGAGTTCGCCGCCCTGCGGGCCGACCTCGCCGCCTACCTCGGCCACGGCCTGACGCCGGAGCAGGTCTGGGCGGCCAACGGCTCGAACGAGGTCCTTCAGCAGCTGCTGCAGGCGTTCGGCGGCTCCGGCCGGGTCGCGCTGGGCTTCACCCCGGCCTACTCGATGCACCCGATCATCGCCAACGCCACCGGCACGGCGTGGGTCGACGGGCAGCGTGACTCCGACTTCGACCTCGACGCCGGCCACGTCGCGGCACAGGTGGCCGACGTCGACCCCGACGTCGTGTTCCTGTGCTCTCCCAACAACCCCACCGGCACGGCGCTGCGTCGGGACGTCGTGATCGCGGCCTGCGAGGCCGCGCGCGGCATGGTGGTGGTTGACGAGGCGTACGCCGAGTTCGCCCGAGAGGGCGCCGTATCGGCGCTGTCCGTGCTCCCCGACCGGCCACGTCTGGTCGTCACCCGCACCATGAGCAAGGCCTTCACGTTCGCCGGTGCCCGGCTCGGCTACCTCGCCGCGGCCCCCGCCGTCTGCGACGCGCTGCGGCTGGTGCGGCTGCCGTACCACCTGTCGTCCCTGACCCAGGCCGCGGCGCGCGCCGCTCTCGCGCACGCCGGCGCGTTGCTGTCGACCGTCGACGCGATCAAGATGCAGCGCGACCGGATCGTGGACGCCCTGCCGCGCCTCGGCCTGCACCCGGTGCCGAGCGACGCCAACTTCGTGCTCTTCGGCGGTCTGGACGACGAGAAACGCACCTGGCAGGACCTGCTCGACCGGGGGGTGCTCGTGCGAGACGTCGGAATCCGGCACCATCTGAGGGTGACCGCCGGCACGCCCGACGAGACCACGGCGTTCCTGGACGCCCTGGCCGACACCCGAGGAGCAACGTCATGACCCGTACGGCGCGTATCGAGCGCAGCACCGCCGAGTCGAAGGTGGTCGTCGAGATCGACCTCGACGGCACCGGCACCTCGCGCGTGGGCACCGGCGTCGGCTTCTACGACCACATGCTGGCGAGCCTGGCCAAGCACGCCCTCGTCGACCTCGTCGTCGAGGCATCCGGTGACACGGACGTCGACGCCCACCACACCGTCGAGGACGTGGCCATCGCGCTCGGCCAGGCGCTGCGCGAGGCCCTGGGCGACAAGCGCGGCCTCGCCCGCTTCGGTGACGCGACGGTGCCGCTCGACGAGTGCCTCGTGCAGGCGGTCGTCGACGTCTCCGGACGCCCGTACTGCGTGCACACCGGCGAGCCCGAGGGCCAGCAGTACGCGTTGATCGGGGTCTCGCCGGCCGGCGCCGCGTACGTCGGTTCGCTCACCCGGCACGTGTTCGAGTCGATGGCCCACCACGCCGCGATCGCCCTGCACGTCAGGGTGCTGGCCGGCCGCGACCCGCACCACCTCGTCGAGACGCAGTTCAAGGCCGTGGCCCGCGCCCTGCGCGCTGCCATCGCCCTCGACCCGCGCGTCGATGGCGTGCCGAGCACCAAGGGTGCGCTCTGAACCGAACGGTCCTCGTGGTGGGAGTCCCGGACGCCGGCCGGATGGCGGCGGCGTGCGCCATGGTCGGCGTCGACGCGCACGTCGTCCCGCTCGAGCGCGGCAGCGCCGTCGTCCCCGTCGATGACGCCGGGGAGGCGGCCGTCCGGATCTCCCGGGTGCTCGGTCGCGCCGAGGTGCTGGTGCTGCGCCACGACGACGCGCAGGTCGTCGCCGAGCGTTGGCAACGGGGTGCGGTGCGCGACCGTCCGGCACCCGGTGTCGTGATGGCCGGGATGCCGGACGTCGTCGAGCGCCTGCTGTTGGGCGCCGACCCCGCCGATGTCGAGGGAGCGGTCAGCAGCGTCGGGATACCGCGGGGTGCGGCCGCGCGGGAGACCATGTCGGGCTTCGGGAGCCGGCTGCAGCGATGGGACCGGCCCAGCACCCTGGTGATCGGCGTGGCCGCGCTGCTGCTCGGGATCGCGGAGACTCCCCGCGCGCTCGAGGGCACCGGCTCGTGGGTGGTCGTCGTGCTGTCGTTGCTGGTGGTGGCCTGGACCGCGGCGCGGCTGCTGCGACGCCGTCCGTAGGCTGGCCGCCGTGCCCAGCCCGCCACGCGTCGTCGTCCTCGACCACGGCTCGGGCAACGTCCACTCGGCGGTCCGTGCACTGGAGCGCGTGGGTGCCGACGTCGAGCTGACGGCCGACCGCAAGGCCGCCTCGGACGCCGACGGGCTCGTCGTCCCGGGCGTGGGGGCCTTCGCGACGGTGACCGCCGGCTTGCGCTCCGTGCACGGCGACGAGGTGATCGGCCGGCGCCTCGCGGGGGGCCGGCCGGTGCTCGGGATCTGTGTCGGGCTCCAGGTGATGTTCGCCGAAGGGCTGGAGCACGGACGGCGCACCGAGGGACTGGGGGAGTGGCCCGGCACCGTCGAGCGCCTCGAGGCCGAGGTGGTGCCGCACATGGGGTGGAACACCGTCGACGTGCCGGACGGGTCCGCGCTCTTCGCCGGCGTCCAGGATGAGCACTTCTACTTCGTGCACTCCTACGGGGTGCTGCGCTGGCCACCGGCCGGCTCGCCCACCCGGCTGCGTCCGCCCCTCGTGACCTGGGCGGAGCACGGCACGCGCTTCGTCGCCGCGGTCGAGAACGGGCCGCTGTCGGCTACGCAGTTCCACCCGGAGAAGTCCGGGGACGCCGGCGCGACGTTGCTGGAGAACTGGGTCGGGACCCTCCGGTGAGCAAGCAGCGGGCGGTGCGCCGGGCCGAACGCGAGGCGCGGCAACGAACCGAGCGCGAGAAGGCCGCTCGTGCGAGTGCCCGGCGTGCGCGGTGGGGCTCGCTGGTGCCCCGAGTCAGGCGCCGCCGCGGGGGCTCGTTGCTGGCGGCCCAACGTCGTCGTCAGAACGGGGTGCTGATCGCCTTCCTGCTGGCCGGGCACGTCGCGCTCTGGGTCGCGACCGACTCGTGGTGGTGGCGCATCGGCCTGCTGCTCTTCACCGTGCTGCTCTGGCCGCTCCTCGTCACGGTCGTCTTCGACCGCAGGGGGTCTCGATGAGCCCGCGACTGCAGCTGCTGCCGGCCGTCGACGTCGCCGCGGGGCAGGCGGTGCGGCTCGTGCAGGGGGAGGCCGGCACCGAGACGGGGTACGGCGACCCGCTTGAGGCGGCAC
>DASROP010000221.1:0-6444 GCA_035646835.1 Actinomycetales bacterium | reverse complement strand
GTTCCCCGACGACGGCGACCCGCGGATCTTCCTCACCGCCTTCACCGGCGACCTCGGCCTGGACGACGGCGCCCCCCAGTCGGTCTACCGGCTCGACACCGACGAGATGATCCAGCTGACGTCGTCCGACGGCGAGACGTTCCGGGCGTCGCTGGCGCCGGGGGAGTCGGTCGAGCTGCCCGACGGCGCCGGCAGCATCACGTTCGAGTCCCTGGAGCGCTTCGCCGCGCTCGACGTGCGGGAGGACCCGGCGAAGAACTGGGCGCTGGTGTTCGCGGTGCTGGCGATGGCCGGGCTGGTGGCGTCGCTGTTCGTGCCGCGACGGCGGGTGTGGGTGCGCGTGGTGGCGGGGGAGGCGTCCACGACTAGCGTGGTCGAGGTCGCCGGGCTCGCCCGCGGCGACGACCCGCACCTGGCGACCGACGTCGAGCAGGTGCTCGACAGGATGACCGGCCAGGGTGACGACGGCGCAGGAGGTACCCGGTGACGGTGGACGCGACGCTCGCCAGCGCGAGCAACGTGCTCGTCTACTCCGCGATGACGGTCTACGCGGGCGCGCTCGGAGCGTTCGCCACCGACCTGTCCGCCATGGGCAGGGCAATGGGCAGGGCCGTGCGCCCGGCGCGGGACCTGGTCACCACCACCCCCCGTGATCAAGCACTTCGTTCCCCCGTGGAGGGGAACGAAGTGCTTGATCACGGGGGAGGGGGGCGGAGGGCGGCGTCGATCGCGGTGTCGCTGACCTGGCTGGCGTTCTTCCTGCACACGGGTGCGGTGGTGCTGCGCGGGGCGTCGGCGCACCGGGTGCCGTGGGGGAACATGTACGAGTTCTCGGTGACGGGTGCCGCCGTCGTCACGGCCGTCTTCCTCGGGCTGCTGCTCCGCCGGGACCTTCGCTACCTGGGCACGTTCGTGATCGGTCCGGTACTGCTCACCCTGGGCCTGGCCGTCGTCGTCCTGTACACCGAGTCGGCGCAGCTGGTGCCCGCGTTGCAGAGCTACTGGCTCGTGATCCACGTGTCGGTGGCTTTCGTCGCCTCCGCGTTGCTGACGATCGGCTTCTCCGCGACCGTGCTCCAGCTGGTGCAGCAGCGACGGGAGCAGTCGCGATCGGCCGGCAACCCGCCGTCCCGGGGACGGTTCATGGACGCGCTGCCGGGCTCGGCCGAGCTCGAGCGCGCCGGGTACCGCCTGGTGGCGATCGCGTTCCCGCTGTGGACATTCACCCTGGTCGCGGGCGCGATCTGGGCCGAGAAGGCGTGGGGCCGCTACTGGGGCTGGGACCCCAAGGAGATCTGGACCTTCGTCATCTGGGTGGTCTACGCCGCCTACCTGCACGCGCGGGCCACCCGCGGCTGGGACGGACGCCGGGCCGCCTACCTGGCACTGGCCGGCTACGCCTGCGTGCTGATCAACTTCCTGGTCGTCAACGTGTTCTTCTCCGGCGAGCACTCCTACGCCGGGATCGGCTGACCCTCAGGCACGGGCAGCGTCGTCACCGTCGTCCTGCTCCCCCTTCTTCCGTTCCTCCTCGTCCCGCCGGCGCTTGTGCTCCGCCAGGCGACGCAGGAAGTCGGGGTCGTCGTCCGGTGCGGTCGGGTGCCGGGACAGCTGGGGGGGTGTGACGTTGCGGTCGCGGCCGGCGACCAGCCAGGCGATCGGGCCGATCGGCGTGATCAGCACGATCAGCAGCACCCAGACGACCTTGGGCAGGCCTTTGATCTCGGCCGAGTCGGTGCGCACGCAGTCGATCAGGGCGTAGACCGTCAACCCGATGACGACGAGACCGACCAGTCCGCGGAGCATGCCCCCATCGTAGGCCGCCGCGCGCCGCCTACGCTGGCGGTGTGAAGCCGCCGTCCGCCCCGCCGCTGCTCGTCTACACGGTGCTGCGCCTGGCCCTGTTCGTCGCGGTGCTCGCGGTGATCGCCTTGATCGGTGCGCGCGGCTGGCTCCTGCTGCTCCTGGCGGCAGTGGTCTCGCTCGCGCTGTCGTACGTCCTGCTACGGGGTCCCCGGGAGCGGCTGGCCGAGCAGGTCGCGGAACGTGCCGACCCCTCACGTCGGCGGCCTGGGCGCGTCTCGAAGGCGTTGGACGACGACGCCCGTGCCGAGGACGAGGCGGCCGAGGGCATCGGTGACGACCGGCCGCCTAGCGACCCGCGGCGGCCCTGAGCTCGTCGAGGAAGCCGGGGTAGGCCCGCACCGCCTCGTCCAGACCGAAGCTGTTGCCCAACGCCTCGCCGTGCTTGGCCAGCAGCAGCTCCAGGGCGCTGCGCACCAGGAGCGGCTCGTCGGCGGGTTCGAGGTTCAGCTCGTCCAGCAGGCTCTCCGGGACCTCGACCGTGTACTCGCTCGAGGCGCCGTCCTCGTCGGTGACCTCGGCCAGGTAGCGGTGCTCGCCGTCCGCGCGGATGTCGAGATCGCTCACGTCTCGATGCTAGTGGTCACCGGGCCATGGGCAGACTGTGTGCGTGCCCACGTCACCCATGCCGCGCTTCGTCGACGAGCACCGGATCAGGATCGCCGTACCGCGTGACCGCGTGTGGGGAGCCCTGCGCCGCTACGCAGACGCGTCCCTCGCGACAGAGCGGGACAACCCGCTGGTTCGGGTCCTCGGGACCGAGCCGCGCTCCGGCCTCGCGGTCTCACGGGAGGTGCCGGGCAAGCAACTCGGCCTGTCCGGCCGCCACCGCTTCTCGAGGTACCTCCTGGTGTTCGAGCTCGCCGACGCCGACGACGGGACGACCGAGGTGAGTGCTCGGACCTTTGCGGACTTCCCCGGCGTCCACGGCCGCGTCTACCGGACGCTGGTCATCGGCAGCCGTGCCCATGTCTTCGCGGTGCGAGGCATGCTGCGCTCGATCCGTCGATCAAGCCTCGGCTGACTTCCGTCTCGAAAAGCTGTCACAGCGCGAGACCGACGCCGAGCAGCACGCCGTAGACCAGCTCGAGCCGTCCCGTGTCGCGCAGCACGGGCACCAGCGCCGCGCCGGACGCACCGGACCGGACTGCGCCGACAGGACGGACGGCGAGAACCAGGCCCAGCATGGCCAGCAGGGGCCACGGTGTCCCGCGGGAGGCCAGCAGCACCACCGCGAACGCCAAGGCGACCAGCGCCGCGTACAGGGTGCGGGTCCGTGGGTCACCCAGCCGGACGGCGAGGGTGCGTTTGCCCGCGGCAGTGTCGGTCGGCACGTCGCGCAGGTTGTTGGCGACCAGGATCGCGCAGGCGACGAATCCGACCCCGCAGGCGCCAGCGACGGCCCCGAGCGAGACCCGACCCGCCTGCGTGTACGTCGTCCCGAGCACCGCGACCAGGCCGAAGAACACGAAGACGAAGACCTCCCCGAGACCGGAGTAGCCGTACGGCCGGCGTCCTCCGGTGTAGGACCAGGCGGCGGCGATCGCGGCGGCGCCGACCGCGAGCAGCCACCAGGCGCCCGAGAGGGCGACCAGGGTCACCCCGGCCGTGGCGGCGAGGACGAAGGACACCGCGGCGGCACGCCGGACGGCGGCAGGCGTCGCGGCGCCGCTGCCCACCAACCGCAGCGGGCCGACGCGTTCGGCGTCGGTGCCGCGGACGCCGTCGGAGTAGTCGTTGGCGTAGTTGACGCCCACCTGCAGCGCGAGCGAGACGACGAGGGCCAGCAGCGCGCGCGGAGCCGATCCGTCGCCGAGCCCGACGGCGGCGCCGGTCCCGACCGCGACCGGGGCGATCGCCGCGGGCAGCGTGCGCGGACGTGCGCCCTCCACCCACTGAGTCGCGGTCGCCACGAGCCGGGAGGTTAGCCGTCGCCGTTGACGGCTTGCCGGGCCAGTGCTGCCGCGGCGGCACGGTCGGGCTTGCCGGGGCCGATCAGCGGGAGGGCGTCGACGAGGACGACGTGGCGCGGCAGGGCGGACGCCGGCAGGGCGTCACGCACGGCGGCGCGGACGTCGTCCGTCGTCGGGGTCGGGCCCGCGTCGGCGACGACGACGGCCGTGACTGCGTGACCCCAGTAGGAGTCCGGCACTCCCACCACCACACAGTCGACGACTCCGGCTCGACCTGCCAGCGCCGACTCCACGGTCGAGGGCGAGACCTTCTCGCCGCCGGTGACGATCACGTCGTCCAGCCGTCCACGCACCTCCAGGGTGCCGTCGTCGGTGAGGTGCCCGGCGTCCGAGGTGGCGAACCAGCGTCGTCCGCCCTGCCGGAAGAAGCGGCTCTGGTCGCCGTCGGCATACCCCTGCGCCAGAACGGGTCCGGACAGCAGCACCCGTCCGTCCTGGTCGACGCGTGCCTCGACGTCCCTCAGCGGTCGGCCGGCGTACACGCAGCCGCCGCTCGTCTCGGTCATGCCATACGTCGTCACGACGCGAACGCCGCACGCGCGGGCCCGCTCGAGCAGCGACACCGGCGCCGCGGCCCCGCCGACCAGGACGGCGTCGAAGGTCGCCAGGGCTTCGGTCGCGGCCCCGTCGCCGAGCAGCCGCACCAGCTGCGTCGGCACGAGTGACGTGTACCGCCGGGGTCCTTCGGTGGCTTCGGCCGCCTGGGCGAAGTGCTCGAAGTCATTGAGGGACACCGGGTCCAGCCCGGAGTCGAGACTGCGGACCATGACCTGCCATCCGGCGACGTGGGTCAGCGGGAGCGCCAGCAGCCAACGTCCCGGTCCGCCGAGCCGCTCGTGCGTCGCCTCGGCCGACTGCCGCAGCGCCTCGGCGCCGAGCTCGACGATCCTCGGCGTGCCGGTCGAGCCGGACGTCGGCAGGAGCAGCGCGACGCCGTCCGTGCTCGTAGCTCCGGGGTCACCGCGGACCGGCGCGAGCGCAGGCCCGCCGTCCAAGGCCTTCTGCAGGGAGTGGAGGAGCGCGGCCACGCCGTCCGACGGGCCGACCTCGGTGATCACGGGTGCGGTGTCTCGCCACGGGCCAGCATCTCGACGAACTGCTGGATGCGGCGGGCGCGTGTCTCGGGGCGCTTGGGCTCGTGGACGCGGTACAGGACCGCGTACCGGTTCTGGCCGCTGAGACTCGCGAACGCCTCGGCCGCCGCCGGCACGGCGTCGAGGGCGGCGCGCAGGTCGTCCGGCACGGTGGCCGTGCTGGGTGGGGGGTAGGCGCGGTCCCACCGGCCGTCGTCCTTGGCCTGCTGGACGGCGGCCAGCCCGGCCTCGCGCATCCGCCCGGTGTCGACCAGCTCGGCGACCCTCGTTCGGTTGACCTGCGACCACTTGCTGCGCGGGCCGCGGGGGGTGAAGCGCTGGACGTAGCGGGTGTCGTCGAGCGACCGCGCCTGACCGTCGATCCACCCGAAGCACAGGGCCGTGCGGACCGCCTCGGCGTAGGTGACGCTCGCGATGCCGCTGGCCTGCTTGGCGAGCTTCAGCCAGACGCCCCTGGTGTCGCCGTGGTGCTGCTCCAGCCACCGCTCCCACGCCCCGTCGTCGGCGAAGGCGATGATCGGCAGGCCGTCCTTGCCGTGTTCCTCAGTCATGGTGGGCATTGTCGTGGGTGCCCGGCCGACCGAGAAAGTTCTCCACATTCTTGCTCATGTCCTTGCGAGATTCATCGAACGTATGTCCTGCATCTCTGCTTGAGTGCAGTAGCCTGGTTCGGTGCCACAGAGTCTGCACCCGGTCGGCAGTCTGGATTACCCGCGGACGTACCAGGAGTTTCGGGCGTGGTTCCCCGACGACGCCGCCTGTGTGGAGTACCTCGGGAAGCTGCGCTGGCCGAACGGCTTCTCCTGCCCGCGCTGTGGTGTCGGTGGTGGTTGGCGCACCGGTCGGGGACTGTGGATGTGCGCGGGGTGCGGACTGAAGACCTCGGCCACCGCGGGCACGATCTTCCACCGGTCGCACACCCCGTTGTCGACCTGGTTCGCCGCGGTGTGGTTCGTGACGTCCCAGAAGAACGGGGTCTCGGCCAAAGGTCTTCAGGACGCGCTGGGCTTCGGCTCGTACGAGACCGCGTGGGCCTGGTTGCACAAGCTCCGCCGTGCGATGGTCCGTCCCGAGCGTGAGCTGCTCGCCGGCGTCGTCGAGCTCGACCAGAGCTTCCTTGGTGGCCGGAGCAAGGGAAAGCCGGGCGGTGCCAGCGCCAAGACGCCGATCACGATCGCGGTGGAACGAGCCGACCGTGGCCGACTCGGCAGGGTCCGCCTGGAGCTCGCCGATGCCCCCGGAGGGGTGAACATGGTCGACTTCGCCTGCGACGTGATCGCCCCCGGCGCCGCCATCCACACCGACGGTGCCCGGGTATTCACCCGACTGGCGGCCAAGGGCTACGTGCACCACCCGACTCCCGGATACAAGGCGGAAGACCTCGACGCCGTCATGCCCGGCCCACACCTGGTCTCGTCACTGCTCAAGCGCTGGACCGCCGGCACCCTTCACCACAGGATCAGTCGCCAACACCTGCCGTACTACCTCGACGAGTTCACCTTCCGGTTCAACCG
>DASROP010000220.1:0-5587 GCA_035646835.1 Actinomycetales bacterium | reverse complement strand
TGATCCATGAGGAACGGCAGGGGGTCGTGCCCCGGCCGTCACTGCTGGCGGCGTTGGTCGGCAAGGGCGCAGCGTGCGGGCTCCCGGGCGACTCGTCCCGGCATGTGCGAGACCTGGCGCTGCTGTGCGCCGTGGTTCCGGACCCGTTCGCCCTGCGGGAGCAACTGACGAGGAAGGACCGTGCGCGACTACTCAAGGGCGCGACACTGTTCGACACGGCTCACGTGGCCTGGCAGCTGGTGCCTCGTGACATCCGGGAACAGGGCCAGGAGGCGTTCGCCATCCTCACGTCCCGCGCCTGATTCTCAGCCAGGCAGGGCGCCGGCGGCGACGCGGAGGTCGTCGACGAGAGCGGCGTACGCGGCGTCGCGCTCGTCGTCCGGCGTCCGCAGCACCGCCGAGGGATGCACGGTCGCCACGAACTTCTTGGGCCCGCGGCTGGTCTCGCGCTCGATCACGACGCCACGCTGCCTGGTCACGCGGAAGTCCTGGCCCAGCAGCGTCTTCGCGGCGGTGGCGCCGAGGCAGACGATGACGTCGGGGTCGACCGCCACGAGCTCGGCGACCAGCCACGGCTTGCAGGCGGTCATGTGCGCGAGGTCCGGCGTCTGGTGGATCCGCCGCTTGCCCGGGGCCTCCTGCGTGAAGCGAAAATGCTTGACCGCGTTGGTGACGTAGACCTGGGACCTGTCGATGCCGGCGTCCTCGACCGCCGCCAGCAGCAGGCGGCCCGCCGGCCCGACGAAGGGGACCCCCTGCCGGTCCTCGGAGTCGCCCGGCTGCTCACCGACGAAGGCCAGCCGTCCGTCGTCCGCACCGGCCGAGAACACCACCTGCGTCGCGGGCTCCCACAGCTCGCAGCCGCGGCACTCCGGGGCCGCGCGCCGCAGCGCCTCGACGCCGGCCCCCTCGGGCACCCACTGGCCGGCTCCCGGATGCTCGCTCACGCCCGCCGACGCTAGCCCAACTAGCATGATCCGGGTGCCGGAGACGCGGGTGGTGACAGCAGCTCCGGGAGTGAACCGGCGCGGGGTGGCGATGATGTCCGCCGCGCACGTGGTCGACGACATCTACCAGGGCGTCGTCCCGGCGATGCTGCCCTTCCTGGTCGCCGAGCGCCAGTACACGTACGCCGCGGTATCGGGCCTCGTGCTCGCCGCGACCGTGTTCTCGTCGGTGGCCCAGCCGCTCTTCGGCTGGTGGGCGGACCGCGGCTCCCGGCGGTGGCTGATCGCGGGAGGGATGCTGACGGCGGGGGCCGGCATCGCCGTCTCCGGCCTGACGTCGAGCTACGAGCTGACCTGGCTGGCACTGGCGGTCTCGGGCATCGGCGTGGCGGCCTTCCACCCGGAGGCCGCGCGGGCCGCGCGGAAGGCGGCGGGGAGCAGCACCCAGGCGATGAGCGTGTTCGCCCTCGGCGGCAACGTCGGCTACGCGCTCGGTCCCCTGCTCGCCACCCCGGTGCTGCTGCTCGTCGGCCTCGAGGGGACGGCCCTGCTGGTGCTGCCGGCGGCCGTGATGGCGATGGTGCTCGTCCTCCGGCTGGGTCCGGTGCTCGACGGGACGCCGAACCGCCCGCGCCGCTCCTCGATGCCCACCGGCCGCGACGACTGGCCGGCGTTCGGCTGGCTCACCGGCGTCGTCGTCGTCCGCTCGGTCCTGTTCTTCGGGATGACGACGTTCCTGGCCCTGTACCTGCTCGACGAGCTGGACGCCACCACCGGCGTCGCCGCTGCCGCCCTGACGGTGTTCCTGCTCTCGGGCGCCGCGGGCACGCTGCTCGGCGGCTGGGTGGCCGACCGGGCGGGCAAGATCACCAGCATCCGCGTCGGGTTCGCCCTGGCCCTGCCCGCCCTGCTCGGCGTCGTGCTGGCACCGAACGCCGAAGTGGCGATGGCCTGCGTCGTGCTGACCGGGGTCGGCGTCTACATGCCGTTCAGCGTCTTCGTCGTCCTCGGCCAGGACTACCTGCCGCAGCGCATCGGCACCGCCAGCCCCACGGTGACGCCGCTGGCGGTCAGCGCCGGGGGCCTGGCCAGCCCGCTGCTGGGGCTCGTCGCCGACGCCACCGACCTGCGCACCGCCCTGATGCTGCTGCTGGCGATGCCCGTCGTCGGCCTGGTGCTGACCACCCGGATGCGCGAGCCGGGCACGCCGCCCCCGAGCGACTAGTGCTCACCCGAGACCGGATAACTCACTGGAAGCCGGTTCTGGGGCCGGTTCTCCGGCGTGCGAGCGGCTTGGCGTGAGCAAGGCAGGGGTCAGTCCCCCGCCACCACCGGGTTGGTCAGCACGCCCACGCCGGGGATGCGGCACTCGACGACGTCGCCGGGGCGGATCTGCACCGCGCCGGGAGTACCGGTCGAGATGATGTCCCCCGGGTACAGCGGCATCACCTTGGAGTGGAAGCTGATCAGGAACGCCGGGTCGTACCTCATGTGCGACACCGTGTTGCGACGGTGCACCTCGCCGTTGATCACCGTGGACACCTCCACGTCGCCCAGCGAACCCGCGGCCGACACGGCCTCGGCGACCGGCACGACCCGCGGGCCGAACGAGAAGAAGCCGGGGAAGTTCTTGGCCCTGGTCAGGAAGCGCGGGTTCCGCTCCAGGATGTCCTCGGCCGTCTGGTCCAGGACCGGGCAGACCCCCGCGACGTACTCCAGCGCCTCGTCGGGCTCGACGTTGCGGCAGTAGCGCCCGATCACCACCCCGAGCTCGGCCTCCGCGGTGGTGCGCCGGCTCTGCGAGGGGATCGGGATGTCCTCGCCAGGGCCGATGATCGTGTGGTCGCCCTTGATGAAGGACGCCGGCTCGTCCGGGACCGACTCGGTCAGGTCGGCCGCGTGCTCCATGTAGTTCAGCCCGATCCCCCACAGCATCCGCGGGTGCCGGTACGGCGCGCCGAACGTGACGGCACCGGCGTCCCGGAACGCGACGGCCGGGGCGCGCGTCGCCGCCTCCCGCAGCCGGTCGAGCGCACCGGAGGCCAGGACGGCGAGGACGTCACCGGTCAGGTCGGGGACGAGGTCGCGGACGAGTGCGACGCCGTGGGCGGGGTGGACGACGGCGGCGAGCTCGTCCGGGCCGTGGCGGACGGCGGCAAGGTGCATGGGGTGGTCCCTCTCGGTGTGGGGAGAGTCAGTGTGGTGGCGGTCGGTCAGTAGGCGCGGACCATGCCCCCGTCGCACCGGACCTGCTCCCCGGTGACGTAGGAGGCCGACGCGCCGGCCAGGAACGTCACGACGGCGGCGAACTCCTCGGGGGTGCCGTAGCGCCCGGTGGGGATGCTCCCCTCCGACCGCGCCCGCACGTCGTCCGCGGTGCTGCCGGTGCGCTCGGCCGCGGCCCGGTCGAGCTCGCCGACCCGGTCGGTGTCGATGCGCCCCGGCAGCACCATGTTGACGGTGACGCCGTCGCCGGCCACCTCGCCGGCGAGCGTCTTGAGGTAGCCGGCGAGCCCGGCACGGCCGATGTTGGACAGCGCCAGCCGCTCGATCGGCTGCTGCACGCCGCTGGAGCCGATCGCCACGATGCGGCCCCAGCCCCTCTCCCGCATGGCGGGCAGCGTCGCGGCGACCAGCCGCTGGTGCTGCACGAGCAGCTGTTGGACGGCGGCGACGACCTGCTCGTCGGTGAGCGTCGCGGCCGCGCCGGGGGGCGGCCCGCCGCTGTTGAGCACCAGCACGTCGACGGCGCCGAACCGCTCCTGCGCCGCGGCGACGAGCGTCGCGGGCGCGTCGGCGTCGGTGAGGTCGACCTCGACCCCGAGGGCGGAGGGCAGCCGGTCGGCCTCGGCGCGCGCGAGGTCGCCGCGGCGCCCGGCGAGGACGACGTTCGCGCCCTCGGCCGCCAGCGCGCGGCCGACCGCGAGGCCGAGGCCGGAGGTGGATCCGGGGACGAGTGCGGTGCGTCCCGCCAGTCCGGTGTCCATCAGGCGCTCACCCCCGCGCCGACGGCGTCCAGGTGCATGGTGATCAGGTCCCCGAGCCCGGGGGGCAGCGCGGGCGCGGGTGGCCGGACCGCTGCCTCGGCCAGGACGCCGCGTCGGCGCAGCACCTCCTTGCGCAGGGCCAGCCCGATCCCCGGCTGGGCCTCGAAGTTCACCAGCGGCAGCCACGGCGCGAAGGCCTCCCGCGCACTGGCGAAGCCGCCGTCGTCCCAGGCCGTCAGCGCGACGCGCAGCCCCTCGGGGTGGGAGAAGCCGGTCATCGCCCCGGCCGCACCGGCCGCGAGCTCGTCGAGCAGGCCGACGCCGCCCAGCCCGCCGAAGACCGGCACGCGGGTGGCGGCGGTGAGCTCGGCGATCACGGCGGCCGTCGGCGGCGACTCGGACTTGACCGCGACGACGAAGGGGCAGCGCTCCACGGTCGCCAGCAGCTGCGCCGCGACGATCCTGACGCCGGAGCTGACCGGGTAGTCCTGCAGGACGACGCCCGCACCGGTCGCCTCGTGCACGGCCGTCAGGTGCGCCGAGAGCACGTCCGGGTCGGCGCTGTGCACCTGCACCATCAGCGCGGCCAGGTGCTCGCCGGCGGCGGCGACGGCCGTGGCCGACTGCTCGACGGCGACCGCGGTGGTCCGGGCCGACAGCCCGACCACGAGCGGCGCCCCGGCCGCCTCGGCCGCGACGGTGCGGACGACGAGCCCTTGCTCGGCGGTGTCCAGGGCCGCGCCCTCCCCGAACACCCCCAGGACGACGAGGCCGGTCGCGGGCACCGCGGCGAACATGGCGACCTCGCGGCGCAGCGACTCCTCGTCGACGGCCAGGCCGGGCCCGGCGAAGGGCGTGGCGAGCACGCCCCACAGTCCGCGGGAGAGAGGGGTGGGGTTGCTCATGGTCAGGCCACGTCCTTCCGGTCGAGTGCGAGGTCGACGATGTACTCCGCGATGGCGAGTGACGAGGTGGCGGCGGGCGACGGTGCGTTGCGGACGCTGAGGACGTTGCCGCGGCGCGTCACCCGGAAGTCGTCCACCAGCGCGCCGTCCCGCCCGAGCGCCTGGGCGCGCACGCCGCGGGGGCCGGGCACGACGTCGGCGGTGCTCAGCTCGGGGACGTAGCGACGGGCCGCGGACACGAACGCGCGTCGGCTGAGCGAGCCGATCATCTCCGCGGCGCCGGTCCGCCAGTGCTGGCGGCCGAACCGGCGAAGGCCCGGCCACGCCAGCGCCTCGCGCAGGTCGCGCCCCGAGACGCGTCCCCATCCGTAGCCCTCGCGCGAGAGGGCGAGGACGGCGTTGGGGCCGACCATCACCTCGCCGTCCACGCGCGGCGTGATGTGCACGCCGAGGAACGGGTACTGCGGGTCGGGGACGGGGTACACGAGGCCGCGGACGAGGTGCCGGCGCTCGGGACGCAGCAGGTAGTACTCGCCACGGAAGGGGACGATGCGCGGGTCCGCCTCGTCGCCGGCCAGCGCCGCGACGCGGTCCGCGTGCAGCCCGGCGCAGACGATGACGTGGTCGAACGCGGCCTCGGCCCCGGCGCCCGAGCGCACGACCACCTCAGGCCCGCGCTCGTCGAGCCCGGTCACCTCGCACCCGGTGCGGACGTCGGCGCCGGCGGCCGCCGCGTCCCGCGCGAACG
>DASROP010000219.1:0-6884 GCA_035646835.1 Actinomycetales bacterium | reverse complement strand
TCGCACGCCGGGCCGCAGTCCCAGGCGCTGGCGGACGCCGGCTACGCGGTGGCCACGATCGAGTTCCGGCGGCTGGGCGGTGGCGGTGGGGTACCGGCCACGTTCGACGACGTCGCCGCGGCCGTCGACCGGGTGCCCGCGCTCGCGGCCGCCACCGGCCGGGTGGACGCCGGGCGCGTCGTGCTGGTGGGCCACTCCGCCGGGGGCCACCTCGCCCTCTGGGCGGCCCTGCGCCACCGGCTGCCCGAGCCATCGCCGTGGCGGCGCGACCGCGACCCCGCGCTGGCCGGCGTGGTCGCACTGGCCGGTGTCGTCGACCTCGGCTCGGCCCGGGCCGCCGGACTCGGGGAGGGTGCAGTCGACGAGCTCGTCGGTGGGACACGAGGTCCTGCCGACCTTGCCGATCTTGATCCCGCCCTGCTGCCGGCGTCCGACCTGCCCGTCGTCCTCGTCCACGGCACGGACGACGACCGGGTGCCGGTCGCGATCGCCCGGGGATACGCCCAACGCCACCCCGGCGTCGCGCTGTGGGAGCTGGACGGCGTCGAGCACTTCGGGCCGATCGACCCGCTCTCGTCCGCGTGGCCGCACGTGCTGCGGGCGGTCGAGGTGGCCTTCGGCGGCGCCACTACGATCGACAGCCGTGCCGACCGCTGACCGACGCCCGGCCCGCGGCCCCGGCCACAGCAGCGACTTCGAGGGCGTGCGGCTGCACGTCGTGACCGGCAAGGGTGGCACCGGCAAGACGACCGTCGCGGCGGCCCTGGCGCTGGCCCTCGCGTCGGGCGGACGCCGGACGCTGCTCGTCGAGGTCGAGGACCGGCAGGGGATCGCCCGGCTGTTCGACGTCCCGCCGATGCCCTACGCCGAGCGCAAGGTGGCGGTGGCCCCGGACGGCGGCGACGTCCTCGCGCTCGCGGTCGAGCCGCGCGCGGCGTTGATGGAGTACCTCGACCTGTTCTACAAGCTCGGGCGCGCGGGCCGGGTGCTCGAGCGGATCGGCGCCGTCGACTTCGCCACCACGATCGCCCCGGGGCTGCGCGACGTGCTGCTCACGGGCAAGGTCTACGAGGCGGTGCGCCGGCGCAAGCAGGGGGTGGCGGTCTACGACGCCGTGGTGCTGGACGCGCCGCCGACCGGCCGGATCACCCGCTTCCTCAACGTCAACTCGGAGGTGTCGGGCCTGGCGAAGGTCGGGCCGGTCCGCAAGCAGGCCGACGCGATCATGCGCGTGCTCACCTCCCCCGCCACCGCGGTGCACCTGGTGACCCTGCTCGAGGAGATGCCGGTACAGGAGACCGTCGACGGCGTCGCGTCGCTGACCGCGGCCGGCCTCCCGGTCGGCGGCGTGATCGTCAACCAGGTGCGCGACGAGCTGCTGCCGGGCCCGGCCCTGACCGCGGCCGGCAAGGGCGCGCTCGACGCGGACGGCGTGCGCCAGGGTCTCGCGGCGGCCCGCCTGGTCAGGGGTGACGGCGGGGCGGCCATGGTCGACGGGCTGCTGGAGGAGGCGGGGTGGCACAGCGCGCGGGTCCGGCTGCAGCGGCGCGAACATCGCCAGCTCAAGCAGCTCGGCCACCCGATGTACAGCCTCGGGTACCTGCCCGGCGGCGTCGACCTGGGCGGGCTGTACGACCTCGCCGAGCAGATGTGCGCCCAGGAGCTGGCGTGAGCCCCCCGCGCGCCGCCGCGCCCGACCGCCTGTCCCTCGACGCCCTGATCGACGACCCCGGCACCTCGATCATCGTCTGCTGCGGCTCGGGCGGCGTCGGCAAGACGACCACCGCCGCCGCCCTGGCGCTGCGGGCCGCCGAGCGCGGCCGGCGGGTCGTCGTCCTGACCATCGACCCGGCGCGACGGCTCGCCCAGGCGATGGGGCTGCGCGAGCTCGACAACACACCTCGCACCGTCAAGGGCGTCGGGCGGAAGGCCGGCGGGTCCCTCGACGCGATGATGCTCGACATGAAGCGGACGTTCGACGAGGTGGTCGAGGCGCACGCCACCCCCGAGAAGGCGGCGCAGATCCGGGCCAACCCGTTCTACGACGCGATGTCGTCGTCCTTCTCCGGCACCAGCGAGTACATGGCGATGGAGAAGCTGGGCCAGCTGCGGGCACAGGCCAGCGTGCCCGGCGGGACCGGCGACCGGGACTGGGACCTGATCGTGGTCGACACCCCGCCCAGCCGCTCGGCCCTGGACTTCCTCGACGCCCCGCGGCGGCTCTCGTCGTTCCTCGACGGACGGTTCATCCGACTGCTGATGGGCCCGGCGAAGGCCGGCGGCCGCGCCTACCTGCGGGTGTTCTCCAGTGCCGTCGGGGGCATCACCGGGCTGATGACCAAGCTGCTCGGGGCCCAGGTCCTCAAGGACGTGCAGGCGTTCGTGGCGGCCCTCGACACGATGTTCGGCGGGTTCCGCGACCGCGCCGAGCAGACCTACACGACGCTGCAGGCCGACGGGACCGCGTTCATCGTGGTCGCCGCGCCCGACCCCGACGCGCTGCGCGAGGCGTCGTACTTCGTCGAGCGCCTGTCGTCCGAGGCGATGCCGCTGGCCGGCCTGGTGCTCAACCGCGTGCAGACCACGCCGCTGGCGACACTGGGCGCCGAGCGCAGCGCGGCGGCCGCCGAGCAGCTGGACGAGGACGGCGAGCACCCCCTGACCGCCGTCCTGCTGCGCCTGCACGCGGACCGGATGCGGCGGGTGGTCCGCGAGCAGGCGGTGGCGGCGCGGTTCACCGCCGCGCACCCCACCGTCCCCGTCGTCCGGGTGCCCGCCCGTGCGCAGGACGTGCACGACCTGGTGGGGCTGCGGGGCATCGGTGAGGACCTGGCGTAACCAATCCGTGACCTGCTCGTTGGGTGACTATGAGCAGATTGCGCGCCTTCCGCCCCTCCGCCGTCGCGGCCCTGAGCATCGCCGCCCTGGTGGCGTCGTCCGCCCCCGCGAGCGCGGCCCCCGACGACCCGCTGTACGACCAGCAGTACGGCCCCCAGCAGGTGCACGCCGAGGAGGCGTGGGCGACCAGCACCGGGGCCGGCACCGTGATCGCGGTGGTCGACTCCGGCGTCGACCTCGGCCACGCCGACCTCGCCGGCAAGCTCGTCGCCGGCGCGACCTTCGTCGGGTGCAACCCCTCCTGCGGCAACGGTGACTGGAAGGGCCCGGACGGCGTCGGGCAGCCCGCCGACGCCCACGGCACCCACGTGTCCGGCATCGCGGCGGCCGCCACGGGCAACGGCGTCGGCATCGCCGGCGTGGCCCGCGACGCAAGGATCATGCCGATCAAGGTGCTGGAGAACGGCTCCGGGTCGTTCGCCGACATCGGCGCCGGCATCCGGTACGCGGCCGACCACGGCGCGGACGTCGTCAACCTCAGCCTGGGCGGGACGCAGGGCTTCCAGGCCCTCGTGCTGGCCGGCGTGATCACCGACGTCCAGGACGCGATCCTGTACGCCAAGTCCCAGGGGGTTGCCGTGATCGCCGCGGCCGGGAACGACTCGGTGCCGGTGTGCAACACGCCGGGCTTCGACGACGGCGCGGTGTGCGTGGTGGCGACCGACAAGCGCGAGCTGCGAGCGGCCTACAGCTCCGGGCCGATCCGGCCGGACCTGAACACGGTCGCCGCGCCCGGCGGCTCGCTGCTCCCGGTCTGCGGTGAGGACATCGTCTCCACCGTGCCCGCCGGGACCAGCTCGTCCGGTGCGACCTGCGGCTACGGCAACAACTACGACGAGTACGCCGGCACCTCGATGGCCGCGCCCCACGTCGCGGGCGTCGCGGCGCTGCTCGCCGCGCAGGGCCGTTCGGTCGACAACATCTACTCCACGCTGACGACGACCGCCCGCACGCCCGGGGCCGAGGTCCGTGGGGTGTTCACGCCGGTCTACGGCTACGGCATCGTCGACGCGGCCGCCGCGGTGGCGGCCCCGATCGGCTGACGCCGCTCACCTGCTGAACCCAGTGATCGTCGGCAGCAGATGGTTGTGATCGCAGCCACTTGCTGCCGACGATCACTGGGGTCGAGCGTCAGGCGGTGCGGACGCCGTCCGCCTCGGACGCCGTCGACGCCAGCACCCGCTCGTGCTCGGCGCGGGCGATCTCCAGCAGGCGGCGCCACGACTGGACGTTGGGCCGGCGCTTGAGCAGCGCCCGCCGCTCCCGCTCGGTCATCCCGCCCCAGACGCCGAACTCGATCCGGTTGTCCAGGGAGTCGGCCAGGCACTCGGTGCGGACGACGCACGACAGGCAGACGTTCTTGGCGCGGTTCTGCGCAGCACCCTGCACGAAGAGGGCATCGGGGTCGGTGTCGCGGCAGGCACCGCGTTCGGCCCACTGAGCCATCCCGATCGGGGTCCGGTTCGTCGACTGCTGATCCACTGGCATGTCTGCCTCCGTCCCCCTGCGCGGCGATCACGCCGCCGGCCGCGCAGGCGCGTCGACCGGTAGGACGACGGTAGGTGTTGACCCGATGCTCCCGGTATCGCCAGGACGGGCCATTTCCCGCTAGTCACCAATGACTAGTCACCGGTGCGGCGGTCGCTGCGGATGCTCCGCGCCCGGGACGACGTACCCTGGCCGACATGTCTGGTTCCTCGCACACCTCGGGAGGGCTCGAGCAGGTCGGCCGGGCGGTCTCGCTGCTCGCGGCGTTCGTGGCCGTCTCCGTCGTGGCCGGCGTCCTGGCCGCGGGGCTCGTGATGCCCGCGGTCGGTGCCACCGGCACGCTCGCGCGCAACTCGGTCGACTTCTTCGACTCGCTGCCCGAGGAGCTGGAGCAGCAGCCGCTGTCGCAGCAGAGCCGGATCCTGTGGGCCGACGGCTCGGTGATGGCGACGTTCTACTTCGAGAACCGCGTGCTGGTGCCCCTGTCGAGCGTGGCGCCGGTGATGCGCCAGGCGATCATCGCCATCGAGGACTCCCGGTTCTACGAGCACGGCGGGGTGGACCCGCAGGGGATGTCCCGCGCGCTGGTCAACAACTTCTCCGGCGGCGACACGCAGGGAGCGTCGACGCTGACCCAGCAGTGGGTGAAGAACGTGCTGCTGCAGCAAGCTCGCGCCGCGGAGGACACCGAGCTCGAGAAGTCGCTGCTGAACGAGGACTACGGGCGCAAGCTGCGCGAGGCCAAGCTCGCCATCTCGGCGGAGGAGAACCTCACCAAGGACGAGATCCTCGAGCGCTACCTGAACATCGCCCTGTTCGGCGACGGGCAGTTCGGCGTCCAGACCGCCGCCACCCACTTCTTCAGCAAGAGCGCCGCGGACCTGACGCTCCCGGAGGCGGCGCTGCTCGCCGGGATGATCCAGTCACCGCGGCGCTACGACCCCCTGGACAACCCAGAGGCCGCGCTCGACCGGCGCGACGTCGTGCTCGCGCGGATGCTGGAGCTCGGCGTCATCGACCAGGTCCAGCACGACGAGGCCGTCGCCCTCCCGCTCGATGCGATCATCAACCCGCAGCCGATCAACAACGGCTGCCAGCAGGCCGGAGCGGCCGCGTACTTCTGCACCTACGTCACCCGCGTCCTGCGCAACGACGCGACCTTCGGCCAGGACGCCGCCACGCGGGAGCGGCTGCTGTACCGGGGCGGCCTGACCATCCAAACCACGCTGCGCAAGGACGACCAGCAGGCCGCGTGGGAGGAGGTCACCGCCGCCGTGCCCCCCACGGACCCGTCGGGCGTCGGGGCCTCGATCGTCTCGGTCGAGCCGGGGACCGGGCAGATCACCGCGATGGCCCAGAACCGGACGTACACGCCGAGTCCGGAGCCGGTGCCGGGCGGGAGCGCCTACAACTACAACGTCGACACGGCGTACGGAGGAACGTCCGGCTTCCAGCCCGGCTCGACGTACAAACCGTTCACCCTGGCGACGTGGCTGGCGAGCGGGAAGAGCCTCAGCGCCAGGATCCCGGCGCCGGCGAGACCCTCGTACCAGATCGGCGACGACTTCACCGCCAGCTGCGCCGACCTGGTCAACGGCGACGAGCCCTACACCCCGCAGAACAGCGAGGGCGGCGGCGGCGGAACGATGACCGTGCTGGAGGCCACCTACAACTCGGTCAACACCGCGTACCTGGAGATGTCCCGCCAGCTCGACCTGTGCGCGATCCGCGACACCGCCGCCAAGCTCGGCGTGCACCGTGCCGACGGCAACCCGCTGGAGGTGTTCCCGTCATCGGTGATCGGCGCGAACCTCATCTCCCCGCTGACGATGGCGGCGGCCTACGCGACGTTCGCCGAGAGCGGCACGTTCTGCAACCCGATCGCGATCACCAAGGTGACGGACGCGACCGGGGCCGACCTGCCGGTGCCGGCGGCCGACTGCGCGCCGGTGCTCGACCCCGAGATCGCCAACGCCGTCACCTACGCGCTGACCCAGACCGTCGAGCGGGGGACGGCGCGGCGACTCACGTTCGACCGCCCCGCGGCCGGCAAGACCGGTACCACCAACAACAGCGTCGAGACCTGGTTCGTCGGCTTCACCCCGCAGCTGGCCACCGCCGTCTGGGTCGGCACGCCGGACGGCGACGAGGTGTCGCTGAACGACCTGACCATCAACGGGGATCGCCGCAACGTGTTCGGTGCCACGATCGCGGCGCCGACGTGGCAGAGGTACATGACCCGCGCGCTCGAGGGCGAGCCGGTGGCCGGCTTCCCCGAAGCCAGCGAGCGCACCCTGATCGGCGAGCGGGTGACGGTGCCGAGCGTGGCCGGGCAGAGCGCCGAGACGGCCGAGGCGGCGATCCGTGACGCGGACCTGGAGGCGGCGATCTCGCCGAACCGGCGGGCCTCCGACGTGCCGGACGGCGCCGTCGTCACCACCGACCCGGGCCCGGGGTCGCGCGTGCCGCCCGGCACGACGGTGACGCTCGTCCTGAGC
>DASROP010000218.1:0-3317 GCA_035646835.1 Actinomycetales bacterium | reverse complement strand
GTCCACGTCCACGGTGACGGGCAGGCCGGTCGCGCCCGCGACCCGTGCCACGAGCTGTTCGAGGGCCGTCTCGAGCCCGAGCTCGTCGAGCGCCGGTGGGCGCAGGCCCTCCACGACCCTGCGCACGTCGGCCACCGTGGTCTGGATCCCCGACCGCAGCCGTAACAGCTCGGCGTCCAGGTCGATGCCCGGCATGCCCGCCTGGTTGCGCAGCCGGTCCACCTGGAGGGTCAGGCTGGCCAAGGAGGGGCCGAGCCCGTCGTGCAGGTCGCGTCGGAGGCGGCGGCGCTCTTCCTCGCCCGCCAGGACGAGCCGCTCCTGGGCCGCGCGGACGGCGTCCAGCAAGGTGGCGGCGTGGACGACGGCGCCGAGCTGCCGGGCGACGTCGTCCAGCAGGGCGCGGTCCGCCGCGCGCAGACGCTGCCCGCTCCAGTGCAGCCGGCCGACAGGGGCGCCGTAGGTCATCAGGGCGATCGACTCGGTCCCCGCCGTGGCGCTCCCGTGGCGGCCGAGTGGCCGACCGGCCATGTCGACGATCTCGACGTAGCGGAGACCGAGTCCCTCGGCGAGCTCGGTGGTGATCGTGGTCAGCAGAGCGGGCACGTCGGAGGCGTCGGCGAGCCGCCGGCCGGTGGCGGCCAGGACGTCGGCCGGCTGGGCCCACTGCCCGTACGTCAGCCGGTTGACGCCCTGCTGCAGGGCGTTGCGCAACGGCGCGAACGACACCGCGACCACACCCGCTGCCACCCAGGCCAGCCAGGGCGCCCCCCGCTCCTGCAGCAGCGCCCCCACGCCGCCGACGGTGACGGCGTAGAGGCCGGCGACGGCCGCGGACAGCGCGGCGTAGGTCAACGTGCGGCTGACCACGAGCTGGATGTCGTACAGCCGGCGCTGCAGCAGCGCCACCCCCACGGCGACCGGCACGGGCAGCGTGACGAGCGCGAACATCCACGGCTCGACCAGGTCGGTCCAGATGAACGGCAGGAACAGCAGCGGGACGGCGAACGCGGCGCCGAACCAGGTCAGCTGCTGTCGCTGCAGCTCGTCGGCGCGCCGCCACCGGTGGGCCAGGCCGGCGACAGCCGTCGCGAGGGCGACGACGCTGAGCGCCAGGGCCACCAGGGCCAGGACGTCGGCGACGGGAGCCAGGTCGGCGGGGAGGCCGGTGGGGCTGTCCACCCCTTCGAGCCGGAACTCCAGCGGGGTCGGGGCCAGCAGGGAGGCTGCCGTGAAGAGCGCGACCGCGGACGAGACGACGACCGCCGGCGTCCGTCGTCCGGGCCAAGGGGCCTTGCCGTCGGGGAAGACGAGGGGGACGGCGAGGACCAGGGTGAGCCAGCCGAGGCCGCGGACGGCGGTGCCGAGCGTCCCCAGCCAGGCGGCGGCCGGGACGCTGCCGGGGGCCTCGAGCCCCCGGACGCCCAGCGCCAGCAGGCCCTCGCCGACTCCCCAGGCGACCGCACCGCACCACGTCAGCTGCCCGACCAGCTGCCCCGGCCTCGCGAGCGTGACGACGGCGGCGACGACGGTGTAGGCGACGACGACGAGACCGATGGCGATCTCGTTGACCGGTAAGCCCTGGCCCCCGATCGCGAGGAGCACGGGGGTGACGGCACCGGCGACAGCCAGCAGGCCACCCAGGACCACCGTCCAGATCCGTGCTCGCCGCATCGCCCCACCTTTCGGCTCAAGGGTGCCGGACGTCAGGCCGCTTCCGTGGCGGTTTCTGCCGGGTTGCTGCCCGGTCGCCCGGGACGGTGGCGCACCAGCACGACGCCGAGCCCGACCCACCAGACCGACCAGACCAGCGTGCCCCAGTCCTGCTGGCCCACCGAGGCCAGCACCGGGGCAGCGAAGAGCACGACGGCGGTGACGACACCGCCCCAGCCGAGCCACCGGGTCGCGATGCCGTCCATCAGGGCGGCCACGGCCACCGACAGGGCGTGACCTCCGAGGAGGACCAGGCTCAAGAAGTACGCGAACAGGCGGATGTTGTTGATGGCGAAGACGCTCTCGAGGTCGAGCCCCTGCTGGGCCGCGTACACCGCCGCTGCCCCGGCCGGGACTCCGGTGGCGAAGGTCACGGCGACGTAGCCGACGCCGCACATCAGTCCGGTCTGCGCCGCCCACCGCGCGCTCTCGGTACGGCGGCCGACGGCGCGGGCGAGGAAGACGAGTGCCGGGATCATCAGCACGAAGCCGGCGATCTCGATCAGGCCGCCCGCGAACATCCGGGTCATGTCGCCGTTGACGTACGCGGCCTCGATCCCGGCGGTGCCTTCGCTGAGCGATGCGGGCGCCCGCTGGCTGATGCCGATCAGCAGGAGCACGATGTGGGCCAGGGCGAAGAGCCCTGCGGTGATCCAGAGCCTCCGCGGTAGGTCCTCGTCCACCGGGCGCGGCCCGGCCTGCTGCCAGCTGCGAACCGACATGTTGTCCTCCTTCGACGTGGGACGCCCGTGTGCGTCCGCCGCGTCGAGGGTGGCTCGCCTGCCGGCGCCGGTCATCAGCGTCGTTCCCGGTGCCGCCGGGAAGTTCTCCCGGCGCGGTGTCCCTTGACCCTGACGTCGCGTCAGTGCCTAGCGTGCGCGGGATGGACACCTCAATGGGCGGCCCGCGTCACGAGATCGACCGCGGCATCTACGGGATGCCGGCCTTCACGTCGTTGCAGGTCAGCGACCTCAGCGTGTCCCGACAGTGGTGGACCGACGGCCTGGGCTTCGTCGAGCTGGCCGTGATGCCGGGGCCGGACGGTCCCGAGTCGTTGATCCACCTGCGTCGCTACCGGTACCAGGACGTGCTGCTGGTCGGGGGCCGCGATCCGGGTGCTCCGGCACCCGTCGGCGTGATGGTCAGCTTCGCCCATGCCGGACCGCTGGGGGAGCACGCCGAGACCGCGGACCGGCTGCGGTCGCTCGGTGCCGGTGACGTCAGTGGGCCCGACGAGACGCCCTGGTACGCGGTGCAGGCCACCGCGGCCGATCCCGACGGGTACACCGGTCGCGCTGACTGCTCCCTCCGAACGGGAACGGCCCGAGCAGTGGACCGGATGGTCCGCGACTCCGTCACCGGTGGCGTCGACCCCTAGAACGGCGGTGGGCCGTCGGTGGGTGGGGAGGGTCTCGCCAGCAGCTCGACGAGGTGCGCCGGGAGCGCGAGCGACGGGCTGGTGATGCGAGGTGGCGAGGTGTGCGCCGGAGGTTCCGGACCTGGCCGCAGGAGTCGCGCCAGTCCACCGTCGGGTTCGACGTGCCGCAGAAGTCTGCGGACGGGGCCGTCGGGCCTTCTGATGGGCGGGCAGGGTGTCAGCGGTCGGC
>DASROP010000217.1:0-8297 GCA_035646835.1 Actinomycetales bacterium | reverse complement strand
GACGATCTCGGTCGAGCCGCCGCGCACGCCGCACCAGATGGAGAAGGCGGTCAAGGGCCTCGTCACCGGCCGCTACGAGTGGGTCGGCTTCACCTCGGTGAACGCCGTCCGCGCGGTGCGGGACAAGTTCGTCGAGTTCGGCCTCGACGCGCGGGCCTTCGCCGGCCTGAAGATCGCTGCCGTCGGTGGCGTGACGGCGGACGCCTTGCGCGAGTGGGGGATCGAGCCCGACCTGGTGCCCGACGAGGAGCAGTCTGCGCACGGTCTGCTCGAGGAGTGGCCGCCCTACGACGACGTCCTCGACCCGATCAACCGGGTCTTCCTCCCTCGTGCCGACATCGCCACCGACACGCTGGTGGCGGGGCTGCAGGAGATCGGCTGGGAGGTGGACGACGTCACCGCCTACCGCACCGTGCGAGCGGCGCCCCCGGTGGCGCCGATCCGCGACGCGATCAAGAACGGGTCGTTCGATGCGGTCGTCTTCACCTCGTCGTCGACCGTGCGCAACCTCGTCGGCATCGCCGGCAAGCCGCACACCTCGACGGTGGTGGCCTGCATCGGGCCGGCCACGGCCAAGACGGCCGAGGAGCACGGCCTGCGGGTCGACGTCCTGGCGCCCGACCCGTCGTCGTCCGCGGTGGTCGACGCCCTGGCCGAGTACGGCACCGGGCTGCGGGCCGCCGCGACCGAGGCCGGGGAGCCGGTGCTGCGGCCGAGCGAGCGCCGCGTGACGGCCCGTCGCCGGGCACGCTGACGCCATGGGCTTCCCGGCGGAGCGACCCCGGCGGCTGCGGGGGAGCGCGCCGCTGCGAGCGCTGATGAGCGAGCACCGGCTGCACCCCGCGCAGCTCGTGCTGCCGATGTTCGTCAAGGAGGGGCTCGACGAGCCGGCGCCGATCACGAGCATGCCCGGCGTGGTCCAGCACACGCGCGCGTCGCTGGTGAAGACCGCTGTCGAGGCGGCCGATGCCGGTGTCGGCGGCGTGATGCTCTTCGGTGTCCCCGCCGCGCGTGACGCGACCGGGTCGGGGGCCGACGATCCCGCCGGGATCCTCAACCTGGCCCTGCGCGACGTGGTCGACGCGGTGGGGGACCGGCTCGTGGTGATGGCCGACCTGTGCCTCGACGAGTTCACCGACCACGGGCACTGCGGGGTGCTGGACGCCTCCGGTGCTGTCGACAACGACGCGACGCTGGATCGGTACGCGGCGATGGCGCTGGCGCAGGCCCGCGCCGGGGCCCACGTGCTGGGACTGAGCGGGATGATGGACGGGCAGGTGGGTTTCGTGCGGTCGGCCCTGGACGCCGAGGGTTTCACCGACGTCGTCCTGCTCGCCTACGCCGCCAAGTACGCGTCGGCGTTCTACGGGCCCTTCCGCGAGGCCGTCGACTCGGCGCTGACCGGCGACCGGCGCAGCTACCAGCAGGACCCGGCGCGGGGGCACCGCGAGGCGCTGCGCGAGGTGCGCCTCGACGTCGAGGAGGGGGCCGACGTCGTGATGGTCAAGCCCGCCTTGCCCTACCTGGATGTGGTCGCGGCTGTGTCGTCGTCCGTGGACGTGCCGGTCTGGGCCTACCAGGTCTCCGGCGAGTACGCGATGGTCGAGGCCGCTGCGGCGAACGGCTGGATCGACCGCGAGCGGGCGATGGTCGAGACCCTGACGTCCGTCGTCCGGGCCGGCGCGTCCGTCGTCCTGACCTACTGGGCCCTCGAGGCCGCCAGCATCCTTCGACGCTGACGGCCTCGCGGGCTGTGGGCAGGGTCAGGCCTGCTTGATGGCGCTGACGTCGAGGGTCAGCTTGATCTTCTTGCTGACCAGGACGCCGCCGGTCTCCAGGGCCGCGTTCCAGGTCAGGCCCCAGTCCTCGCGGTCGACGTCGAGCTCGGCCGAGAAGCCGGCGCGCTCGTTGCCGAACGGGTCGGTGGCCGCGCCGCCGAACTCGACCGGCATGCGCACCGCCTTGGTGACGTCCTTGATGGTCAGGTCGCCGGTGAGCACGTAGGTGTCGCCGTCGGGCTGCACGCCCTTGGACCGGAACGTGATCGCCGGGTACTGCTCGACGTCGAAGAAGTCGGCGCTCGTGAGGTGGCCGTCGCGGTCCGGGCTCCCGGTGCTGACGGAGGCCGTCTTGATCGTCGCCTCCGCGGACGACGCCTCGGCGTCGTCGCCGAAGCTGAGCGTGCCCTCGACCTCGGTGAAGCGGCCGCGGACCTTGGTCACCATCGCGTGCCGCGCGACGAAGCCGACCTCGGTGTGGCTGGGGTCGATGACGTACGTGCCGGTGGTGAGGCCGACGGGAAGGGTCTGGGTGCTGGTGGGGCTCATGGGGAATGACTCCTGTGGTCTTGTGGGGTACTTCGTCCGACACTGTTTCACAACCTGATTGAGGTTTCAACTATTCCGGGTTTGGCGATAGAGTTCGCCCATGTCCACGACACGCTGGCTCGACGAGTCCGAGCAGAGGGTCTGGCGCGCGTACCTCGAGTCGACGCAGCGGTTGTTCGACCGGCTCGAGCGAGAGCTCGACGACTATTCCGACCTGCCGCTGCCCGAGTACGAGATCCTCGTCCGCCTCTCCGAGGCCCCCGGGAGCGAGCTGCGGATGTCCGAGATCGCGGCGATGCTCGTGCACTCCCGCAGCCGCCTGACCCACACGGTGACCCGGATGGAGGCCCGTGGGCTCGTCACCCGGCGGGCCTGCCCGAGTGATCGCCGGGGCGTGCTCTGCGCGATCACGGACGTCGGCCAGGCCGCGCTGGTGGAGGCCTCGCCGGTCCACGTCACGGGCGTGCGGGAGCACGTGTTCGACCAGCTGGACGACGAGGAGGTCGCCGTCCTCGGCCGCGTGATGACCAAGCTCGGCGCCCACCTGCGGGAGGCGCCGACCCCCGCCGTCCGCCGCGCCGCCAGCTAGCGGCACGTTGCGCACACCTACACAGGTTGAGCGGCACGTTGCGCAGGCGACACGCCGTTGCGGCGTGCGCCAACGTGCCACTGAAGTCAGGGCTGGCGGGCACGCAGGGGGCCGCCCGCGATGCGCTCGCGCGCCACCTCGATCGGCACCCAGGGCGGGACGTACTCGTGCCACCAGGTCGCCCCCGCGTCACGTAGCGCCGTGACGTAGTCGAGCTCGGCCGCGACGTCGTCCCGGCGCTCGCGACCCCCGACGGCGACCACGAAGTCGTCGTCGCCGCGCAGCTCCCGCGCATCCTCACGCAGCGTGCGGACGTCGTCCGGCTCGATGTCCTCCCAGGCCGGAGGGGGCACCCGGTACAGGCACGCGCCCTCCCAGCGCAGGGCCCTGGCGCGCGGCCCGCGTCTCGTCAGAGCGCCGCCGACCCAGATCGGGACGCGCCGTCGCGGCTGCGCCTCGCAGAACCCGGTGACGTCGTCCAGCGCCCGGTCGAGGCGGGCCGCGCGGCCGGCGGCGTCCGTCGCCTCGCCGGCCACGAAGGGCTCCGCGCTGTCGGGATCGCCCGACCCGACGCCGAGCACGACGCGGCCCCCCGAGAGGTGGTCGAGCGTCATCGCCTGGGAAGCCACCACCGCCGGGTGGCGGCGCGGCAACGGCGTGACGAGGGTGCCGAGCACCACGCGGTCGGTGGCCAGGGCGACGGCCGTCAGGGTGATCCAGGGGTCGTACGAGGGCTCGGCGCCCGGGAAGACGAGGTAGTCCTCGCAGAAGATCCCGTCCCACCCGGACCGCTCGGCCAGGGCGGCGATCCCGGCCATGGTGCGCGGGTCGCCCCACGGGCCGGCCGGTGAGATGTCGAGTCCGTAGCGCACCCGCCCAGCACAGCACCGCCCACCGACATCCCCTTGCTCACCGGCCCCGGCTTCACTCACCCAGCCCAGCGTCGGCAGCGCTCGCCCGCAGGTCTCGGCGCGCAACGCCGGGCCCCGTGAGCAAGGCGGGGGTGCCACGGGAGACTGGGCCGGTGAGCATCGACGCCCCTGCCTCCGCCGCCCTGTTCGACCGCGCCCAGCGGGTGACCCCCGGCGGGGTGAACTCGCCGGTGCGCGCCTTCAAGGCCGTCGGCGGCACGCCGCGGTTCATGGCGAGCGGCCGCGGGCCCTACCTGACGGACGCCGACGGCCGCGAGTACGTCGACCTGGTCTGCTCCTGGGGTCCGATGATCCTCGGCCACGCCCACCCCGACGTGCTGGCCGCGGTCACCGGGGCCGCGGCGCACGGCTTCTCGTTCGGCACCCCGAGCGAGAACGAGGTGCTGCTCGCCGAGGAGATCGTGGCGCGCGTCGAGCCGGTCGAGCAGGTGCGGCTGGTCAGCAGCGGCACCGAGGCGACGATGAGCGCGATCCGGCTGGCGCGGGGGTTCACCGGCCGCAGCGTCGTCGTGAAGTTCGCCGGGCACTACCACGGTCACGTGGACGCGCTGCTGGCCTCGGCCGGCTCGGGGGTCGCCACGTTCGGCCTGCCCGACACGCCCGGCGTGACCGGGGCCAGTGCGGCCGACACGCTCGTGCTGCCCTACAACGACCCCGCAGCTCTGGAGCAGGCCTTCGCCGAGCACGGCGAGCGGATCGCCTGCGTGATCACCGAGGCGGCCGCCGGCAACATGGGCGTCGTCCCCCCCGCGGCCGGCTTCACCGAGACGCTGCGTCGCCTGACCCGCGAGCACGGCGCCCTGATGGTCAGCGACGAGGTGATGACGGGCTTCCGGGTCTCGCGCGCCGGTTGGTACGGCTACACCGACGGCGAGGGCGGGCCGCCCGACCTCTTCACGTTCGGCAAGGTGATGGGCGGCGGCTTTCCCGCGGCCGCCTTCGGTGGCCGCGAGGACGTGATGGCCCTGCTGGCGCCGTCCGGGCCCGTCTACCAGGCGGGCACGCTGTCCGGTAACCCCGTCGCGACCGCGGCTGGGCTCGCGACGCTGCGCGGCTGCACGGCCGAGGTCTACGAGCGGGTGGACGCCGTCGCGCGCCGCGTCTCGTCGGCCGCGGCGGTGGCGCTCACCGAGGCCGGCGTCCCGCATCTGGTCAACCACGCCGGGTCCATGTTCAGCGTCTTCTTCACGACTGCCGAGGAGGTCTGCGACTACGCGGGGGCGCAGTCGCAGGACACCGCCGCGTTCGCCGCGTTCTTCCACGCGATGCTGGCTGCCGGCGTCTACCTTCCCCCGAGCGCCTTCGAGTCCTGGTTCTGCTCGGCGGCGCACGACGAGGAGGCGGTCGAGCGCGTGCTGGAGGCCCTGCCGTCGGCGGCCCGGGCCGCGGCGTCAGCCGAGCGCTGAGCGGGTCGGGGTGTTTGGGAGACTGACGCCCATGGCCACCACCACCGTCCACCTCCTGCGCCACGGGGAGGTGCACAACCCGGAGGGCGTCCTCTACGGGCGGCTGCCCGGCTACCACCTCTCCGAGCTGGGCGTGGTGATGGCCGAGCGCGTTGCCGAGTACCTCCTGGAGGGGGGCCACGACGTCTCTCACGTGGTGGCCTCGCCGATGGAGCGCGCGCAGGAGACGGCCGCCCCTGTTGCTGCCAGGTTTGAGCTCGAGGTCGTCGTCGACGAGCGGCTGATCGAGGCCGGCAACCACTTCCAGGGCCTGACGTTCGGCGTCGGCGACGGGTCCCTGCACCACCCGGGGCACTGGTGGGTGCTGCGCAACCCGTTCCGTCCGTCGTGGGGGGAGCCGTACTCCGAGCAGGCCGCCCGGATGCTCGCCGCCGCCGCCGACGCCCGGGTCAAGGCCGAGGGTCGGGTGGCGGTGCTGGTCAGCCACCAGCTCCCGGTCTGGGTGACGCGGCTGGCCGCCGAGGGCCGGCGGCTCTGGCACGACCCTCGGCGGCGCGAGTGCACGCTCGCGAGCCTGACCTCGCTGCACTACGACGGGGAGCGACTCGCCCGCGTGACCTACAGCGAGCCGGCCGCTGCCCTGCTGCCCGGCGCGAACCAGGTGGCCGGCGCCTGATGCGTCTCCTCACGGTGACGCTGCTCGCCGCGCTCGTGCTGGTCTCGGGATGCACCAGTACCGACCCCCTGTCGGCGCAGGCCCGGGCGGGCGACGACAAGAACTACGTCGCCGGCGACGGGACGGCGGCCGAGATCGCCCCGGACGAGCGGGGCGAGCCGGTGACGCTGGCCGGGGCCACCGCAGAGGGCGAGCGGGTGGCGCTGGCCGACTGGCGGGGAGACGTCGTCGTCCTCAACATCTGGTACGCGGCCTGCGCGCCCTGTCGCGCCGAGGCTCCGGACCTGGCCGAGGTCTCCGGCGAGTACGCGGACGTGCGGTTCCTCGGCATCAACACGCGCGACGGAGCCGCGCAGGCGAAGGCTTTCCAGCGGACGTTCGACCTCGAGTACCCCTCGATCCTCGACGCCTCGGACGGCGCGGCGCTGCTGGCGCTGCGCGGGGAGGCGAACCCCCGGGCGGTGCCGACCACCCTGGTGCTCGACACGCAGGGCCGGGTGGCCGCGCGCATCGTCGGCCTCGCCGAGGGTTCGGTGCTGACGGCGATGCTCGACCGGGTGCTGGAGGAGGAGTGAGCAGGGGAGTCGGCGACGCCTTCGCCGAGACGGCCTTCTCGGGTCCGCTGTTGCTGGCCCTGCCCGTCGCCGCGCTGGCCGGTCTCGTCTCCTTCGCCTCGCCCTGCGTGCTCCCGCTGGTGCCCGGCTACCTCGGCTACGTCACCGGGCTGAGCGGGGACGACCTCGACTCGCAGCGTCGCTCCCGGCTCGTGGCCGGGGCCGCTCTCTTCGTGCTCGGCTTCACGGTGGTCTTCGTGCTGCTGGGCTTCACGGTCGGGGCCCTGGGGGCGACCCTGCAGCGCTGGGACGACGTGATCGCGCGCGTGCTGGGCGTCGTCGTGATCGTGCTCGGCCTGGTCTTCCTCGGCGCCGTGCCGGCGCTCCAGACGGACCGTCGGCTGCACGTGCGCCCGGCGGCGGGCCTCGCCGGGGCGCCTCTGCTGGGCGTCGTCTTCGGTCTGGGCTGGGCGCCGTGCATCGGGCCGACGCTGGCTGCGGTGATCGGGCTGTCCCTGACGGACGGCGGGGGCAGCGGCCGGGGAGCGCTGCTCGCGGCCGCCTACTGCCTCGGCCTCGGACTGCCCTTTCTGCTGGTGGCTGCCGGCGTCGGCCGCGGGATGCGCGGGCTCGACGTGCTGCGCCGCCACCGGCTCGCCATCGCCCGCTTCGGAGGGGGACTCCTCGTCGTCGTCGGGCTTCTGCTGGTCACGGGTACGTGGACCGTGTGGGTCAACCAGCTGCAGGGCGCCATCAACTCCTTCACACCGGTGATCTGACGTGGACCGTCCCGCGGCGCCACCGATCGGCGCCATCGGCCTGGCGCGCTACGCCTGGCGACAGCTGACCTCGATGCGCACGGCGCTGTTCCTGTTGCTGTTGCTGGCGATCGCCGCAGTACCCGGCTCGATCGTGCCGCAGCGCAGCATCGACCCATCGGCCGTGACGCAGTACCTGGCCGACCACACGTCGTCCGGCCCCTGGCTCGACCGGCTCGGCTTCTTCGACGTGTACGCCTCGCCGTGGTTCTCGGCGATCTACCTGCTGCTGTTCGTGTCTCTGGTCGGCTGCCTGCTGCCACGCACGAAGACGCACCTGACTGCCGCCGGGGCTCGTCCGCCGCGCACGCCGGCACGGCTCGACCGGTTGCCGGTGTACCGCCGAAGCGAGGTCGGGGCCAAGGCCGACGACGTCCTCCGGATGGCGCGAAAGGCGTTGCGCGCCAAGCGGTACCGGGTCGACGTCCGCGCCGACTCGGTCGCGGGCGAGCGTGGGTACCTGCGCGAGACCGGGAACCTGCTCTTCCACCTCTCACTCGTGGGACTGCTCGTCGCCGTGGCGATCGGCGGACTGTTCGGCTACCGCGGCGAGATCCTCGTGACCGTGGGCCAGGGGTTCTCGAACGTGCTGGCCGACTACGACAGCTTCGACCCCGGAACCGAGTTCGACGCTGCCGACCTGCCTCCCTTCCGGTTCACCCTCGACTCGCTCGACGTGGAGTTCGAGACGGAGGCGGCGGGCAACCAGTTCGGGGCGCCGCGCGACTTCGAGGCGGCACTGACCGTGGTCGACGCACCGGACGCCGAGCCGCGCACCGAGTCCCTCGCCGTCAACGACCCCCTCGCCGTCGGGGACGCCCGCGTCTACCTGTCGGGCAACGGGTACGCCCCAGTCCTGACGGTGCGGGACGGCAACGGCGACGTCGCCTTCTCCCAGCCCGTGCCGTTCCTGCCGCAGGACTCGAACTACACGTCGCTCGGGGTGGTCAAGGTGCCGGACGCCGCCCCGGAGCAGATCGGGATCCAGGCGTTCC
>DASROP010000216.1:0-6472 GCA_035646835.1 Actinomycetales bacterium | reverse complement strand
CTCCCCGTGATCAAGCACCTCCGCCCTCTCCCCGTGATCAAGCACCTCCGCCCTCTCCCCGTGATCAAGCACCTCGTTCCCCGTCGTGCGACGTGGGGGCGGCGGCCGGCGCCGATCAGGTGGTCGTCGTCCGGTCGTCGGGCAGCCGCGCCACGGTGCGGGCGTGCTCCCGGACCGGCGACGGGTACGTCACCGAGCTGGGTCCGTTCGACGGCTACGTGGGGAGGTCGGGGGTCTCCGGCAGCAAGAGCGAGGGGGACGGCGCCACGCCGGCCGGTGTGTTCGGCCTGCGGTCGGGCTTCGGTGTGCGTTCAAACCCCGGCCTGGCCCAGGGCTGGATGGTCGTCGACGACGCCGACGTCTGGGTCGACGACCCGGCGTCCGGCCTCTACAACACCCACCAGCGCAAGCCGGCCGACGGGCGGTGGGCCTCCGCCGAGGACCTGCGCAACTCGCCCGCCTACGACTACGCCCAGGTGATCGGCTACAACGAGGGCGCCACCCCCGGCGCTGGCAGCGCGATCTTCCTGCACGTGGCCACCGGCGGTCCGACCGCGGGGTGCGTCTCCTTGCGGCAGGGTGCCCTCCTGGACGTGCTGCGCTGGCAGGACCCCGGCGCGCTTATCGTGATCTCGTGACTTCGGTACAGCAGACCACGGTGCTGGCGGCTGCGGTCCTCGCGCTCGTGCTGACCGGCTGCGGGCAGAACGCGCCGAGCGCGCAGGACGAGCCGGCCGGCGACCCCGTGCCGTCCGAGGCGCCCGTGGTGGCACCGGAGGTCGAGCAGCCCGGCGGCACCACGGTGCTGACCGCCGTCCCCCCGCCCGAGCCGGAGCCCGAGCCAGAACCCGGGCCGGCGGACGGCGGGGCCGGCTTCACGTGGTCAGTGTCCCGGGTCACGGCGGCCGACCTGCCGAGCAGCTGGCGCGAGGGCTGCCCGGTCGGACCGGGCTCCCTGCGCGCCGTCACCGTCGGCTTCCACACGATGGGTGGCGGCACCTCGACCGGCGTGCTCGTGATCAACGCCGACATCGTCGACAACGCGCAGCGGGCGTTCGCCCGGCTGTACGAGATCGGCTTCCCGATCAACAGCATCCGGCCGGTGGACGAGTTCGGCGCTGACGACGACGCGTCGATGGCGGCCGACAACACCTCCGCGTTCAACTGCCGCGCGGCCGTCAACAACAGCGGGTCGACGTCGTGGTCCAAGCACGCGTACGGGCGGGCGATCGACCTCAACCCGGTCGAGAACCCCTACGTGCTGGACGGCGAGGTGCTGCCGCCCGAGGGCCGCCCGTACGTCGGCCGCGAGGCCGCGCCGGGACTGGTGCAGGCCGGGAGCCGGGCGCTCGCGGCCTTCACGAACGCCGGGTTCGAGTGGGGCGGGCGCTGGTCGAACCCCGACTACCAGCACTTCCAGATCGGCTAGCGGCGTCCTGCAGCGCCTGCAGGGCGGCGCCGACGGCGGGCACCCTCAGCAGGTCGGGTGTCGTGACCGCCTGCACGGTTCGTGAGGTCGCCGGCCGCACCGGGTGCAGCGACACGTCGGCGTGGCGCGCCAGGTCGAGCGAGAGCCCGGGCAGCATCGCGACGCCGAGGCCCGCCGCGACCAGACCCAGCACCGCGACGTAGTCGTCGGTCTCGTAGGCGATCTCGGGGGTGAAACCGGCGTCGGCGCAGACCTGCAGCAGGTGGCCGCGGCAGCGGGGGCACCCGGCGATCCAGGTGCGGTCGGCCAGGTCGGCGAGGTGTGGCGCCTCATCTCCGTCCTCTTTGGGCCCCCTCGGCAGCGCCAGCCACAGCCCGTCGGTGACGAGGTCGCGCGTGACCAGGCCCTCGACGTCCCCGCCGCGGCCGACGTCCGTGCCTGGGTAGGTGAAGGCGACCGCGAGGTCGTAGCGGCCGGCCCGCAGCTCGGCGACGGACTCCGGCGGCTCGGCCTCGGCGAACGTCACCCGCACGCCGGGGTGCCGTTGCCGCAGCAGGGCCAGCGCGCGGGGGACGAGCGTGGCGGACGACGACGGGAACGCCACCAGCCGCACCCGCCCGGATCGCAGCCCGGTCAGCGCGGCGACCTCCTCGGTGGCCGCGTCGAGTGCCGCGGTGACCGCGCCGCCGTGGCGGGCCAGCACCTCGCCGGCCTCGGTGAGCCGGACGCCGCGACCGGACCGCTCGACCAGCGCGGTGCCCAGCCGCCGCTCGAGCCGGCGCAGCTGCTGGCTGAGCGCGGGCTGGCTGGTGCCGAGGGTGCGCGCGGCGCCGGAGATCGTGCCGGCGTCGGAGACGGCGCGCATGGTGCGCAGGGCGCCGGCGTCCAGATCCATAACGTCAGCATATAGGTGCCAGGCCGAGTCGGACGTTGTGTGATATCCGACGGCACGTCACCCTGGACCCATGACGTCCGCACTTCCGGCTGCCCCGGCGACCACTTCGGCGGACGCCGGCGGCATCGAGCAGCTGCGCGCCGCGTTCGACCGCGTCCCCGGCTACCTCAACGCCGCCTCGCTCGGGCTGCCGCCCCGCGCGGTGACCGCGGCGATGACCGAGGCCGTCGCCGCGTGGACCGCCGGCCGGGGGTGCCCGGTCGAGTACGACGCCTCGGTGAACGAGTCGCGCGAGCTGTACGCCCGCCTGGTCGGCGTCCCGGCCGGACACGTCGCCGTCGGCTCGCAGGTCTCCGTGTTCGCCGGGCTGGTCGCGGCGTCGCTGCCGGACGGCGCCGAGGTCGTCTGCGTCGACGGCGACTTCTCGTCGATGGTCTACCCGTTCATGGTGCACGCCGACCGGGGTGTCACGGTGCGGCACGTGCCCCTCGCAGAGCTGCCCGACGCGCTGACCGAGCGGACGACGATGGTCGCCTTCTCGCTGGCTCAGTCGGCCTGCGGTTCACTGGCGGACGGCGACGCCGTGGTCGCGGCGGCCCGTCGCGTCGGCGCCCTGACGTTCTGCGACCTCACCCAGGCCGCGGGCTGGATGCCGGTCGACGCCGCGGCCTTCGACCTGACGGTGTGCTCCGCCTACAAGTGGCTGTGCGCTCCGCGCGGCACGGCGTTCCTCACCGTCGCGCCGGACGTCGCCGAGACCATCCGCCCGGTGAACGCCGGCTGGTACGCGGGCGCCTCGGTCTGGGACTCCTGCTACGGCCCGACGATGCAGCTCGCGGACGACGCCCGGCGCTTCGACGTCTCGCCCGCCTGGCTCTCCTGGGTCGGCACCGTGCCCGCGCTGCGGCTGTTCGCCGGCGCCGACATGACCGCGGTGCGCGGCTGGGACGCCGGCCTTGCCGACGCGTTGCGCGCGCGGCTGGGTTCCGAGCCCTGCGGACGACCCGTCGTGTCGCTGCCGGACCCGGACGGACGCCGGATGGCCGCCCTCGAGCAGGCCGGGATGCGCGTGGCCGGGCGCGCGGGCAAGGTGCGGATCGCCTTCCACCTCTGGAACAGCTCCGACGACGTCGACGCCGCCGCTCGCGCTCTCAGGTGAGCATGTAGTCCTTGATCAACCCCGGATCTTGGAGTTGATCAAGGACTCTGTGTCCGGGAGCGGCGGGCGAACGAGACCAGGGCGGCGCCGACGAGCAGCAGCAGGGCGCCGACCAGCGCGGTGTTCTCCTCGGGGCCGGTCATCGCCAGCTGCGGTGCCGCGGACTTGGTTCCGAGGACGGCGGTCTGCGGAGCCGGTGTCGGAGCCGCCGCCGGGGCCGAGAACTTGGTGCCGAGGACGGCGACCTCCGGGCTCGGCACCGGCGCCGCGGCCGGCGGAACGACGGGCGGCTCGGTGACCGGCGGCGGGGCCTGCTCACACGCGGGCACTTCGAGCGAGGCCAGCCGGTTCGACTCGTCCCACACCTCGACCTGCTCGCCCGGGTCGGCGGCGACCACCTCCAGGCGCTCGGCCCCGTCGACCGGGTACGTCTCCGCGAGCGTGCCGTCGACCCACACCTGGTACTCCAGCGGGCGGGCGACGGCGTTCATCGTCACGTCGACCTCGCCGTCGCAGGCCCGGGCGTCGATGGTCGCGACGCCTCCGCACTCGGGGACCATCTCCATCGGGGCCAGGGACTGGCCGTCGACGGCGATCGTCGGCAGCGGGCCGTCGTCCGCGAGGTCGAGCTGCACCGTCTGCCCGGCTGCGACCCGATGCACGACGGCCTCGCCGTCCGAAGACGTGACGACGAAGTCGGCCTCGGCCGCGGAGCCGTTGAAGAGGTTGAGCGTCGTCGTCCCGCAGCCGTCGAGGACCGAGGCCTCGTACTGGCCCGGCTCGACGTTGGCGTGGGCGGCCGGCGCGAGCCCCAGCAGCCCGCCCAGCGCGAGCAGCACGACAGCGATCAGCCTCACTGTGCCCCCTCGGTAGGTCACCCTCTGTGCCCACTACGGTGCCAGATGTGACCGGCCCGGCGCAGCGTTATCGGCGGAGAGTCACGGATGTCCCGTCGACGTCCACCCGGGCGGCCCAACCGTCCGCTGAGCGTCAGTCGGCACGGGCGGGGCGCGGGGTGCGGCCGCCGTAGCCGCCGAAGAACTGGGCGGCGGTCTGCTGCACCGCCATCGACCACGTCGGGTAGGCATGCACGGTCTGGGCGAGGCGCCCGGTGAAGGCGCGGGTCCGCATCGCGAAGGCCACCTCACCGATCATCTCGCCGGCCCGCGGCGCCACGATCGTCGCGCCGACCACCTCGCCGCCACCGGCCCAGCCGATCCGCGACGGCACGAACCGGCCGCCCCGCGGCGCGCAGACCAGCTTGACGAAACCGTCCTCGGCGCCGGCGATGATCGCGCGGTCGAGCTCGCGCATCGGGTACGTCGCCACCTTCGCGCCGGGGTGGCGCTGCGCCGCCTCCGCCTCGGTCAGCCCGACCTGGGCGACCTCCGGCGAGGTGAACGTGACCCAGGGGATGGCGCGCGTGTCGAACGTGCCCGGCACCGTGCCGAGGGCGTTGACCGCGCACAGGGTCCCCATCGCGTACGCGGCGTGCGTGAACTGCATCCGGTCGGTCACGTCCCCGGCCGCCCAGACGCCGTCCGCCGTCGTCCGCAGCCGGTCGTCGGTGACCACCGCGCCGGAGTCGTCCACGGCGATCCCCGCGGTCGCGAGGCCGAGGTCGGACGTGAGCGGACGCCGTCCGACGGCCACGAGCACCTGCTCGGCGCGCACATCGCCGGCCTCGGTCGCCAGGACGACGTCTCGCCCCTCACGTCGGACGCCGGTGCACTTCACGTCGGTGCGGACGTCGACCCCGTCGCGCCGCAGCGCCGCCTCGACGACGTCGCTGGCCTCGGGCTCGGCACGCCCGCACAGCCGCGGCATCGCCTCGACCACGGTGACCGCGACCCCGAAACGCGCGAACACCTGCGCGAGCTCGACCCCGATCGCGCCGCCGCCGAGGATCGCGAGGGACGACGGGGGCTCGGACAGGTCGAAGACGGTCTCGTTGGTGAGCGGGTCGACGTCCGCCAGGCCGGGGATCGGCGGGACGGCGGGGCCGGAGCCGGTGGCGAGGACGACCTTGGACGCCGACAGCCGCCGTCCGTCGACCTCCACCGTGCGGGGAGCGACGAACCGGGCCCTGCCGTCGACGACGTCGATGCCCATCCCGCGGCGTAGCACCTCGGCGGACTCGGCGCGGGCGATCCGCGCGACGACAGTGGTGAGGTGGGCATGGGCGGTCGCGTAGTCGGCGCCGGCGGCGGCCTGCTCGATCAGCGCCTTGCTCGGCACGCACCCGGTGAACGTGCAGTCGCCGCCTGGCTCGCCGTCGGAGACCATCGTCACCGAGCTGCCGGCCTTGCGGGCCGCGAACGCGGCGGCCAGCGCCGCCGTCCCGCCGCCGATCACGAGCAGGTCGGGCTCGGTCAAAAGTTCTCCATTCTTGGTGGCGCATCCGGCGCGGGCCGGACCCCAGTCTAGAAGGAGCGCGACGCCGGCACCCCGTGACGTCGGGTACCCGGAGGCCGGCGGATTTAGGCCGGATTTCTGTGGTTTGCAACACGTCGATTGTGGGAAGAGTCATCATGTCCCCCAATATGAAACCGGTTACACAGGCGTGCTGAGACCGGTTGCACAGCCAAGGACGAGGTGAGAGCGCTTGGCGCACCGCCGAACCCGCGCCGCGACGGTCTACGACGTCGCCCGCCGCGCCGAGGTCTCCTCGGCCACCGTCTCCCGGGTGATGCGCAACACCGCACCGGTCGCGGAGAGCACCCGCACCCGCGTCCAGCGCGCCATAGCCGAGCTGTCGTTCATCCCCAGCCGACTCGGAGTGTCCCTGGCCGAGGGCCGGCACGTCGCCGACGGCATCGTCTTCCCGTCCCTGTCCGGTCCCTACTTCGCCGAGGTCGTCCTCGGGTACGAGGAGGAGGCCGGACTCCTGGAGCGCCCCGTCATCCTTGTCTCCACCCGGGGCCGGACGGCGGCCCGGGCGCGGGTCCTGGATCTTGCCTCGCGGGTCGACGGCCTCGTCGTCCTGGGA
>DASROP010000215.1:0-6583 GCA_035646835.1 Actinomycetales bacterium | reverse complement strand
GACACGGCGAAACCGGCGGGGATCGTGGCCGACGTACCGGCCTTGAGGCGCAGCTGCTGCAGACCCGTCGCCGAGAGCGGCGGACGGGGTCGATGACCGACCAGGTCGAGCAGCCGGGACTGCGAGTCGCGCAGCTGGGCGGTGGGCAGGAAACACTCGTCCGCCCAGGCGTGCTCGTAGGCCCACACCACGTCGACCGCCGTGGCGACGCAGTCGAGCAGACCCTGACCGGGGTCCTCGGTCGGCGCCGTCGGGCGCGGCACCCACTGACGGGCGGCGTCGGCGAAGCGGATCCGCGCGTCGGCCTCCATGCCCGCGAGGACCTCGGTGTGCCGGCGGGCGCGGTGCTGCATGGGGGTTCGGCTCATCGCAACCCCCCGCACACCTCGACGGTCAGCAAACCCTGCGGGCCGTCGCCGTAGGGACGCCGCAGGCAGGCGACCTCCTCGTCCCCGATGGGCAAGGTGCCGTCGACGGCGTGCTCGGCGGCGCCGGCGACGGCCCGGCGCAGCCGCCGCACCCGGGCCACCGCCACCCCACCGACCGCGAGGACGCGACGCAGCACCGCGTCGACGTGGACGTCGCCCCCGAGACCGGTGGTGTCGGGGTCGAACAGTCCGCCGTCGCTCTCGAGCGTCGCGGTGACCTCGCGATGCGCCTGCTCGGCCGAGGCCCACGGCTCGATGTCGACGATGACATCGAGGTCGAGCGGGACGAAGGTGGGTGGCACGAGCTGCACGTCGAAGCCGAGCAGGCGCACCTCCGCGAGCCGGCGCCGCGCC
Source organism: Actinomycetales bacterium (assembly GCA_035646835.1). Classification (GTDB taxonomy): domain Bacteria; phylum Actinomycetota; class Actinomycetes; order Actinomycetales; family DASROP01; genus DASROP01. Next base: position 5,801 of record DASROP010000215.1, on the reverse strand, counting down.
GCGGACCAGCGGCGCACGCGCTCGGCGTCGCGGACCAGGTACAGGTCGGCCGGCGGCTCCCCGCCACCCCCGGCGCCTCCAGCGGTGCCGGGGGTGACCAGGGTGTCCTCGTCCTCGAGCAGGAGCGTCGTGCGCACGAGCCGCCGCTCGCCGAGCTCGACGACGCGGGCGCGGGCGGCTGCCACTTCGGGCAGCTCCTCGAGCAGGCGGGCGTGGTCGTCCGCGGTCACCGCGGTCACGGGCGTGCGGGCCACCCAGGGTGCGCGGCGTCGGATCCGGTCGAGGGGCTCGGGGTCCCGGCCGCCGCTGCCCGCGACCGGGTTGTCCACCGCCAGGGCCGCGCGCAGCCGTTCGAGATCTAGGTCGTCCGGCAGCGGCCCGGACCCCGGCCCGAGCGCCACGAGCGAGGTCAACGTGTGCGCGCCGACGTTGCCGATGGTGCCGCAGCCGAGTCGAGCGGTGATCCGCACCTGCACCGGCCGGGCCGGCAGGGCACCGGGCTGCCCGAGGACGACGGTGGTGCCGCCCTCGGCGTCGGCCGCCAGCGCGAAGACCTCGCCCGGCTCGGTCGCGACATCGCCGACCAGCCGCCAGGGCTCGCCGTCGACGTCCACGGTGACGTCGGGGCGTCCTCGGCGTGGCGGCTCGCCCGGGAAGGGCCAGCCAGCGGCCACCCGGCTCGCGGCGGCGAGCGGCAGCGTCACCTCGGCCGGCGCCTGCGTTCCGTCCAGCAAGAGGTCCAGGTCCGGGGCGACGGCGGCCAGCTGCGCGGCCAGGTCCGGGTCAGCGAGCGCCGGGGTCCAGGTCGGGGCGACGTGCAACCCATGGTGCGCCGGGACGACGTTGCCGAGCAGCCGGGTCGCGTCGGCGGCGTACCGTCGCGGCGACGGGCGGCGCGGGTCCCAGCGCACCAACGTCTCGTCGGTGCCGAGCTCGACCACGGTGGCGCGGACGACGTGGGGGAGGGCCCGCGGGTCGTCGGGCAGCAGCACCAGCCACCGGTCGCGGTGCAGCTCGAGGAGGTCGCCCCGGACCAGGGCGTGCACGCCACCCAGCGGCACGTCCTCGACCAGCGTCATCGCCGTGAGGGACGGGTGCCAGGCGAGGTCCTCCTGGGTGGACATCACCACGGGGTCCTCACCGGCGTCGGGGTTGACGACCACGGTCCCGGCCGCGACGACGAACGGCAGCACGCCTTCCCCGGCTGGGGACTCCAGCCCGATGGCCGCCAGGTCGCCGACTCGGACCTCCAGCATCGTGGTGGCGGACAGCCCCGGGTCCGGTTCGTGGTCGACGAGCCGGGCGTGCTCCTCGACGGAGCGACGCAGGCGGGCGGTCGACAGGTACGCCTCGGTGAGCGCGGCGTCCTGGTGGTAGGAGATCCGGTCCAGGCGGTGGGCGACCAGCTCGACCAGCGTCGTGGTCAGGTCTGCGGCGTCCTCGGGCACCCACGCCGGCAGCACCGACGCGGCCCGGGCGCGCATCACTCCCAGCAGGCCGCGGCCGTCCTTGGTGGACCTGTCGATCACCGGGCCGGGCGGCGCTGCCGGCGCCGGCTCGGGTTCGGCAACGGCCAGGGGGTCCCGGAGGTCGCAGCCCGCCGCGGCGCCCGGCGGGCTCGCGCCCACGTGCGCGGGTCGGTCCGGCGGGTCACCGGGCGTCCGGACCGCGAGGGAGTGCAGGCCGCTCGCGGCCGTGAGGCGCAGGTCGACGGCCACTTCGGGCACGAGACGGCCCTGGGCCAGCGAGGCAGGGACTCCCGCGGGCCCCGGGTCGATGTACGGGAGCCCGCCGTCGGGCAGGCCGCTGACGAGTGGCGAGGGATCGGCGGGCAGCCCGAAGGTCGCCGTCACGGCGACCACCTCGGCCTCGCCGTCGAGGACGAGCACGGGCCCGACGGCGACCTGCGTGACAAGGGAGTCGAGCAGGGTCAGCGAGCACGGGCCGACGGCGATCCCCTGCTGCAACCGGTGCCACGTGGTCTCGCTGACCGTGACCCGTTCGCCGCGTACGGTCGCCGCCCGGGCCGCCGCGAACGTCTCGACGCCGCGCACCTCGACGTCGCGCAGGTCGGCGTCGACGGCCAACGCAATCCCGCTGACCCGGCGCAGCACGCACCCGGTGAGCCGCACAGGTCCCGCGTCGGTGTCGGCGTCGACGAAGGGGGCGAGCTCGCCGACCGGCGCCTCCACGTCGAGGCCGCGCACCAGGTCGGCATGGTCCGGTGCGACGACCGCTTCGACGTGCACGTCGTCGACCTCGAGGGAGCCCGGCGAGGCCGCCCCGCGGATGCGGACCCCCGCAGCCCCGCCCGCGCCGCCGGACACCGATCGCACGGTCGCCCCGCTCAGCACGAGCGCCCCACCGACCAGCGCGTCGACGCCGACGGCCGTCGCCCCCGTCACCTGGGTGGCCGAGATCCCCCTGGCGTCGACGGGACCGGCGACCGCGACGGCGAGGGCGCGGGCCGCGCCGGCGTCGGCCCGGGCGCGGACGTCGCGCACGTCGAGGTCGAGCAGCGTGGCGTCGTCGGTGTCGGTGCCGGGCGCCTCCGGGTCGGCTGTGGCGATCGAGCCGGCGCGTACGTCGACACCCGTCGCGTCCGCGCCCGCGACCAGATCGAGTCGCGCGCGGGACACGGTCACGGTGCCGCCGTCGCCGCCCGTCGACGCCTCGGCGAGCAGCCCGATCGCGGTGAACCGGGCGGAGAGGTCGGTGACCGTCACCCGGTGCACCCGGACGACGGGGGCATTCACGTGGACGCCAGTGGCGTCGCCGGTCGTGCCGCGGACGCCCGGGGTCTCGACGTCGACGACCTCGGCGAGGACCGCCGCCGTGACCTCGACGGAGGTGACGGTTCGTCCCGTGGTCAGGACCTGGCAGTCGGCAAGGGTGCCGCGTCCCGTTGCGCGCAGGGCGACCCCGGTGACGTCGTCACCCCCGACGCGCACCTCGATCCCGCGCAGCGTCACGTCCACGCCGGTGAGCACCACGCCAGCTGCCGCGCCGCCGGCTGCGACCCTGAGGACCGGTGGCGTCGCCGCGGCGTCCGCGACGAGGCTGAGCGAGCGGTCAGCGAGCCCGAGCTCGAGCGGGCCGATGTCCAGCACGACGCCGGCGCCGGTCGCCGGGAGCCGCCAGACGTGCTCGCTCCCCGGAGCCGCCGCTTCGAGCCCCGCCTGCGCGTCGGCGAGCGATGCGGCGAGGTCCGTGGCGTCCAGCAGCACGGTCGTCATCGCGCCACCCCGGCCGGCGGTCCGGGGAGCGAGTGCGTGAACGTGTCGGCGTGCTCGGACCCGGTCTCGCGCAGGGTGTAGAGCACGTCCACGACGAGGGTCGTGTCGTCGACCGTGAGGCGCACCGCGTCGAGGACGAGGAGCCGGTCCAGGTAGCGGGTGATCGCGGTCCGCACGAGGTACTCCGTCGCCGCCGCGCGGGTGCGGTCGGCGGCCGAGAAGACGAGCAGGTGCAGGCCGCAGCCGAACGCCGGCCGGTCGACGCGCTCGCCCGGCGCTGTGAAGAGCAGCTGGCGCAGCTGGGCGCGAGCCAGGGTCGCCAGGTCGCGCGACTCCCGCGCGCCACCCCGGTCGGTGATCCGGAACGGGAGATCAAGGACGTCGCTCACGGCTCACCCCCCAGCGCGTTGCGGGCGAGCTCGACGTCGACCTCGTAGGTGAAGTCGACCTCCTCGGCGGCGACGCCGAGCTCGGCGACGGGCGGGTCGCCCGGCAACGCGCGGGCGGCCCCCCAACGGTGGGTCACCGCCCGCACGTACCAGTCCCCGGCGAAGATCGGTCCGGTGCCGGTCACCGGCAGCGTCCGGCCGGCCCGGACCACGGCCGGGTAGCGCGTCGCCGCGACCGTGGCCTCGGCGGTGGCGAACCAGTCGGCGGCGCGTAGGTCGGCTTGCGCGAGCGTGGCCAGCTCCTCGGCGTCGTACGGCACGTCGGAGGTGCGGATGTCAGCGGGGACGACGGTGGTCCCGCTGCTGCCCAGGATCTCGGCGAGCCTGCCGCCCACGACGGCGCCTCTCGTCATCGTCCCCGTACGGGCATAGCCGGGGTCGTCGACCTCGACGCTGCGCACGATCCGCCGGCGGCCGTCGATGTGCCAGGACCGCACCGATGCGGGCTGGTAGGCGTCGTAGCGCGCCGTCATGTCGACCAGCGCGGGCGCCTCGGGCGGGAAGAGCCACGCCGCCGGCAGCTTGTCCCGGCCGACCGGGGCGCTGCGGAAGTGCCCGACGACCCCGGTGCCGGGGTTCCGGCCGGCGGCGACGGGCGTCCCCGACGGCGCGACGAAGACCTCGAAGCCGTTGCGCCGGGCGAGGAGGCGGAGGAACTCGGCGTCGGTCGCGCGCTGCAGGAGCGCGGAGACGGTCGCGCTGCGTCGCGGGGTCGGGTCGACCGCGTGGTCGAAGCCGTACTTGCCGAAGAGCTGGGTGGCGATCTCGGCGTCGCTGAGGTCCTGCCAGCGGCGGGTCACCGTCTCCTGGTGCATCAGGCACGAGGCGTCCACGCCGCTGACCAGGAGCTCGGAGTCGGGGACCCGGGCCTCGGCGTAGCGGTGCTCGAGCCCGGCGACGTACCCGTCGAAGACCACCTGGCTCTCCACGGGCCCATCAGCCGGGCTGGGCGGCGTCAGGCTGAACCCGACCGTCACCCGGGACAGCAGCCGCAGCCCGGGCATCCCCAGGGCGCGCGCCTGCTCGCCGCGCAGCAGGGCGTCCCAGTCGCCGCCCTCGGCCGAGCCGTCGCCGGACGGCGGGCCCGCGACCGGGCTCGAGGCCACCACGAGCGACAGCGTCGAGGGTCGGTCGACACGCTCCTCCACGGACAGCGACGCGACGACGTGGCCGGACACCTCCTCGCCGTCGACCCACAACAGCAGGCGCGGGACGCGGTGGCCCTGGGCGGTGGCCTCGAGGGTCGCCGAGGTCATCACGGCCTCCGGCCGGGCAGGCGCAGCAGCCTGCCGGCCTGGTCGAGGTCGTCGACAGGGAGGCCTGGGTTGGCGTCCGCGACGTGCCACCAGGCATAGGGATCGGAGAACAGGCGGGCCGCGAGGTGGTCGAGGCGCTCGCCGGCCTGGACCTCGACCCGGCCCTCGGTCGGAGGCGTGGCCACGATGCGCGGGTGTCGCAGCCGCTCGGCGGGACCGTCCGGGACCTGGCGGGCCCAGGTCGGCAGGGCGTCGTAGCGGCCGGCGGGGTCGGTCACGCCGAGCCCCCTCCGCCGAGCTGCGTGCTCAGCGCCGCCGCCGACGTCGTGCCGAGCTGGCCGAGACGCTCGGTGCGCTGCGCGAGGAGCTGGTCGAAGGTCTGCCGCACCAGCGGGTTGTAGGTGCTCTCCACCGGCTCCAGGACCGTGAGCTTGAGGTCGACCTCCGCGCGGACCGGCACGAGCTCGGGTGTGAAGCGTTGCTCGGTGATGCTGAGCTCGGTCAGCACGCACGGGAACCACCGCACGGAGCCCAGCTGGAGCAGCAGCTCGTCGGGCTTGACCGGACGGATGGGCGTGCCCTGCGGGCGTGCCGCACCCCGGACCTGCTCCTCGGCCTCGCGGCCGAGGGACACCTGCTCCAGGAACGCCAGCTCGGGGAGTACGCCGAACTCCCAGGCGTTGTCGGTGGGGCTGCCCCCCGCGGCAGCAGCGCCCAGCGCCGCGCCTCGGGCAGCCCCGGCCTCCGCGCCGCCCCCACCGAAGGAGCCGACGACGGCGCCCAGCCCCGCGCCGATCGAGGCGCCCGCCTCGGCCAGGGCACTGCGCGCACTGCTGCGCAGGATGGTCTCGGTGGCGTCC
>DASROP010000214.1:0-9341 GCA_035646835.1 Actinomycetales bacterium | reverse complement strand
GGCCAGGACACTGAACATTCGGACGTGCAGAAGTCCGAGCCGGAGCTCTCCTGAGCACCTGCTGACCGGGTTCTGCACCACGGTGTGAGCGCCTCGCGCGGTGCCAAACCGTCAAAGGTGAGAATTTCGTCTCCTGAAACGGCTACGCGGCACGGTGAAACCCTGCTGTAGGCTGAGTTTTCCGCATGGGCCAATGTCGTCCCAGCACCAGCATGCTCACATCCGCCGCACTCACCAGGCCTTGACCTGAGTGCGCTGACCGACGACGGGAGAGTGCACGTGCAGGCAATCCCGCCGCCTCAGGGCCTCTACGACGGCACGCACGAGCACGACGCCTGTGGCGTCGCCTTCGTGGGCACCCTGACAGGCGTCCCCAGCCACGACATCGTCAGCAAGGCACTGACCGCCTTGCGCAACCTCGAGCACCGCGGGGCCGCGGGCGCCGAGCCCAACTCCGGTGACGGCGCGGGAATCCTGATGCAGATCCCCGACGGCTTCTTCCGCGAGGTCGTGGACTTCGAACTGCCTCCCAACCACTCCTACGCCGCAGGCACCGCCTTCATCCCCGGCGATGCCGAGCAGGTCTCCAAGACGCGCAAGCGCATCGAGGTCATCGCGGCTGAGGAGGGCCTCAGCGTGCTGGGCTGGCGCGAGGTGCCCACTGACCCGTCCTCGCTCGGCAAGACCGCCCTGGACTGCATGCCGTCCTTCGTCCAGCTGTTCGTGGCAGCCAAGGGCAGCCGGATCGTCGGTATGGGCCTGGAGCGTCTGGCGTTCTGCCTTCGCAAGCGTGCCGAGCGCGAGACCGACGTCTACTTCCCGTCGCTGTCGAGCCGCACCATCGCCTACAAGGGAATGCTCACCACCGAGCAGCTCGACGACGTCTTCCCCGACCTCGTCGACGAGCGCGTCGAGAGCTCGATCGCCGTGGTCCACTCTCGCTTCTCCACCAACACCTTCCCGAGCTGGCCGCTGTCCCACCCGTTCCGGTTCATCGCGCACAACGGCGAGATCAACACGGTGCAGGGCAACGCCAACTGGATGCAGGCCCGCGAGAGCCAGCTGGAGAGCGACCTGATCGGCGGCGACCTCGAGCGGCTGTTCCCGATCTGCACCCCCGGCGCCAGCGACTCGGCGACCTTCGACGAGGTGCTCGAGCTGCTGCACCTCGGCGGGCGCTCCCTGCCGCACGCGGTGCTGATGATGATCCCGGAGGCCTGGGAGAACCACGCCGAGATGGACCCCGCGCGCCGCGCCTTCTACGAGTACCACTCGATGTTCATGGAGCCGTGGGACGGGCCGGCCGACATGGTGTTCACCGACGGCACGCTGATCGGCGCCGTCCTCGACCGCAACGGGCTGCGCCCCTCCCGGTACTGGCTGACGGACGACGGTCTCGTGGTTCTCGCCAGCGAGGTCGGCGTGCTCGACATCGACCCGGCGCGCGTCGTCCGCAAGGGCCGGCTGGCGCCGGGCCGGATGTTCCTCGTCGACACCGGCCACGGTCGGATCGTCGACGACGAGGAGATCAAGGCCGAACTCGCCGCCCAGCACCCGTACGACGAGTGGCTGCTCGCCGGGCTGATCCACCTCGACGACCTGCCCGAGCGGGAGCACGTGCTGCACACGCACGCGTCCGTGACCCGCCGGCAGCAGACCTTCGGGTACACCGAGGAGGAGCTGCGCGTGCTGGTCGCGCCGATGGCGCGGTCCGGCGCCGAGCCGATCGGTTCGATGGGCACCGACACGCCGGTCGCCGTCCTGTCGGCTCGCCCCCGCCTGCTCTTCGACTACTTCACCCAACTGTTCGCCCAGGTCACCAACCCACCCCTGGACGCGATCCGGGAGGAGCTCGTCACGGCGCTCGGAACGGCGATCGGGCCGGAGGGCAACGCGTTGGTCGCGAGCCCTGCCCACTGCCGCCAGGTCGTGCTGCCCTTTCCCGTGATCGACAACGACGACCTGGCCAAGATCGCGCACATCAACCGCGACGGCGACCTGCCCGGCTTCGCGACCACGCGCGTCAGGGGGCTGTACCGGGTGGACGGCGGTGGCGAGGCTCTGGCGCAGCGGCTGGAGGAGATCTGTACCGAGGTCAGCGCGGCGATCGCCGACGGTGCGCGGTTCGTCGTCCTCTCCGACCGCGACTCCGACGCCGACTACGCGCCGATCCCGTCGTTGTTGCTGACCAGCGCGGTGCACCACCACCTGATCCGCGAGAAGACGCGCACGCAGGTCGGGCTGCTCGTCGAGGCCGGGGACGTGCGGGAGGTCCACCACGTCGCCCTGCTGATCGGGTACGGCGCGGCGGCGGTCAACCCCTACCTGGCGATGGAGTCGGTCGAGGACCTGTGCCGGTCGGGCGTGATCGAGGGCGTGGCGCCCGAGAGTGCCGTCTCACAGCTGATCTACGCACTGGGCAAGGGCGTGCTGAAGGTGATGAGCAAGATGGGCATCTCGACGGTCGCCTCCTACCGCGGTGCGCAGGTGTTCGAGGCGATCGGGCTGTCGACCGAGGTCGTCGAGAAGTACTTCACCGGAACGACCAGCCAGCTCGGGGGAGTGGGGCTGGACGTCATCGCCGACGAGGTGGCGCGACGGCACGCGTGGGCGTACCCACCGGGCGGTATGCGCCCCGCGCACAGCCGCCTGGACGTCGGGGGCGAGTACCAGTGGCGCCGTGACGGCGAGCCGCACCTTTTCGACCCGGAGACGGTGTTCCGGCTGCAGCACGCGACCCGGTCCGGCCGCTACGACGTGTTCCGCCAGTACACGCAGCGGGTGGACGCGTCCAGCGAGCGACTGATGACCCTGCGCGGGCTGTTCGGCTTCGCCGAGGGCGTGCGCGAGCCGGTGCGGCTGGAGGAGGTGGAGCCGGTCAGCGAGATCGTCAAGCGGTTCTCCACCGGTGCGATGAGCTACGGCTCGATCAGCCTCGAGGCCCACCAGACCCTGGCGATCGCGATGAACCGGCTCGGCGGCAGGTCGAACACGGGCGAGGGGGGAGAGGACGCCGACCGCCTGCTCGACCCCGAAAGGCGTAGTGCCGTCAAGCAGGTCGCCTCCGGTCGCTTCGGTGTGACGAGCCTGTACCTGACCCACGCCGACGACATCCAGATCAAGATGGCGCAGGGGGCCAAGCCCGGGGAGGGCGGCCAGCTGCCCGGGGCCAAGGTGTACCCGAACATCGCGCGCACCCGGCTGTCGACACCGGGCGTCGGGCTGATCTCGCCGCCCCCGCACCACGACATCTACTCGATCGAGGACCTCGCGCAGCTGATCCACGACCTCAAGAACGCCAACCCATCCGCGCGGGTGCACGTGAAGCTGGTCAGCGAGGTCGGTGTCGGCACGGTCGCCGCCGGTGTCAGCAAGGCGCACGCGGACGTCGTCCTGATCTCCGGCCATGACGGCGGAACCGGTGCCAGCCCGCTGACGTCGCTGAAGCACGCCGGCGCGCCGTGGGAGCTGGGCCTCGCGGAGACCCAGCAGACGCTGTTGCTGAACGGCCTCCGCGACCGGATCGTGGTGCAGGTCGACGGGCAGCTCAAGACCGGTCGGGACGTCGTGGTCGCCGCGCTGCTCGGCGCCGAGGAGTTCGGCTTCGCGACCGCGCCCCTGGTCGTGTCGGGCTGCGTGATGATGCGGGTCTGCCACCTCGACACGTGCCCGGTCGGCATCGCCACCCAGAACCCCGAGCTGCGCAAGCGGTTCACCGGGTCGCCGGAGTTCGTCGTGAACTTCTTCGAGTTCATCGCCGAGGAGGTGCGTGAGCACCTGGCCGCGCTGGGCTTCCGCAGCATCGACGAGGCGGTGGGCCAGTCGGCGGCGCTCGACACGCGTCCGGCCTTACAGCACTGGAAGGCGTCCGGGCTCGATCTCTCGCCCATCCTGCACGAGGTCGAGCTGCCGCCGGGTGCGTCCCGACGGCACACCGTTCCGCAGGACCACGGGCTGGAGAAGGCGCTGGACCACCAGCTTGTCGAGATGTCACGGGACGCGCTGGAGAACTCCCAGCCTGTCCGCATCGAGCTGGCGATCCGCAACGTCAACCGGACCGTCGGCACCATCCTCGGCCACGAGGTCACGAAGAGGTTCGGGCTCGACACGCTCCCCGACGACACCATCGACATCACGCTCACGGGTGCCGCCGGCCAGTCGTTCGGCGCGTTCCTCCCGGCGGGGATCACGTTGCGACTGCACGGCGACGCGAACGACTACGTCGGCAAGGGACTCTCCGGCGGCCGCATCGTCGTCCGGCCGGACCGCGCCTCGCCCTTCGCGGCGGAGTCGAACGTCGTCGCCGGCAACGTCGTCGCCTACGGCGCCACGTCCGGGGAGATGTTCGTCCGCGGACAGGTCGGCGAACGGTTCTGCGTGCGCAACTCCGGTGCCACCGCGGTCGTCGAGGGCGTCGGCGACCACGGCTGCGAGTACATGACGGGCGGCGTGGCGCTCGTGCTGGGGCGCACCGGACGAAACTTCGGAGCCGGCATGTCGGGCGGCGTGGCGTACGTGCTGGACCTGCGCCCGGCGAGGTTGAACCCGGTCGCCGTCTCCTCCGGGGAGCTGACCCCCGAGCCGCTGGACGACGAGGACGCGGCCATGGTGCACGACCTGCTCAGGCGCCACCGCGAGGAGACCGAGTCGACCGTCGCCTGGCGGCTGCTGCAGGACTGGGGCGCCTCGCGTGCACGCTTCACGCGCCTGGTGCCACGGGAGTACGCGCGGGTGATGGCCGCGAGGTCGCGCGGCGAGATCGAGGGCCTGGACCCGGACGGCGACGTGGTCTGGTCACGGATCATGGAGGGCATCAGTGGCTGACCCCAGGGGGTTCCTCACCCACCGCGAGCGTGAGCTGCCGGCCCGGCGTCCCGTGCCGGTTCGCATCCAGGACTGGCAGGAGGTCTACGAGCAGCAGGACTCCGACCAGCTGCAAAGGCAGGCCGGCCGCTGCATGGACTGCGGTATCCCGTTCTGCCACAACGGGTGCCCCCTCGGCAACCTCATCCCCGAGTGGAACGACCTGACGTACCGCGGGGACTGGAGGGAGGCCATCGAGCGCCTGCACCAGACCAACAACTTCCCCGAGTTCACCGGCCGCCTGTGTCCGGCCCCGTGCGAGCCCGCCTGCGTGCTGGGGATCAACCAGCCTGCTGTGACCATCAAACAGGTCGAGGTGTCGATCATCGACCGGGCCTTCGAGTCCGGATGGGTGCAGCCGCAGCCGCCCGAGCGTCTTTCGGGGCGAACCGTCGCGGTGGTCGGCTCGGGGCCGGCGGGTCTCGCCGCAGCGCAGCAGCTGACCCGAGCGGGTCACACGGTCGCGGTGTACGAGCGGGCGGACGCCATCGGCGGGCTGCTGCGGTACGGGATCCCCGAGTTCAAGATGGAGAAGCGGCACCTCGATCGCCGGCTGGAGCAGATGGCCGCCGAGGGAACGCGCTTCCGGCCGGGCATCGACGTCGGCGCCGAGGGGGCCTTGTCGGGCCGCGAGCTGGTCGCCCGGTACGACGCCGTCGTCCTGGCGGTCGGGGCGACCGTCTCGCGTGACCTCGACGTCGACGGCCGCTCGCTCTCCGGTGTCCTGCAGGCGATGGAGTACCTGCCGCCGGCCAACCGGGCGGCTCACGCCGAGCCGGGAGACGACGGCCGTCCACCGGTGCTGTTGGGCCAGACCACGGCCGAGGGCAAGGACGTCGTCATCATCGGGGGCGGCGACACCGGCGCCGACTGCCTGGGGACCGCGCACCGGCAGGGCGCACGGTCGGTCACACAGCTGGAGATCATGCCGCGTCCTCCCGAGGAGCGCCCGGCGGCCCAGCCGTGGCCGACCTACCCGATGACGTACCGCGTCTCGAGCGCGCACGAGGAGGGCGGCGAGCGCGTCTACGCGGTGAGCACCGTCGAGTTCACCGACGACGGCAACGGCGCGGTCGCAGGGCTGAGGCTCGTCGAGGTGGAGATGTCCGACGGCCGGTTCGAGCCGGTCGCCGGCACTGAGCGGGAGATCCCCGCGCAGCTCGTGCTGCTTGCGATGGGCTTCACCGGTCCCGAGCAGGGCGGGGTCGTTGGCCAGATGGGCGTGGACCTCGACGGCCGGGGCAACATCGTCCGGGACGGGCGGTACATGACCAGCCGGCCGGGCGTCTTCGTCGCCGGCGACGCTGGACGCGGGCAGTCCCTGATCGTGTGGGCCATCGCGGAGGGCCGTGCCTGCGCGGCGGGCGTCGACGAGTACCTGACCGGCCGGACGACGCTGCCGGCGCCGATCGGTCCGGACGAGCGTCCCCTGGTGGTGTAGCCCGCACCGACCGACGTCACACGGTGGGGCGGGACGCCGTAGACGCCCCGCCCCACCGGTGGTCGGCCGCCGCACTCAGGCGACCTGTGGTCGGTTCAGCCGCTGCCGTCCGGCACGCGCACCCGCCGCGGCGGCGGCGCCCACCAGGGCGGCGACGGCGATCTGCATCGGCTCGAACGCCCCGTCGTCGACCGGGAACGGAACCTCGACCTCCCGGACGACGGCGCCGCCGCCGGACGGGGGCGGCTGTCCTGGATCGGGCTTGGCCTGCGCGATCGGCGCCAGCACCAGCAGCGCCGCTCCCGCCAGGGTGACCACCGATGATGCGGTGGCGACTCTCGTGTTGCGTGACATGGTTCGTCTCCTTCGAATGGTGGTGGTCGGGTGGGGATGGCCTCGGTCGAGGCGCTGGTCGCCACGATTCAGGCCACCACCGGGCAGCCGCCATACGACGAAATCCTGATCCTCCACGGTGACGTCGGCGGCTACCCTGCTGGGAACGAAGAGGAGGACCTGACATGGACCGCATCGGTGTGACGGCCCGCGATCTGCGGCGGGTTCGGAGCCTGCTCGACCCCGATCGCCCGGCCGCCCCGGGCGACGACGTGCCTCCGTCGTTGCTCCACGACCTCGCCGAGCTCGTGCCCAGCGAGGACGTCACGTTCCAGGTGATGGACCATCGACGCCGGTTCGCGGTGACGCAGTCGACGCTCCCGGACGACGGCACCGAGGACCCGGCACTGGACGCGCTGTTCTGGGACGGCTTCTGGGAGTCCCTGGCCTGCAGCTACCCCCAGCGGACCGGTGACCACACCACCGTGGCCCGGTGTTCGGACTTCTCCGGCCGCGCGGCGTTCAGCCGCACCACGATGGGCGCCTACCTGGCGGCCTGCGGGGTGCGTCACGAGGCGCTCGTCCCGCTGCCCGTGCTCGACGTGTACGACCGCCGGCTGCTGCTGTTCCGGACCGAGGGCTCGGACTTCACCGAGCGCGAGCTGCTGCTGTTGTCCCTGCTGCGGCCGCACCTGATCGAGATGCACATGCGTCAGCTGCGGCGCCGCCGCGGCGTCCCCGAGCTGACACCGCGGCAGTGGGAGATCCTCCGCCTGGTCGCCGCCGGGTGCACGAACCGGATGGCGGCGCGCGCCCTGAACATCTCCGAGGCCACCGTCCGCAAGCACCTGGAGAACCTCTACGGCCGCCTCGAGGTCAACAGCCGCACCGAGGCTCTGGCCAGGATCTCGCCGACCGAGCTCCACCTGCACACATCCGTCGCCTGACGCCCCGCCGTGGCCGGGCTACGAACGGGTAGCACCTAGGGTCGGGCTATGCGCCGCGCCAAGATCGTCTGCACCCTCGGCCCCGCGACCTCCAGCCTCGAGCAGGTGCGCACGCTCGTCGAGGCCGGCATGGACGTCGCACGCCTCAACCTCAGCCACGGCGACCACAGCGACCACGCCGACTTCTACACCGCCGTCCGGCGTGCCAGCGACGAGACCGGGCACGCGGTCGGGATCCTGGCCGACCTGCAGGGGCCCAAGATCCGGCTGGGGCGCTTTGCCTCCGGGCCGGTCGAGCTCGCGGCGGGCGCACGGTTCACGATCACGACGGACGACGTCCCCGGCGACGTCCGCCAGGCGTCGACGACCTACGAGGGGTTGCCCGGTGACGTCGGCGCCGGCGACACGATCCTCGTGGACGACGGCAAGGTACGCCTGCGCGTCGAGGCTGTGGACGGCCCGCGGGTGGTCACCGAGGTGGTCGTTGCCGGCGTCGTCTCGGACAACAAGGGCCTGAACCTGCCGGGCGTTGCCGTCAGCGCCCCGGCGTTGTCGGAGAAGGACGCCGAGGACCTGCGGTGGGCCCTGCGACAGGGCGTCGACATGGTCGCCCTGTCGTTCGTGCGCAGGGCGGCCGACGTCGACGGGGTGCGCGAGATCATGAAGGCGGAGGGGCTCCTCGTCCCGGTGATCGCGAAGATCGAGAAGCCGCAGGCGGTCGACAACCTCGCCGAGATCATCGAGGCCTTCGACGGGATCATGGTCGCTCGGGGGGACCTCGGCGTCGAGCTGCCGCTCGAGCAGGTGCCGCTGGTGCAGAAGCGAGCCGTCGAGATGGCGCGGCGTGCCGCGAAGCCGGTCATCGTCGCGACGCAGGTGCTGGAGTCGATGATCTCCGCGCCGATCCCCACGCGCGCCGAGGCCTCGGACTGCGCCAACGCGGTGCTGGACGGCGCCGACGCGATCATGCTGTCGGGCGAGACCAGCATCGGCCAGTACCCGTTCGAGGCGGTGCGGACGATGGCGCGCATCATCGAGAACACCGAGGACCACGGCCTGGAACGCATCCCGCCGCTCGGGACGCGGCCCCACACCATGGGCGGCGCGATCACGCTGGCCGCCTCGGAGGTCGCCTCCCTGCTCGACGTCGACTACCTGGTCACGTTCACGCAGTCGGGCGACTCGGCACGGCGGATGTCGAGGCTGCGGTCGCCGATCCCGCTGCTCGCGTTCACGCCGGAGCCGTCGGTGCGGTCACAGCTCGCTCTGACCTGGGGCGTCGAGACCTTCCTGACGGCGTACGTCAAGCACACCGACGACATGGTGCGTCAGGTCGACCAGGCGCTGATCGGCATCGGCCGCGCCGTGGTGGGGGAGCAGGCGGTGATCGTGGCGGGTTCGCCTCCCGGCATCCCGGGGTCCACCAACGCGCTGCGGGTGCACCGGATGGGCGACGCCGTCGCCGGTGTCGTGCCCGCCTACCGCACCGATGAGGCCGAGGAGGCGGGCGCCGAGGCCGAGAAGAGCGTCCGCGCATCCTCCCCGTAGGCCCCCGCGACGATCAAGGAACTCCCGGCACGTCTGAGCTCAGGACTTGGGGCCGACGTGCAGGTCGAGCGCGGCGACCGCCTCCTTGCGAGCCACCGAGATGTTGCGCTCGGACGGGTGCGTGTGGGCGATGTCGAGCAGATTCAATGCCCAGCAGCAGAGGCCCCGGATGTCGGCGCTCGCGTTGCTGAAGAAGTAGCGCGGGTACT
>DASROP010000213.1:0-4058 GCA_035646835.1 Actinomycetales bacterium | reverse complement strand
AGGGACAGATCGACGGGTGGTGGTTGCCCTGCGCCCGCGGGGACTCGCCGGCGACGGTCCACCGGGTGCCCTGGAACGCGTGCACCCCGACGATCGCGGCGAGCAGGGAGGTGCGCACGACCTGGCCCCGCCCGGTGCGCTCCCGCTCGTGCAGCGCGGCGAGGACGCCGTACGCGCCGTACATGCCCGCCAGCAGGTCACCGATGGGCACACCGACCCGCTGCGGGGAGTCCGGGTCGGTCCCGGTCAGTGACATCAGACCGGCCTCGCCCTGGGCGATCTGGTCGTAGCCGGCTCGCCCGCCCTCCGGGCCGTCGTGGCCGAAGCCGGAGATGGACAGCACGACGAGACGGGGGTTGAGCGCGTCGAGCCTCGCTGCATCGAACCCCAGCCGGCCCAGGACGCCGGGGCGGAAGTTCTCCATCAGGACGTCGGCCTTGCGCAGCAGCGCCTCGAGCACCTCGCGGCCGTCGGTGCTCTTGAGGTCCAGGGCGATGGACTCCTTGTTGCGGTTGCACGAGAGGAAGTACGTGGACTGTGCGCCGGCGCCGTCGGCCCCCTCGACGAACGGTGGACCCCACCCCCGGGTGTCGTCGCCCGTCCCGGGTGTCTCCACCTTGATCACCCGAGCGCCGAGGTCACCGAGCATCATCGCCGCGTGCGGTCCGGCCAGCGCCCGGGTGAGGTCGACCACGACCGTGCCCGACAGGGGGCCGTCGCCGCTCGAGGGCACATCGTCTCCGGGTGGGTGGCGGGCGTGGAATGGTGGCCTAGCCAATAGGCAAGCAGTCCAGCTGTCAATACGCTGGGCCGATGACGTCGGTGGGCCAGACCCCGTTCGAGCGGGTGCCTCGCCGTCGCCTCTACGAGCAGATCGTCCAGCAGCTGCACGACCACATCACCCACTCCGGGTTGCGCCCCGGAGACCGCCTGCCGCCCGAGCGCGAGCTGGCCAAGCACCTCGGCGTGAGCCGTGCCTCGCTCGCCCAGGCGCTGGTGGCGCTGGAGGTGCTCGGCCTGGTGAGCGTCCGGCACGGCGACGGGGCGGTCATCGTCGAGCACGCCAGCGAGCGACAGATCGTGACCGCGCTGCGGGCGCACCGCGACCGGCTCCCGGAGATCATCGAGGCGCGCGCGGCGCTGGAGGTCAAGCTCGCGTCCCTGGCCGCCGAGCGCCGCACCGGTGCCGACCTGCGCGCCATCGACGCGGCCCTGGAGGGGATGGACGCCGACATCGCGTCCGGGGGCCGCGGCGTGGCCGGGGACGAGGCCTTCCACGCGGCGGTCACCGCGGCGGGCCACTCGCAGCTGCTCGCTCGGCTGATGACGGAGATCTCCGACCTGATCCGCGAGAGCCGGCTGGAGTCGCTGGCCCAGCCCGGCCGCCCGTCAGCCTCCTTGGCAGGACACCGGCGCATCGCGGAGGCGATTCGCGCCCAGCTCCCGTCGGCGGCGGCCACCGCGATGCACGACCACATCGAGCTGGTCTCGGACGTCGCGATGCTGCGCGACGACGACGTCGCACCCGGTTAGGAGCCGGATCCGCCGAGGTCGACGATCGCGGCGACCGGGCCCCCGCCGTCCGGCCCCTGGTGGGCCGCCGACACCGAGACGAAGACGGCCGGGTCACCGGTCACCGCGGCGGTCACCCCACCGACGCACGCCTTGATCTGCCGGTGCCAGTGGACGTCCGAGTCGTCGAGCATCGCGTTGCGGCGCCCCCGCACCTGCCCGTCGGAGGAGACCTCGCACTTGAGGAACACGTTGACGAGACGTCCGTCGAGGTCGCTGTGGTGCGGCCGTTCCGGCAGGTCGAGGCCCGCGTCGCGGATCGCGGCCCAGACACCGTCCGCGTCGAGGGCGTCGCGCATCACGGAGTGGCCGATGCGGTAGCGGCCGCCGACGCCGCGGGCGTTGCCGACGACCACGACCTGCGCCCGGTCGAGCTCGACCCCGCTGGAGCACGACGCGACCGCGGAGTACAGCGACCGATCGTGCATCACGTCCGCGTCGGTCGGCATCTCGATCTCGCCGAGGCCTACGGCGACACCGAGCGCGGTGGTGCCGTTCGACAGGTCCATCGACTCGTGGGTGTGCTCGGTCCAGACCGTCTCGCCCCGCGACTTGGCGTCGCGGATCGTGTGGATGGTCAGCAGCGGCGTCTTGGTCTGCACGTAGTGGACGTCGGCGACGTCGGCGATGCCGGCGCGCTCCATCGCGACCTTCACCGCGTCGGCGACCTTCGACACCATCGCGACCCGCCCGATGTCCTCGGGCGCCAGCGTCTCGCTCATCGCGAACCCGACCGTCAACCGCGGCTCGTCCGTCCGCTCGGCCTTCTCGGCCGGGACCGTCGCGAAGACCGTCGCGTGCGGGGACAGGACGCCGTCCGTGCCGCCGGACCAGACGATCGGTACCTGCGCGACGTCCTGGGCCGAGCGCGTTCCCTTGGCCACCAACACCTCGCGGAACGCCCGGTCGGCGATGATCCGCGTGTAGTCGTTCACCCCGCCGTTGCCCTCGGTCTTGCCGATCACCGCGACGACCCGGTCGGCGTCGAGGACCCCGTCGTCGATCAGCTGCTCGAGCCCGGAGGCGTCGGCGACGCTGAGGATGGGGATCTTGCGGACCTCGATCGGTTCTGGCACGGCTGCTCTCCTGTCGTCGCGGGGGAGTCGGGTCAGTCGGGGTGGACGGCGGTGCCGACGTCACCGTCGAGGGCGTCGTCGATCAGCTCGAGCGTCGTGATCACGGCCAGGCTGCCGCCCGCCTCGACGAAGCGGGCGACGGCATCGACCTTGGGGCCCATCGACCCGGACGCGAAGTGGCCCTGGGCGGCCAGGTCACGCAGCTCGCGGGGCGTGGTGCGTCCGATCGGCCGCTCGTCGTCCGTGCCCCAGCCGATGACGGCGTGCTCGACGTCCGTGGCCACCACGAGGACGTCGATGCCCACGGCGTGGGCCAGGACGACGGCGGACAGGTCCTTGTCGATCACGGCCTCGACGCCGCGCAACGTGCCGTCGTCCTCCCTCACGACCGGGATGCCGCCGCCCCCACCGGCCACCACCACGAACCCGGCGTCGAGCAGGGTGGTGACCGCAGGCGCGTCCAACGCCTCGATCGGCTCTGGACTGGCGACGATGTGCCGCCAGCCCTTCGCGCCGCGGTCCTCCCAGATCTCGCCGTGCTGCATCATCCGCTCGGCCTCGGCGCGCGGGAGGTAGCGCCCGATCGGCTTGCTGGGCTTGGCGAACCCCGGGTCGTCGAGAGAGACCAGGGTGCGGCTGACGAGCGCCGCCGGGCGCCGGTCGACGCCATGGGTGGCCAGGGCGACGGCCAGCGCGTCCAAGAGGATGAAGCCGATCGTCGCCTGCGTCTGGGCCCCGCACCAGTCCAGGGGCACCGGCGGGACGACGGCCGCGGCCAGCTCGTTCTTGACCAGCAGGTTTCCCACCTGGGGACCGTTGCCGTGGGTGACGAGGACCTCGTGGCCGGCGGCCACCAGGCGCGCGATGTCGTCGGCGGCGCGGGTGACGGCGGCGATCTGCGCCCCCGGCTCGGCGCTGCCGTCGGGACCGATCATCGCGTTGCCGCCCAGGGCCACGAGTACTCGCACGGCGCTGAACCTAACGGGCCGCGCCCGGGCGCGGCTTGGTGAACCCTTGCCACCAGTGCCGCGGCGTCGTTGGCACCGCCGGTAACGTCGCCGCCCATGAGCGCCACCCTGGTCGCGCGCGATCTGGGAGCCGCCCACGGCACCCGCACCCTCTTCTCCCGTCTCGACCTCGTCGTCGCGCCTGGGGACGTGATCGGCCTCGTCGGGGCGAACGGCGCCGGCAAGTCGACCCTGCTGCGGCTGCTGGCCGGGATCGACGCACCCGAGGAGGGCACCGTCGTGCGCACCCCGGCGACCGCCACCGTGGGGTACCTGCCGCAGGAGCCCGAACGCCGTCCGGCCGAGACGGTCCGGTCGTTCCTCTCCCGCCGGACCGGCGTGACTGCTGCCCAGGGGGTCATGGACGTCGCCGCCGACCGGCTCGCCGACGGGGCCGCCGGGT
>DASROP010000212.1:0-2421 GCA_035646835.1 Actinomycetales bacterium | reverse complement strand
GGGTTCGACAGCACCGCGATCGTCGACAGCGGCAGGGACGTGTGGACGTCGCCCGGTGGCGTGCCGCGCACCCGGGCCGTGCCGTCGACCAGCTCGAGGTCGGCGGCGTCCACCTCGAGGGCGTCGGCGGCGATCCGCAGGGCCTTGTCGCGCACCATCCCGGCCGCGACGTGCATCGCCGACCCGCTCATCACCGCCGCCCGCGAGGCGAACGTGCCGACGGCGTACCGGAAGCGGCGCGTGTCGCCGGTGACGACCTCGACGTCGTCCGGCGCGACCCCGAGCTGGTCGGCGACCACCTGCGCGAACGCGGTCTGGTGACCCTGGCCCTGCGTGGTCAAGCCGGTGGCCACCTTGACCTTGCCGGAGGTCTCGACGACCACGTGCGCGCCCTCGTACGGTCCGGGACCGGTGCCCTCGACGTAGCAGGCCAGCCCGAGACCGACCCGCCGTCCGGCCCGCGCTGCCTCGGCCCGGTATGCCTCGAAGTCGTCCCAGCCCACCATCTTCTTCAGGCGTGAGAGCAGCGCCGGGTAGTCACCGGAGTCGTAGATCAGCGGCCGCCCGTCCTGGAACGTCAGGTGGTGGTCGTACGGCATCTCGTCGACTCCGATGAAGTTGTGGGCGCGCACCGCGGTCCGGTCCTTGCCGAGGAACGCGCTGATCGCGTCCATCGCCCGCTCCATCGCGAACACGCCCTGCGGCCGCCCGGCCCCCCGGTAGGGCGTGACGATGACCGTGTTCGTGTACAGCGACGAGAAGGTGCACCGGTACGCACCCGGCTTGTAGGGGCCGAGCACCTGGGTGCTGGTGACGATCGGCACGATGATCCCGTAGGGCGTGTAGGCACCGTTGTCGTGCCAGAACTCGAAGTCGAACGCCAGCAGCGTCCCCTCGTCGTCGAAGCCGGCCGTGACGCGCTGCTGCTGCGCGCGCTCGTGGGCGCTGGAGACGAAGTGCTCGCGGCGGTCCTCGGTCCACTTCACCTCACGCGCGATGCCCGCCTCGGCCAGCTTCTGGGCTGCCCACGGCACCAGCACCTCCTCCGGCCAGGGGTGCACGATCTTGACGCCGAAGCCACCGCCGACGTCCGGCGCGATGCACTCGACCCGGTTCAGCGCGAGTCCCAGCGTGGCGGCGACGGCAGCGCGCACCGAGGTGGCGGCCTGGGTCGAGGTGTAGACGCGCAGCGAGGACTCGTCGGTGTCCCAGCGCGCGTAGACACCCTTGCCCTCCAACGGCATCGACGCCGACCTCTCGACGTCCAGGTCGAGGGTCAGGGTGTGCGGGGCGGCAGCGAGCGCGGCGTCGACGTCGCCCACCTCCTGCACCAGGTGCGCGGCCACGTTGTCCGGCACGTCGTCGTGCACGGCGTGCTCCGCGGCCCGGGCGGCCGGCAGGCCCACCACCGGCGGCAGGAACTCGTAGTCGACGACGATGCGGTCGCACGCGTCCTCGGCGACGTACCGGTCGCGCGCCACGACCATCACGACCGCCTCGCCGACGTGGTTGACCTCGTCGCGGGCCAGCGGGTAGCCGGTACGCGGCGCGTGCAGGGCGGGGTGCGGGATCAGCAGCGGTAGCCGCTTGTCGACCGCGCTGCCCCGCCGCCCGGCGTCTTCCGCCAGGTCGTCGTAGGTGTAGACAGCCACGACGCCGGGCACCTCCAGCGCACCGCTGACGTCGATGTCGACGACCCGCGCGTGCGCGTGCGGGCTGCGGACGAACGCGACCTCCAGGGCGTCGTGGCCCAGGTCGTCGAGGAACCGGCCCTCGCCCCGCAGCAGCCGCGGGTCCTCCACCCGGGCCACCGGCGCACCCAGCCAGCGCGTCGTCACGACTGGCCTGTCGTGTCAGGCTCTGGACCCGCAGACGGGGGTCGAGAGCCTGACGCGACTTTCTGGAGCTCGGCGGCACGCAGCACCGCGGCCTTGATGTTCTGGTAGCCGGTGCAGCGACACAGGTTGCCCGCGATCGCCTCGGTGGCCTCGTTCGGCGTCGGGTCGGGGTGCTCGCGCAGGTAGGCCGCGATCGTCGTGACGAACCCCGGCGTGCAGAAGCCGCACTGCAGGCCGTGGCAGTCGACGAACGCCTGCTGCACCGGGTGCAGTGCGCCGTCCGGGCCGGTCAGCCCCTCGACCGTGGTGACGTCGTGGCCGTCGACGCTGCCGGCCAGCAGCAGGCAGGCGCGCACCGGTTCGCCGTCCAGCAGCACCGTGCAGGCGCCGCAGACCCCGTGCTCGCAACCGACGTGCGTGCCGGTCAGCCGTAGGTCGTGACGCAGGACGTCGGACAGCAGCCGCCGCCCGGGCACGCGCAGCTCGTGCCAGACGCCGTTCACCCGCACGCGCACGTCCACACCGTCGGTACCGCCGCCGTCCTGCTCGGTCACGCGGCCTCACCCACCGCGTCGGCGGCCGC
>DASROP010000211.1:0-17920 GCA_035646835.1 Actinomycetales bacterium | reverse complement strand
AAGGATGCGCGGCATGGCGAAGTGGGAGTACGCGACGGTTCCTCTGATCGTGCACGCGACCAAGCAGATCCTCGACCAGTGGGGCGAGGACGGCTACGAGCTCGTGCAGGTCGTCCCCGGCCCCGAGGGGCAGGGTCTGGTGGCCTACCTGAAGCGGGAGAAGCCCTGATGGGGCGGGTCGACGACCGTCTCGCCGAGCTCGGGCTCACGCTGCCGGAGGTCGCGACGCCGGTGGCGGTGTACGTGCCGACCAGGCGCAGCGGTGACCTGGTCTGGACGTCGGGCCAGCTCCCGCGGGTCTCGGACCAGCCGCTCGAGACGGGCAAGGTCGGCGAGGCCGCCGGCTGCGTGAGCCCCGAGCGGGCGAAGGCGCTGGCCCGCGTCTGCGCGCTCAACGCCCTGGCCGCGGTCAAGGCCGAGGTCGGCGACCTCGACACGGTCCGTGTCATCAAGGTGGTGGGCTTCGTGGCCAGCGACCCGGCCTTCACCGATCAGCCCGGTGTGGTCAACGGCGCCAGCGAGCTGCTCGGTGAGGTGCTCGGCGACAACGGCGTGCACGCCCGCAGCGCGGTGGGCGTCTCGGCGCTGCCGCTCGACGCGCCGGTCGAGGTGGAGATCGTCGTTCAGGTCGGCTGATCCTCGTCCCCGAACGGGGCGAGGTGGGACGTCAGCACGTCGGCGAACGCGCTGGACGCCAGCTGGATCACGAGCAGCGACAGCTCGTCCGCGTCGGCGCCGCCCTGACCGACCAGCTTGTCGATGGTGACCCGGATGTCCGCCACGCACTCGGTGGCCGCGCGGGCCGCGCTCAGGCTCACCTCGGCGCTGCTGCCGACGTCGATCCCGCGCGCCGACAGGGCGGCGACGATGCCCAGCGAGCTGGCGTTCGCGACGAAGCGGTCGCCGTCCCGCTGGATCAGGTTCGCCTGCACCAGGGCCTCCATCCCGCCCGGGTTGGCGTCGGAGTAGGCCTCGACGACCGCGGCCGACATCGGCACGCGCAGGGCCGTCACCGCCGCGGTCAGCTCCTCACGGCCCAGCCGCGCCAGCTCGACGTCCGCGGTGCCGCGTTCGACGAGGTCGGCGATCACCCGCAGCGTCAGCCCGTGCTGGTGCAAGGAGCGCACCAGGCGCAGGCGGGCCACGTGCTCGGCCGCGTAGTAGCCGCGGCGCCCCTCCCGTCGCGGCGCCGGAAGCAGGCCGCGCGACTGGTAGGCGCGGACGTTGCGCTGGGTCATGCCCGCCGCGTCGGCGAGCTCGGCCAGCGTGTACTCCCGGGCCTGGTCCACGTGGTGCCTCCCTTCGCCCCAGCCGGCGACCGTAGCGCGATCACCGGGGCCACGACGCCTTCCGTAGGGTGTGGATCGTGATCAGGGAGTTCGCGACCCCGCCGACGCTCGCCGCCGCGGCGTCCGCGTGGCTGGGCGACGACCCGCCGCCGTCCGCCGTCCCGCGCGCGGCGGCCACGGTGCTGTTGGTGCGGGACGACGACGACGGTGTCGAGGTCTTCATGCTGCGGCGGCAGACGTCGATGGCCTTCGCCGCCGGGATGTACGTCTTCCCCGGGGGCGGGGTCGACCCCCGCGACGCCGAGCCGAGCCTGCCCTGGACCGGGCCGTCCCTCGCGGACTGGGGCCGGTGGCTCGGCGCCGAGGCGGCGCAGGCGGGGGCGATGGTGTGTGCCGCCGTCCGGGAGACGTTCGAGGAGTGCGGTGTCCTGCTGGCCGGTCCAGACCAGGTCTCGGTGACCGACGACGTGTCCGGCGCCGACTGGGAGACCGACCGGCAGGCCCTGATCACCAAGGACCTGGCGCTGACCGGGATGCTCGACCGTCGGGGGCTCGTGCTGCGCAGCGACCTGCTCCGGCCGTGGGCGCACTGGATCACCCCCGAGTTCGAGCCGCGTCGCTACGACACCAGGTTCTTCCTCGCCGCGGTGCCGACCGGCCAGCGCGCGCGGCACGTCGGCGGGGAGGCGGCGGCGTCCGGGTGGTGGCGTCCGGGCGAGGTGCTCCGCGGCGCGGCACGTGGCGACGTGGGCCTGATGCCGCCGACGCTCGTGTGCGTCGAGGAGCTCGCCGCTGCCGGGTCCGTCGAGGCGCTGCTGTCGGCCCCGCGCACCCTGTCGCCGGTGATGCCGGCCGCGACGCGGGACGGCGACCGGGTCACGCTGCGGGCGGATCTGTGAGCCTGCCGGCGCTGGGGTCGACGTCGGGCTGGTCCGGCGGCGAGGCCACGCCCAGCGCCGTCTGCGTGCTGGCGCCCAACCCCGGTCCGATGACGCTGGACGGGACGAACACATGGGTCCTGCACCGTCCCGGCTCGCCGGCCGCGCTGGTGGTCGACCCCGGGCCGGACGACGAGGGGCACCTGGCCCGCGTGGCCTCGCTGGTCGCGGCGCGGGGGGCGCGGGTGTCGCAGGTGCTGCTGACCCACGGCCACCTCGACCACAGCGAGGGCGCACCGGCGTTCGCGCGGATCGCGGGCTGCGCCGTCGTCCGGGCGCTCGACCCCGCGCACCGGCTCGGGTCGGAGGGCCTGGGTGAGGGGGATGTCGTGACCGCCGGCGACCTGGAGCTCCGCGTGCTGGCGACGCCCGGGCACACCTCCGACTCGCTGTCGTTCGTGGTGCAGGCGGAGGCGCCGGGCGAGCGCGGGCTGCTGACCGGCGACACGGTGCTCGGTCGCGGGACCAGCGTGGTCGCGCATCCCGACGGACGGCTGGGCCCCTACCTGGACTCGTTGCGGCGCCTGCGCTCGGCGGTCGAGGTCGGCGGTGTGGATCGTGTGCTGCCGGGGCACGGACCCGTCCTGGACGGCGCCCGCTCGGTGCTCGACGGCTACCTCGACCACCGGGAGCAGCGGCTGGAGCAGGTGCGCGAGGCCGTCGCGGGCGGCGCCGTCGACCCGCGCGCCGTCGTCGAGGTCGTGTACGCGGACGTCGACGAGAGGCTGTGGCCGGCCGCCGAGCTCAGCGTCCGCGCCCAGCTCGAGTACCTCAACCCCACCCCCCCGAGTTGATCAAGGACCCCATGCCCGGGTGGTGAGCATGGAGTCCTTGATCAACGGGGATTTCGGTGGGGCGGCGGGGGATCGAAGTGCTTGATCACCGGGGTTAGCGGGCGCGGCGTTCGAGACGATCGCCGTCCAGCAGGACGACGGCCCGCGCCTCGAGCCTGATCCACCCGCGGCTGGCGAAGTCGGCGAGGGCCTTGTTGACGGTCTCGCGGGAGGCGCCGACGAGCTGGGCAAGCTCCTCCTGGGTCAGGTCGTGGGCCACGAGCATGCCGGCGTCCGTCTCCTTGCCGAAGCGGCGGGAGAGATCGAGCAGGGCCTTGGCGACCCGGCCGGGGACGTCGGTGAACACCAGGTCGGCCAGGGCCTCGTTCGTCCGGCGCAGCCTCTTGGCCAACGCCTGCAACAGGTGCCGCGCCACCTCGGGGCGCCCGCTCAGCCAGGTCTGCAGGTCCTCGTGCCCGAGGGCGAGCATCCGCACCGGCGAGACCGCGGTCGCCGTCGCCGTCCGGGGTCCCGGGTCGAACAGCGACAGCTCACCGAACATCTCGCCGGGCCCGAGGACGGCCAGCAGGTTCTCGCGCCCGTCGGGCGCGGTGCGGCCGAGCTTGATCTTGCCGGCGGTGATCACGTACACGCGGTCGCCGGGGTCGCCCTCGTGGAAGAGCACCTCGCTGCGACCGAGCTCGACCTGCGTCATCGACTCGGCGAGCGAGCCGGCGGTCTCCGCATCCAGTGCAGCGAACAATGGGGCGCGGTGCACCACCTCGTCGTCCACGGGCCGCAGTCTGCCATGAGGTCACGCGTCGCGGGGAACCGCCGCGAGGCAGGCCGACGGCTCGGCGTGGTAGCGCCTGACCAGCTCCTGGGTCGACGCCGCCAGCTGCTGCCGGACCTCGGCGTCGTAGGCGCGCAGGGAGCGCCCGGCCTCGTCGAGCCGTCGCAGGCGAACCGCCACGTCCTCGGAACCGACGTCGACCTCACCGAGGACGAGCGTGCGCCACGACGAGGCGTCGCCGTGGGATGTCGGCGCCCACACGTCGCCCGACAGGGCATCGGCCACCGCCAGGTCGAGCCGTGCCTGGGCGAGCCGGCGCCAGTGCGCGACCCGCGGGGCCTCGTCCAGGAGGCGCCGGCGCCTGGCCCGCAGCTCGGCGAGCGTCATGGTCTCGACGTCGTCGTCCGCTGGATCGACCGGCTGGACGACGGCGGCGGTGGAGATGGTCACGGGATGTTGTTCGTCGTCCCCCGTGGGCCCCTTGAGCGGGTGCGACCGACCTCACCCGGCCGGACGCACGCCGTAGGCTGCGGCGCGTGGCCGAACCTCTCCCGTCGCCCGCCGAGACACCTCTCGGTTTGACGCGGCGCGCCCGCCGGATGCACCGGCGCCTGGCCGACCGCTACCCGGATGCCCACTGCGAGCTGGACTTCACGACTCCGCTCGAGCTGCTGGTCGCGACCATCCTCTCGGCCCAGAGCACGGACGTCGGCGTGAACCGGGTGACCCCGGCGCTGTTCGCGGCGTACCCGACCGCGGCGGCGTACGCGGCGGCCGACCGCTCGGAGATGGAGGAGATGATCCGGGCCACCGGCTTCTTCCGCGCCAAGACCGACGCGCTGATCAAGCTCGGCGCCGCGCTGGTGGCCGGCCACGACGGTGAGGTCCCGCGGCGACTCGACCAGCTGGTGAAGCTGCCCGGTGTGGGCCGCAAGACCGCGAACGTGGTGCTGGGTAACGCGTTCGGGCTTCCAGGCATCACCGTCGACACGCACTTCGGCCGCCTGGTGCGACGCTTCGGATGGACCGAGGAGACCGACCCGGTCAAGGTCGAGCACGAGATCGGGGCGCTGTTCTCCAAGCGCGACTGGACGATGCTGTCGCACCGCGTGATCTTCCACGGACGACGGACCTGTCACTCGCGCCGCCCGGCCTGCGGAGCCTGCCCCGTTGCCCGCGACTGTCCCTCCTACGGATCGGGGGAGACCGACCCCGACCGCGCGGCGGCCCTGGTCAAGCCCGCCGTGAGCGCGGGGTGACGGCCTCCCTGCCCGCCTGGGCGCAGCAGGTCGCCGACGTCCTGCCCGACGTGGCCGGCCACCATCTCTCGCGGTTCCTGCCGCCGCCCGGCGCGCCGGTGCGGGAGGCCGCCGTCCTGATGCTGTTCGGCGCCGGTCGCGACGACGCCGGCGAGGTGCTGCTGATCGAACGGTCCAAGTCGATGCGCTCGCACCCGGGCCAGGCGGCGTTCCCCGGCGGCGCGGTGGACCCGACGGACGACGGCGCCGTGGCGGCGGCGCTCCGCGAGGCGGCCGAGGAGACCGGCCTCGACCCGGCCGGGGTCGAGGTGCTGGGCACCTTGCCGCGGCTGTACCTGCCGCCGTCCGGCTTCGCCGTCACGCCGGTGGTCGCCTGGTGGCGCACCGAGTCGCCGGTGGGGGTGGCCGACCCGCGCGAGGTGGCGCGCGTCGACCGGGTGCCGTTGCCTGCCCTGCTCGACCCGCTCAACCGGTCGACGGTGCGCCACCCCAGCGGTTTCGTCGGGCCGGCCTTCGGTGTCGGCGACCTCTTCGTGTGGGGCTTCACCGCGGGCCTGCTCTCGCGGCTGCTGAACCTGGCGGGCCTGGAGAAGCCGTGGGACGACGAGACGATCGAGGACCTGCCCCCCGAGCACGTGCCACCGGGCGACGAGACGGAGATCGAGGCATGAGTGGGGGCACGCTGCTCGACATCGCGCTGCTGGTGGTGCTGGTGGGCTACACCGTCACCGGCTTCCGGCAGGGCTTCCTCTCCGGCGCACTGTCGCTCGCGGGCTTCCTCGGGGCGGCCTTCGTCGCGATGGCGGTGCTGCCGGGCCTGATCGGCGACTTCGCACCCGGCCTCGGCCGCATCGCGCTCGTGCTCGGTGGGGTGCTGCTCTGCGCGTGGATCGGCCAGAGCCTGGGCTTCCTGGTCGGTCGGGCGGTGCGGGAGCGGGTCACGTGGCGGCCGGCGCAGGCGCTCGACTCGGGGCTCGGCGCGATCGCCGCCCTGCTCGCGGTGGCGCTGCTGACGTGGTTCGTGGCGGGCGCGCTGCGGGGGAGCCCGGCGCCCGGGATCTCGCGCGCCATCGCGTCGTCCAAGGTCGTCGCGACCGTGGACACCGTCGTCCCCGACAGCGCCTCACGGATCTTCTCCGAGTTCCGCCAGGTGCTCGAGGCCGGCGCCTTCCCGCGGGTCTTCGACGACCTGGCGCCCGAGCAGATCGTCCCGGTCGACCCGCCGTCGGCGGCCGAGGTCGGCGAGGCCGCGGCCCAGGCGGCCTCCGGGATCGTCAAGGTCACCGGTGTGGCCGAGGACTGCTCGCGCGGCCAGGAGGGCACCGGCTTCGTCGTCGCTCCGCAGCGGGTCGTCACCAACGCCCACGTCGTCGCGGGGGTGGACGAGCCGCTCGTGCAGGTCACCGGCCAGGGCGAGCGCCTGGGCGGCGAGGTCGTGCTCTTCGACCCCGCGCGGGACCTCGCCGTGATCGAGGTGCCCGACCTGACCGCCGCCCCGCTTCCCCTGGGGGAGGACCTGGCGCGCGGCGACGCGGCCGCCATCGCCGGCTTCCCGCTGGACGGGCCCTACCAGAGCTCGGCCGCGCGCGTGCGCCAGGTGATCGACGCCCGCGGCGAGGACATCTACGGGCGCCCGGGCGTCGTCCGCGAGGTGTACTCGCTGTTCGCGAACGTCGAGCCGGGCAACTCCGGCGGGCCCCTGCTGGACCCCTCCGGCGCCGTCGTCGGCGTGATCTTCGCCAAGTCGCTGGACGACGAGGCGACGGGCTACGCGCTGACCCTGGCCGAGTCGCAGCCCGTGTTCGATGCCGCCGCGTCGGCGTCCGACCCGGTCTCGGTCGGCGCCTGTACCTAGAGGCTGTCGAGCCAGTCGAGCAGCAGGGCGGACGTCGCCTCCGGCGCCTCCTCGGCCAGGAAGTGGCCGGCGCCGTCGACGAGCTCCCAGCGGTACTGCCCGCGGACGAACCGCGACGAGCTCCGGGCGTGGGCCGGCGTCACGTACGTGTCCAGCGCGCCGTGCAGCTGCAGCACCGGCACCGCGATGGTGTGCCGGACGGCGGACGCGAACCGGCGTCCGTCCTGGCGCGGAACGGACCGCACGGCCCAGCGGTAGTACTCCATCGCGCTGTGCGCCACGAAGGGCAGCCGCATCGCGTCGGTGTAGCGACGCGCCTCCTCCGGGCCGGGCCACCCGGGTGCGGCCCACCGCTGCAGCAGCAGGGCGACGGCGTCCCCGTCGATCAGGCGGCGCTCGGGGCGGATCGGCACCTGGAACCCCCAGGCGTGCCGGATCCCCCACAGCTGCCTCAGCTCGAGCGGCCACGCCTGCATCCGCAACGGGTGCGCCGACGAGAGCACCGCCACGGCTCTCGTCGTCCGGGGCTGCAGCGATGGCATCGACCAGGCGAGCCAGGCACCCCAGTCGTGCCCGACGACGACGGCGTCCGTCGCACCCAGCGACCGGATCACGCCGGCGACGTCCGCGCACAGTGTGGGGGTGTCGTAGCCGCGGGGAGGCTTGTCGCTGGCGCCGTACCCGCGCAGGTCCATCGCGGCGACCCGGTAGCCCGCCCCGGCAAGCGCCGTCAGCTGGTGACGCCATGCCCACCAGAACTGCGGGAAGCCGTGCAGGAGGAGGACCAGGGGGCGGGCGGACGGCGAGGGGTCGGCACCGGTGCTCGTCGCCTCGGCGACGTGGAACCGCGCGCCGTTCGCGGAGACGAAACGGTGCGTCCAGGGGCCGTCGTCGAGGACGGCCGCGACGTCGACGCTCAGCTCTGCTTGTCCATCACCAGCGGGGTGTCGGACGGCGTCCCGGTCGGCTTGCCACCCACCAGCTGTCGTCCCTTCATCGCCGCGACGGTCTCCTTGCTGGTCGCCATGGTGCGCTGCGGCGGGCCGACGCCCGAGAACTGCTTCTTGCCCGCCAGGGCGAGGGCCACGGCGATCAGCAGCAGCACGCCGACCACGATCAGGTAGGCGGCCCACGCGGGCAGGCCCGCGGCGACGAGGCCCTGGGCTCCGGCCACGCAGAGCAGGATGAACGCCACGACACCGCAGAAGGCGGCGCCGGCGAGGAGCCCCGCGCCGAGCCCGGCGGCCTTGACGTCGTCCGCCAGCTCGGCCTTGGCGAGCGCGATCTCGTGGCGCACCAGGTCGGAGATGTCGCGGGTCGCATCGGCGACGAGCTGCCCGATGGTCCGTTCCTCGCTCACGGCGGTGCCTCCTCCCGGCGGGCCGGTTGCCCGCGTCACTGCCGCCCGAGCCTACGCACGCCGTCGCCTCGCCGCCCGCCCTCTCCCCGCCCCCCCAGTGATCGTCGGCATCCAGTGGTCGTGATCACAACCACTGGATGCCGACGATCACTGGGGTGCAGGGGGGTGCTGGTAGACGTCGGGGACGCCGTCGGCGTCGGTGTCCTTCGACTCGGCCGCGTGGATGCGCGCGTACACCCGGTTACGCCGCACCAGGACGACGCTGGCCAGCAGCGCCGACAGCAAGGACCCGGCCAGGACGGCGGCGCGCACGTGCTCGTCGCGCTCGCTGCCCGGACCGAAGGCCAGCTCCCCGATCAGCAGGGACACGGTGAAGCCGATGCCGGCGAGCAGGGAGACACCGAGCAGGTCCGCCCACTCCAGGTCGTCGTCGAGCTGGGCCCGGGTCACCTTCGAGACCACGAACGTCGTCCCCAGGACGCCGGTGACCTTGCCCAGGACGAGCCCGGCCATCACACCGATCGCGACCGGGTCGCTGAGGACGCCGGCCACGCCACCGGCGTCCCCGAGCGCCACGCCGGCGGCGAAGAACGCGAAGATCGGGACGGCGAAGCCGGCCGAGACCGGGCGCCACCGTCGCTCGATGGACTGCGCGAGGCTGACATCCTCGTCGTGGCGACGGAGGGCGGGGACGGCGAACCCGAGCAGGACTCCGGCGATGGTCGCGTGGATCCCCGACTCGTGCATCAGCACCCAGGCCACCAGTGCGAGGGGGATCAGCAGCCACCACGCCGTGACGCGGCGCTGGGCGAGCACCGTGAACACGCCGATCGCGGCGAACGAGCCCAGGAGCGGCAGGACCGAGATCGTGTCCGTGTAGAACAGCGCGATGATCGTGATGGCGAGCAGGTCGTCGACCACCGCCAGCGTGAGCAGGAAGGCCCGCAGCCCGCTCGGCAGGTGCGAGCCGATGACGGCGAGGACGGCGACGGCGAAGGCGATGTCGGTCGCGGTGGGGATGGCCCAGCCGCGGGCGGCGTCCCCACCCGCCGGCAGCGTGATGGCCAGGAAGATCAGCGCCGGCAGGGCCATCCCGCCGACTGCCGCGGCGATCGGCACGGCGGCGCGGGCGGGGTTGCGCAGGTCGCCGACCACGACCTCGCGCTTGAGCTCGAGCCCGACCACGAAGAAGAAGATCGCGAGCAGGCCGTCGGCGGCCCAGGTCGCCAGGTCGAGGTCGAGGTGCAGGGCCGCCGGTCCGACGACCGTCTCGCGCAGCGCCTGGTAGGCGTCTTCCCAGGGGGAGTTCGCCCAGACCAGGGCGACGAGGGCGCCGATCAGCAGGAGCCCACCGCCGACGGTCTCGGTGCGGAGCACCTCGCCGATGAACTTGGCCTCGGTCCACGAGTCGGTGCGGGCGAAGAGGGTGCGGATGCTCGGCTGCTGTTCGCTCACGGAATCTCCAGTCGCGTCGGGTCAGGCAGGCATCAGCCCATCGCCGACCAGACTTCCCGGCACACCGCGTCCTACCTTACCGAGAGCCCGCGCACGCTCACTCCTCCTTGGAGGCGCCGCCGGCCATGCCCTCGCTGATCAGGTCCATCACCGTGCTGTCCGCCAGCGTGGTCACGTCGCCCACCTCGCGGTGCTCGGCGACGTCCTTGAGCAGGCGACGCATGATCTTGCCGGACCTCGTCTTCGGCAGCTCGGACACCACCATGATCTGGCGCGGCTTGGCGATCCCGCCGATCTCGGCGGCCACGTGGTTGCGCAGGTCGACGACGATGTCGGTGTTGTCGTCGTCCGCGTGCTCCGTTCCGGCTCGGAGGATCACGAAGGCGCACACGGCCTGGCCGGTCGTGTCGTCCGCGGCGCCGACGACGGCCGCCTCGGCCACCTTCGGGTGCGACACGAGCGCCGACTCGATCTCCGTCGTCGACAGCCGGTGGCCGGAGATGTTCATCACGTCGTCCACGCGGCCGAGCAGCCAGATGTCGCCGTCGTCGTCCTTCTTGGCGCCGTCGCCCGCGAAGTACATCGACGCGAAGCGCGACCAGTAGGTCTCGCGGTAGCGCTCGTCGTCGCCCCAGATGCCGCGCAGCATCCCGGGCCACGGCTCGGTCAGCACGAGGTACCCGCCGCCGCCGTCGGGCACCGGCGTGCCCTCGTCGTCGAGGACGTCGGCGCTGACGCCGGGCAGGGGGGTCTGCGCCGAGCCGGGCTTGGCCTCGGTGACGCCGGGGAGCGGGCTGATCATGATCGCGCCGGTCTCGGTCTGCCACCAGGTGTCGACGACCGGCGTCCGGTCGCCGCCGATCACGCGGCGGTACCAGATCCAGGCCTCCGGGTTGATCGGCTCCCCGACGCTGCCGAGCAGCCGCAGCTTCGACAGGTCGTGCTTCGCGGGGATGTCCTCGCCCCACTTCATGAACGTGCGGATCGCCGTCGGCGCGGTGTAGAGGATCGTGACGCCGTACTTCGCGGCGAGCTCCCACCAGCGGCCCTGGTGCGGGGTGTCCGGCGTCCCCTCGTACATCACCTGCGTCGCGCCGTTGGCCATCGGGCCGTAGACGATGTAGGAGTGCCCGGTCACCCAGCCGACGTCCGCCGTGCACCAGAAGACGTCGGACTCGGGCTTGAGGTCGAACACGTTGAGGTGCGTGTACGCGCACTGCGTCAGGTAGCCGCCGGTGGTGTGCAGGATGCCCTTCGGCTGCCCGGTGGTCCCGGACGTGTAGAGGATGAACAGCGGGTGCTCGGCGTCCATCGGCTGCGCCTCGTGCGTGTCGGAGGCAGCGGCCAGGGCGTCGTGCCACCAGACGTCGCGGCCGTCGGTCCAGTCGACCTCACCCTCGGTCCGTCGGACGACGAGCACGTTCGTCACGCTCGGCGTCCCCTTGGCGATCGCCGCGTCGACGGCGGGCTTGAGGGGAGCGGCCTTGCCGCGCCGGTAGCCGCCGTCCGCGGTGATCACGACCTTGGCCTCGGCGTCGGTGATGCGGCTGGCCAGGGCATCGGCCGAGAAGCCCCCGAACACCACCGAGTGCGGGGCGCCGATGCGGGCGCAGGCCAGCATCGCGATCGCCGCCTCCGGGATCATCGGCAGGTAGATGGCGACGCGGTCCCCCTTGCCCACGCCGAGCGCGGTCAGGGCGTTGGCGGCGCGGCACACCTGCTCCTGCATCTCGGCGTAGGTGACCGTCCGGGTGTCGCCCGGCTCCCCCTCGAAGTGGATCGCCACGCGGTCGCCGTTGCCGGCGTCCACGTGCCGGTCGACGCAGTTGTGCGCGACGTTGAGCTCTCCGCCGACGTACCACTTCGCGAACGGCGCGTCGCTCCAGTCGAGCGTGGTGTCGAAGTCGGTGGACCAGTCGAGCAGGTCGCGGGCCTGCTTCGCCCAGAACGCCTCGCGGTCTTTGGCAGCCTCGTCGTAGAGGTCGGCCGTTGCCACGGCCTGCGCGGCGAAGTCCTCGCTGGGCGGGAAGCGTCGCTCCTCGTTCATCAGGTTCGACAGGCCGGTGCTGGGGGTGGACTCGCTGGACATGCTTCCTCCGTGCTCGGGGGTCGACGTCGCTCCGTCCGACCCTAGCCACGCCGCGCCGTCGCGCGACAGGGAGTCAGCACGCGGTCCGGCGAGCGGTGCCCCCGACGTGCTAGACGGACTCGCTTCCCAGCCGAAGCAACCTCCCGGGCCGCTCAACCGGTATCACTGTGTAGGGCAGAAGAGGGGGGAGTTGGCTGGGATCAGGCGCTCGCCGATGCAGCCGGGACTCGCGACGGTTGGAGGATCGTGACGACCCTCGTCTCGGTGCGCGAGATTGAGCGGGCGGCGCGCACGATCGGCGCACTCGCCGACGCGGGTGAACTGCCCAGCTTCGTGTACTCGGCTGTCCAGGCGCTGGATGGTCGGCTCCTGGTGGTTGCCCCGGACGAGGCCGACCAGGCGCGGGTGCGGGAGGCGGTCGGCGACGGGGTGGTGGTGCTCACCTTCGAACGACCTGGCTGACAGGCCCCGCCCGGCCGCGGTCTCTGCGGACCCACGACCGGGCGGAGG
The DNA here is from genome assembly GCA_035646835.1 of Actinomycetales bacterium. Classification (GTDB taxonomy): domain Bacteria; phylum Actinomycetota; class Actinomycetes; order Actinomycetales; family DASROP01; genus DASROP01. Next base: position 5,599 of record DASROP010000211.1, on the reverse strand, counting down.
TCACTGGGGCGCTACGGCCGTTGGTCGCGGCCGGTGCCCTCGTCGAGCGCCTCGTCGTCGAGGTGCCCCTCGGCGTGTGCGGCGACCAGCGTGGACTTGCCCGGGTAACGGATGTCCTCGATCAGCGCCTGCATCCGTGCGTTGGGTGGCGTGGTGAACTGCGACACGACGATGGTGACGGCGAAGTTGATCAGCATGCCGATCGTGCCGAAGCCGGTCTCGGCGATCCCGAAGATCCCGTCGCTGTTGCCGTAGATGTCGATCGTCCACAACATGTACGCCATCGTCGAGCCCAACCCGGCTGCGAGCCCCGCCGTGGCGCCGGCGGCCGTGCATCTCTTCCAGAAGATCCCGAGCACCAGCACCGGGAAGAAGCTGGCACACGCCAAGCCGAACGCCAGGGCGACGACCTGGGCCACGAAGCCGGGGGGGTTGATGCCCAGGTACCCGGCGACGACGATCGCGGCCCCCATCGCGATGCGGCCCACGAGCAGCTGCCTGGCCTCGTCGGCGGCGGGGTTGATCCGCTTGAAGTAGACGTCGTTCGCGACCGATGACGAGATCACCAGCAGCAGCCCCGACGCCGTGGACAGCGCCGCCGCGAGACCTCCCGCGGCCACGAGCCCGACGATCGGCGTGGGCAGCCCGGCGATCTCCGGGGTGGCGAGCACGATGATGTCGTTGTTGATCGTCAGCTCGTTCAACCCCGACGCCATCGGGGCGTAGTCGATGGCTCCGTTGCCGTTGGCGTCGTCGACGGTGATCAGCCCGACGTTCGCCCAGTTGTCGAACCACCCCGGCGTCTGCCCGATCTGGGTTCCGGCGATCTGGTCGATGAAGTTGAACTTGGTGAAGACCCCGATCGCCGGTGCGGTCGTGTAGAGCAGGGCGATGAAGAACAGTGCCCACAGCGCCGAGGCCCTCGCCGCCCGCACGCTCTTCGCGGTGTAGAACCGGATGATCACGTGGGGCAGGCCGGCAGTGCCGAACATCAGCGCGGCGGTGATCAGGATCATGTTCAGCATGTTGGTCTGCGTGAACGCCGCCGAGTACTCCGCGAACCCGAGGTCGGTCTGCAGGCCGTTGAGCTCCTGCAGGACCTGGCCGAAGGTGATCTGGGGGATCGGGAAGCCGGTGAGCTGCTGCGCGATCGCGAACGCCGGGATCAGGTAGGCGACGATCAGCACCGAGTACTGCGCGACCTGGGTCCAGGTGATGCCCTTCATGCCGCCGAGGACCGCGTAGAAGAACACGACCACCATGCCGATGATGACTCCCACGGCCGTGTCGACGCCGAGGAAGCGCTGGAAGACGAGGCCCACCCCCGACATCTGGCCCGCGACGTACACGAACGAGACGACGATGGCGGCGACCACGGCGACCAGCCGTGCGGACTCGGAGTACCGGTCGCCGACGAAGTCGGGGATCGTGTACTTGCCGAACTTGCGCAGGTAGGGCGCGAGCAGCAGGGCGAGCAGCACGTAGCCGCCGGTCCAGCCCATCAGGTACACCGAGCCGGCGTACCCGTTGCCCGTGAACGCGACGATGCCGGCCAGGGAGATGAAGGACGCGGCGCTCATCCAGTCGGCGGCGATGGCGGCGCCGTTCGCCGGGGCCGGGATGCCGCCGCCGGCGACGTAGAAGCCGGAGGTGGTGTTCACCCGGCTCGCGTACGCGATGTAGATGTAGGCACCGAAGGTCAGGACGACGAAGAAGAGGGTCCAGAGCTGCACCTCGCTCACGAGTGGTGCACCTCCTCCTCGTACTCGGTGATGCCGTACTCGGCGTCGAGCTTGTCCATCCGCCAGACGTAGATCGCGATCAGGACGACGAACACGTAGATCGAGCCCTGCTGCGCGAACCAGAACCCCAGCGGGAACCCGCCGATGACGATCTCGTTCAGCGGCTCGACGAAGATGATCCCCGCACCGAAGGACACGATCGCCCAGACGGCCAGGAGCCACGCCATCAGGCGTAGGTTCCTCCGCCAGTAGGTCGTGCGTTGCTGCTCGTCCATTGCTGCACCCTTCCGTCCTGGGCCTGGCTCAGCCGCGTCGAATGGTCGGTCAGGTAACCGTCGGCCGGTTGCGCGGTCAATGGCTGGATGTGACCGGAGGCACAACGATCGCCGAGCGTCCCTGTCGGTGCGCCGAACGGCTCCCGGGCCGCCGATCTCCCGCGTCACAGGGCCGTTGCGGACCGTTCCTCCCACCGATCCGCGCGGTCGGCGCACAGCACCGACCGTTCGTCGCGCAGACCGGCACGCTCGTCCGGCAGGACGCTCGGGGCGCCTAGGGTGCAGCGATGGGCGCCACGTCTCCCGCCGCCGGCCGCGCCGCCGTCCGCCGCCGCTGGCCACCGCTCGGTGCCGGCCAGAAGCCGCTGCTGGGGGCGTCGGCGATGGTCATCGTCGGCGCCTTCCTGCCCTGGCTCTACACCAACGCCGTCGGCCCGGTGTCCGCCCTGGCCGGCGCGGGTGTCTGGGCGTTCTACGCCGGCACGCTCGGCTTCGCCGGAGCGCTCGTGCCGTGGCGGGCGGCGGCGGTGGTGCAGGCCGCGGTGATGGCCGTCGCCGCGGTCGGCCTCACGCTGTGGCAGCTGGTGCACCTCTGGTCGCTGGTGGGCTTCGGAGGCTGGCTCCCCGGCCCCGGCCTGGTGCTCGTGCTCGGTGGTGGCCTGCTCGCCGGGTCCGCCGCCACCCGGTTGGCCCGGGGCCGCTGACGCCGCACCGCCGCGCTTCAACGGCTCAGCACCGGCGTCGTACGTGCCGATGACCATCGGGTGAACGTCGCGCTGACCGCGCTCGTGGCTCCGCCTGGGAGGCGGCGCGCGCGTCACCGTGGGCGCGTGCAGACGATGTCCGGGTACGGCGCGGAGGCCGGCCCGTGGGCCGTGGCGCACCGCGGCGGCGCCGGGCTGGCCGCGGAGAACACGATGGAGGCGTTCGCGCGGTCGTACGCGCTCGGCGTCCGGTACCTGGAGACCGACCTGCGGGTCACCGCCGACGGCCGGTGCGTGGCGTTCCACGACGCGACCCTCGATCGCGTCACCGACGGTTCCGGGCCGATCAGGCGCCGGTCCTGGGCTGACGTCGCGCGGTTGCGGGTCGGTGAGTCGGGGCGGGTGCCGCTGCTGGCCGACCTGCTCGACGCCTTCCCGGACGCGCACTTCGCCGTCGACGTCAAGGACTGGCGGGTGATCGGCCCGCTGGCGACGGTGCTCCGGGACCGGGGTGCCGCCGAGCGGGTCTGCGTCGCCGGTGCCTGGGACTCGTGGCTGGCCGAGCTGCGCGACCGCGTCGGCCCCGGGCTCGTCTCGGCGTTGGGGTGGCGCTCCCTGTCGACCCTGGTCGCGTGCGCGCGTGCCGGAGTCCGCCCGCCGAGCGGGCTCGTCACCGGGTCGTTCGTGCACGTCCCGCTGCGGCTCTGGGGCCTCGGCGTCTACTCCGCACGGCTCGTGGAGCTCGCGCACTCCCTCGGCGTCCGCGTGCTGGTGTGGACGGTCGACGAGCCCGTCCTGATGCGCCGCGTGCTCGACGGCGGCGCCGACGGCGTGATCACCGACCGGCCCGACCTGCTGCGCGAGGTGCTGCTCAGCCGCGGCCGGTGGCCCGCGATGTCACCGGTCGAGCGGGCATGGAGTCCTTGATCAACTCGGGGGGTGACCGAAACACCCTGGGGTGATCAAGGACCTCATGCCCGGGTGACGTCGAGGCCCTCGGGAGCGTGCAGGCGCACCATCGTCCGGCCGACGTCGGCCGGCACGCGGGACGCCGTCGCCAGCGACACGACGATCATCACGGCGAAGGCGATCGGCACGGTCCAGGCCGCCGGCTGGGCCAGCAGTGCACCCGGCCACCCGTCCTGGGCCCCGCCGAACATGGTCACGACGACGGCCGCGCTGGCCAGCGCGCCACCCGCCGCGAGCCCGGCGAACGCACCCGGAGCCGTCAACCGCCGCCACCAGATGCCCAGCACCAGCAGCGGGCAGAACGTCGAGGCCGCGACCGCGAAGGCAAGTCCGACGGTGTCGGCGAGACCGATCCGCGTCGAACCGAGGCTCATCAGCAGGGGCACGGTCACGGCCAGGCAGGTGGCGAGGCGGAACAGCCGGATCGGGTGCGTTCCGGTGCGCGACTTCAGCAGGTCCTGGCTCAGCACCCCGGCGACCGAGACGACCAGCCCGGACGACGTCGACAGGAACGCCGCGAACGCGCCGGTGACCAGCAGTGCCGACAGGAGGTCTCCCCACGGGTCCGGCAGCATCCGGCCGGGCAGCGCCAGGACGACGGCGTCGGCGCGGCCGGAGAGCAGCAGGTCCGGCGCGTAGACCCGTCCGAGGGCGCCGTACAGCGGAGGGAACAGGTAGAAGACGCCGAGCAGGCCGATCACGACGAGCGTCGTCCGGCGCGCTGCCCGCCCGTCCGGGTTGGTGTAGAAGCGGACCAGCACGTGGGGCAGCCCCATCGTGCCGAAGAACAGGGCCAGCACCAGCGAGTACGTCGCGTACAACGAATGGTCCCCGCCACCGGCGCCCGACAGGGGCAGCCACCACTGCGACCCGGTGCTGGGCTCGGTCGCCTCGGCGTGCGGCACCACCGCACCGGCGGGCACCGTCACCACCGTGCCGGCGTCCAGCCGGACGGGCGCCGACGGGCCGACGTCCGTCACTGCGCCGTCCACGACGATCTGCGTCGGCACCGCGCTCGTCGCCGTCACGTCCTCCGCCAGCGTCGTCGTGGCCGACTCCCGCGCGGTCGGGTACTCCTCGGAGGCCGGGGTGGGTGATCCGTCGCCCTGCCAGGCCAGCAGCAGGAACACGACGGGCAGGGCGATGGCGGTGAGCTTGAGCCAGTACTGGAACGCCTGCACCAGCGTGATGGAGCGCATCCCGCCGGCGAGCACGTTGAGGACGACGACGCCGGCGACCAGGAGGGCGCCGGCGGCGGGTGGCGCGCCGGTCACGGTTCGCAGGGCCAGTCCCGCGCCCTGCATCTGCGGCAGCAGGTACAGCCACCCGATGCCGACGACGAGCACCGCCGACGCGAGCCGCACGGAGCGCGACTCCAGCCGTGACTCGGCGAAGTCGGGCAGCGTGTAGGCGCCGGACCGTCGCAGCGGTGCCGCCACCAGCGCCAGCAGCACGAGGTACCCCGCGGTGTACCCCACCGGGAACCAGAGCATGTCGACCCCACCGACGAGCACCAGGCCGGCGACCCCGAGGAAGCTCGCCGCGGACAGGTACTCACCGCCGATGGCCGACGCGTTCCACCGGGGCGAGACGGCACGGCTCGCGACGTAGAAGTCGCTCGTCGTCCTCGACAGCCGCAGCCCGATCGAGCCGAGCGCGACGGTGACGACGGTGACGAGCAGGACGGCGAGGACCCCGGCCGCCGGCGGGATCACGCTGGTCGCGGCGGCTTCGAACGGGTACACGCGGGTCAGCGGTGGGTGACGAGGTCGGCGAAGTCCCGCTCGGCCCGCTCGGCGCTGCGCACGTACCACCATGCGGTCAGACCGATGGTGGGGTAGGCGACGGCGCCCAGCAGCAGCCACGGCAGGGGCACCCCGACGACCCGGACGGCGCCCAGCTCCGGCGC
>DASROP010000210.1:0-4018 GCA_035646835.1 Actinomycetales bacterium | reverse complement strand
GCTGTCCGAGACCGGCGCGCCGACCCCGGTGGCCTGGACCCGGATGCGCGCGCCGCAGTCGCTGATGGCCCCGGCGCCCGAGGCGGACGCCCGGCGGATCGCCGCCGCCTCGCCGCTGCTGGCCGAGTACGGGACGGCGGTCGACCGCGACTCCGCCTACGAGCGGCTCGCCAAGCGGCTCCAGACGGCGCCCGCGGAAGCCGAGGTGTCGCCGTCCGACCCCCCGCCTCCACCCCCGCCGAAGGCCGAGCCGTCGGTGGTGGAGCGCATGGCGTAGTCCCCGGCCTTCCGCAGCTTCGCGCGGGCGGCGGCCACCGTGGTCGGCCGGGAGATCATGCGCAGCGTCTTCGGCGTCGGCCGCCGCCGCTAACCCGTGATCAAGCACTTCGCTCCCGAAACCGGGGAGGCGAAGTGCTTGATCACGGACGGGGGTCGGTCAGACGTGCTCGGGCACGTGCAGGTGCGCGAGCACCAGCTCGAACTCTCCCTCGTCGAGCATCTCGGCCTTGGCCTCGGTCATGCCCCTCTCGCGCATCGCGTTCGCAGTCTCGCGGCTGCGTTCCATCGCGCCCGCGTCGGAGAACGAGACGGACGTGCAGGCGCGCCCGGTGGCACGGTCGACGAGCAGGCTGGCGCTGCAGAAGCCGTCGAGCTGGTCCATCGCGGGCAGCGACGCCATCTTGAAGATGTCGATGCCGCGCTCGGCGTCCGCCGGGTCCACGCGCATCCACGTCGCGCGCACGCAGTTGCCCTCGGTCCACTGTTGACTGCGGTGCAGGACGGCGATCTCCCACTCCTCGACGTCGGCCTTGCCTCCCATCATGTCCGCGGCGTTGTCACGCAACGCACGGACCTGTTCGGTGGAGGCCCGCATGGCCTCCTCGGTCCGCCACGCGCTGGTGGCGATACATCGGCCGGACTCCTGGTCGCACATCATCGACAGCCCGATGCAGCCGTCCATCGCCATCAGCGACGGCATCACCTCGTCGCGGATGTGCGCGATGCCGGCGTCGATCGTGTCGGGGCGCGCCATGATCGTGGTGGAGCGTGCGTACACGGTCCACCCCCTTCTGTCGGGGCAGCGCCCCGGTGGCGCCACCGGTCGGCGTCCACCATCCTCCCGCCGACCGGGCCTGGCAATGGCCCTTGCTGGTGCCGTGACCGGCAAGACCTGCCCGCTCGGCGATCCGGTGGCGCCGTGGCGGGTTCAGTGGCACGTTGCGACACACCTCGGACGTTCAGTGGCACGTCAGGGCACAGGTTCTCGCCGATTTCGTGCTCGAACGTGCCACTGAACGCGGCGTGGCGCGCGCAACGTGCCACTCAGCGCTGCGGTGCCCGCAGGTACCGTGGCTAGCCCTCCGCGGGCGGGCCGGGCAGGCCCGCCGCGAGCGCCGCCGTCCGGACACCGGCCAGGAAGAGGGCGTCCCGCGCGGCCGGTGTCAGCCAGTCGAGGTGCCCGTGCGCCTCGAGGCTGGTCAGCCCGTGCAGGGAGGCCCAGAGCATCATCATCGCCTGGAACGTCGCGGGTGCCTGCGCCGCCTGCAGCGCGGGGTCGTCCGGGCCGAGCCCGCCGCCGGCCTCCGGCATCAGGTTGTCGTCGCCGTGGGCCTCGACGAGGCCGGCGACGAAGGCGTCGTCCACGTCCCTGATCAGCGGAGGGGACAGCCGGCCGCGCAGTGCGACGTCGATGAAGTGGTCCTGCAGCTGGCCCATCGCCCGCTTGGCGGCCTCGGTGCTGGGGCCCTCTTGGTCGGCGCAGAACCCGGGCACCGGCATCCCGAGGATCAGGGCGAAGCGCTGCGGCTCGCTGCTGGCCCAGGCGCGGTAGGCCTGAGCGACGGCGAGCAGGCGGCCCCACAGGTCGTGGTCCGGGACGTCGTCGCGCGCGGCTGCGACGGCAGCGCCGAGGTCGTCGAAGGCATCGACGACCAGCTCGGTCAGCAGCGCGTCGCTGTCGGCGAAGTACCGGTAGAGGGCCGGGGCGGTCAGGCCCATCGCGCGGGCGATCTCGGAGAACTTCAGGTCCGTCGTCCCCGTGGAGTGCATCAGCCGCAGCGCCGTCTCCTTGATCTCGTCGATCGTGGCGGCGCGCACCCGCTCGCGACGGGTGGGGACGGCGGTCTGCTGGCTCACGTGATGCATCGTCACAGAAATTATGGGTCTTGACAAGGATGCCTCTGGGCTAGTTGAGTGATGCCTCGTCACTCGACTGACAAGACGTTACAGGCGTCATGTGCCGTTGCTGAGATTCGTCCCGGAAGGTGCCACCCGATGTCCCAGGCCGTCCTCACCCGCCGCCCCGAGCAGCCGACGGGGGCGAGTCGACCCGGCCCCCTGGGCCGGCTGGCCGGGGTCTCGTACCGGCGCCGGGGTCTCGTCGTCCTCGGCTGGATCGCGGCGCTCGCCATCGCGGTCGGCATGTCGGCCGCTTTCGGCGAGGACTTCGCCGCGGACTACTCCGTGCCCGGCAGCGACTCCGCCGAGGCGCAGGAGCTGCTGTCCGAGCGCTTCCCGGCGCAGGCGGGGGACACCGTGGACGTCGTCGTCCGGGCCGAGGGACCGGTGACCGACCAGGCCGTCCGCGCCGACGTCCAGGCCCTGCTCGACGAGCTGGCCGGTCAGCCGCACGTCGCCGCCGTCGACGACCCCTACGCGAGCCCAAGCAGCATCTCGCCGGATGGGCAGACTCTCGTGGCGCAGCTGCGGCTGGACGTCGTCAACCCGATCGACGTGCCGATCTCCGACAGCGAGCAGATGATCGCGATCGCCGAGGACGCCGAGCGGCCCGGCCTGTCCGTCGCGCTCGGGGGGCAGACCATCCAGGAGGCGGAGCGCGGAGAGATCGGCTCGGAGATGATCGGCATCCTCGCGGCCGCGGTGATCCTGCTGCTGACGTTCGGGTCCGTCGTGGCCGCCGGGCTGCCGCTCGGGATCGCCGTGGCGGGCCTCGCGGTGAGCGGCACCCTGACCGCCGTCGTCGCCGCCGTCGTCGACGTCCCGGAGTGGGGGACGTCGGTCGCGACGATGATCGGGATCGGCATCGGGATCGACTACGCGCTGCTGATGGTCACCCGGTTCCGGGAGTGGCGCGCCGCCGGCCTGGCGCCCGAGGCCGCGACGGTGGCGACGGTCGACACCGCGGGCCGGTCGGTGATCGTGGCCGGCTTCACCGTGGTGGTCAGCATGCTCGGCCTGTTCGCGATGGGCCTGTCGTACATGCGTGGCGTCGCGGTGGTGACGATCGTCGCGGTGCTGGTCGTGATGGCGGCGGCGGTGACGCTGTTCCCGGCGCTGCTGGGCTACTCCGGGCGGCACCTCGAGCGGCTGCGGCTGCCCGTCGGGCGCCGACCGCTGGTCGTGGCGGAGGGCGGGCACATCGAGCCCGCGGCGGCCTGGGTGCGGTGGAGCCGGCTGGTCAACCGGCACAGCGTGGTCGCGTCGCTGGTGGGCGTCGGGGTGCTGCTGGCCCTGACCGCGCCGTTCCTCGGCCTGCGGTTCGGCTTCGCGGACGCCGGCAACAACGCCGAGGGGACGTCGACCCGGCAGGCCTACGACACGCTCGCCGACGGGTTCGGGCCGGGGGCCAACGGTCCGCTGCTGGTGGCGGTGGCCGAGCCCGCGGCGGGGGACGTCGAGCGGCTGGCTTCCGCTGTCGCGTCGGCGGACGGCGTCGCGGCGGTGATGCCCCCGCAGGTCAATGCCGAGGGTGACGCGGCGCTGCTCACGGTGATCCCGACCACCGGCCCGCAGGAGGAGGCCACCGAGGACCTGGTGCGGACGCTGCGGGACGACGTCCTGCCGGCCGCGCTGTCCGGCAGCGGCGCCTCGGCGCACGTGGGCGGGGCGACCGCGTTCACGATCGACAGCACGGACGACGTCGCGAAGCGCATCCCCGCGCTCATCGCCGGCGTGGTGGCGTTGTCGATGCTGTTGCTGCTCGTGTCGTTCCGGAGCCTGCTGATCCCCGTGACCGCGGCGGCGATGAACCTGCTGTCGGTGGGCGCGGCGTACGGCG
>DASROP010000209.1:0-13713 GCA_035646835.1 Actinomycetales bacterium | reverse complement strand
GTTTCGCCGTGTCGGCTCCCGCGTCGGCCGGCGCCCCCCCGGCCATTTTCGAGACCACCGCCACCCTGCGTGCCGACGCCCGGCTCAACGAGCTCCAGCCGTTCGCCACGCTCCTGCCCGCCGTCGTCGAGCTCCCGCCTCCGGTCATCGCCGTCGCGCCGCCCCCGCTGCACCTTCCCGGCAGCGCGTCGCTGGCAGAGCAGCTGGCGTCGCGGGTCGACGCGGCCCAGCGCGGCGCCGCGGCTGCCCGGGACGCCGCCCGCGCGCGCTCCGACGCGCTGGCGCTGGCCGACCTCGCCTCGACGCTGTCGCTGACCGGCGACGGGGCGTGCCCGGAGGCCTTCTCAGCGCTGTGCGACTCGCTGTGCCAACGCGCCCACGCCTTGGTCGACGCCGAGGCCGAGGCCGCCGCCCGGCCCCTGGAGCCGCTGACCGAGGCGCAGCGGCTCGTCATGGGCTCGCTCGCCCGCGTGGACGCGGCCCTGCCGTCCGCGCTGGGGAGCCTCGACACGGCCCTGGCCAGGCACGACGGCGAGGACGAGGCGGCGTACGCCGGCCGGCTCGACGCGATGGCCCAGTTCCTGGACGCGCTGGTCGAGGGCATCCTCACCCAGGCCCGCGACGACATCGTCCGGCTGCAGGGGCCGCGCGCGCTGACCGTGCTGGACCGCACGCTGACCCGCGGCGCCCGACCCGGCGAGCTCGGCCTCGCGACCCCGGGGACGGACCGCTTCTACCTGATGCCGAGCCCCGCGGGCCCGCCGCCGGCGGGACCGGTCTCCCACGCCGGCCTGCTGCGACCGGGGGACTGGCTGGTGCTCGCGGACCTGGTCGACGTCCCGACCCGCGACGGCGGCACCACCCGCCGACCCGAGCCCCGGGAGGCGGTGCGCGTGGTCAGGGCCGACGACCTGATCGCCCCGCTGCTCGGAGAGCGGGCGACCCACGTGGTGGTCACGCCGCCGCTGCGCCGGTGGTACGACCTGGCGCGCACGGTGGTGCTCGGCAACGTCGTGCCGGTCTCGCACGGCCAGACGGTGCGGCGTACGGTCACCGGTCCTGGTCCGTGGCCGGTCGAGGGAGAACCGCTCGCCTTCCTGCCGGATGCCACGGCGCCGGAGGGTCGCCGCCCGGCGGCGGAGCTCACCGTGGGCGGGCACCCCTGGGAGCTCACCGGCGAGGTTTCCGACACCGCTTCCGGGACCCGGGCGTTCACCGTCGACGTCCTCGCGGACGGCACCACGGCCGTCAGGGCGGGCGACGCGACGTCCGGCACGGCCGTTCCTCCGGGCCTGGACGTGGAGCTCACGACCCGGGTCGGCACCGGGTCGACCGGCAACCGCGACGCCGGCGCCGTCGACCAGGTGGTCGCCCCGGTCCCCCAGGTGGTCGCCACCGCAAACCTCCTGGCGACCTCGGGCGGCGCCGATGCCGAGGATCCCGCCGTCGCGCGGCGCCGGGCCACTGCGAGCGTGCAGACCCTCGACCGGGCCGTGACGGCACGGGACATCGAGGCCCTGCTGCAGGGTCACGGGCTCGTCTCCCGGGTCCGGGTCGGTCACGACGACGTCGACCGGCGGCGTCACCTGCGCGTCGTCGTCAGTGGACAGGGCGGCCGGGTCCTCACCCCGGACGAGCACCAGGTGGTCCAGCAGTTCCTCGCCGCCCGGGTGCCGCCCAGCCTGGTGGTGCGGACCGTCGACCGGCAGCTCGTGCTGCTGCGCACGGTGGTCACGCTGTCCGTCGACCCCACGGCCGATCCGCTGCCCATCACCGCCGAGGCCCGCGCCCGCCTCGGTGCGGACCCCGCCGTCCCGGCCACCGCCCCAGGGCTGCTGGATCCCTGGGCGGTGGACCTGGGACAGAGCGTGAACGTGTCCGACCTGCACCGGGTGCTGGCGGGGACCCCCGGAGTGCGCTGGGTCGTCGTCAACGCGCTGCACCGCGCGGACGAGCCGGTACGCCGCGCCGAGCGGGTCACGGTCCCGCCCGACGCCGAGCCCCGGTGGGCGCCCGACGCCGACGGCGCCGAAGGCGTCACCGTGCGCTGGGAGGAGGCACGCGACCGATGACCGACCTCCTCGACCTGTCCCCCGAGGCGCGGCGCCTGGCCGACCTCCTGCCCAGCATGCTGTTGGGCATCGACGTCGAGAACGTCGACCGGCCGCTACTCCGGCTGCTCGAGGTGCTCGCCGGGCCGCTCGGCGGGCTGGCCGACGCGGTCGCGCAGCTCGAGCGGGACCCCTTCGTCTCCCGCTGCTCGGCCGAGGCGCTCCCGCTGATCGCCGAGCTCGTGGGCGCCCAGCTGCTCGGGGAGGACGCGCCCACCAACCGGCGCGTGGTCGCGGGCACCGTCGCGTGGCGGCGGCGCAAGGGCACCCTGGCGACGCTGGAGGACGTCCTGACCCGCACGAGCGGCTGGCCGGCCGAGGTCGACGAGGGCTTCCGCTCCCTGCTCGTCACCCAGGACGTCACCGAGCCGCTGCCCTCGCGCGGGTGGACGGCCCTCCTCTGGGATCCGGTCGCCCTCGCAGACCCGCTCACCCGCAGGGCGCGCCACCACGACCGGCATCCGAGCGCCGCGCTCGACGCGCCGCGGACCGGGGACGACGTCACCGAGACCCTGCGCCGACTGGGCGCACCCGACGCGCTGCTCCTGGCCGCGTCGCCCCGCAACGTCGACCTGAACGGCTGGGCCCGGCCCGACGGCGTCGCGGTCCGCACCAGCCGCGTCGTCGTACGCGAGCGGGACGACGTCGTGCTGCCCGAGCCCGTCGCGCTTACCTCGACCGACGGCGCCCCGCTGATCGGCCTCCGCCTCGACCCCGGAGGGGCGGACGGGCCGGTCGCCGCCCGCGTCGTCGCCGAGGAGGTGCCGCTCGACGCGGGGTACACCGAGGTCCACGAGCCCCCGCCCACGCCACCGGCGCCGCGCCGGCCGGAGCTGCTTACGCCGACGGACCTGGCCGCGGAGCCCGACACCGTGGCCGACGGCGACACGCTGCGGCTCGCCGTGGACGGCGTCCTGCTCCTCGGGGGTTCCGGCGACCCCGGCGGCAGCGGTCCGTTGTCGTCCGGCGCTCCCGGAGCCGACGCGGTGCTGAGGTTCGCCGACGGTGGCCGACCGGGGCCCGACGAGACGTGGGCGCTCGCGTCCGCCGCCGTGCTGGACGAGTCCGCCGTCGCCGCCACCCTGGCCCAGCCCGCACCCTCGGGCGACGTGGGCGCCACGAACCCGGTGACCCTGCGGGCGACCGCCACCCGTGCGGCGTCCACGGTCGCCCTCACGCCGGCCGGCGCCGTCGCGATGCCGGGCACCACGGTGGCGCTGCGGCTCGACCGCACCGTCGGCGGGCGGGTCGCGTGGCGGCGACGCGCGGACGCCACCTGGGACCGGCGAGACCTCCCCCCCCATGCCGGCGAACCGGTCAGTGGAGCGGTGGTGGCCGAGGTCGGTGGCCAGGCCGTCGTCGTACGGCTCGTCCGGCTGCCGGCCCCGGGAGGCGACACCCTCGCTCTCGCGTCGCACGTCCCGGGCGCGGGCACCTGGACGACGACGCCGCTCGACGTGGAGACGCTCGACGCCGAGCACCGTCCCGGCTCGGTCTGGCTCGACCCCGGGCCGGCGGCCCTGCTCGTGCCCGCCGCGAACGGGATCGTGCTGGTCGCCCCGACCGTCGACGGCACTGCGCTCCGCGCCTGGCGGCTCAGCGACCTCGCTGCCGCGGCCGTCACCGTCGACCGCCTGGACGCCAGGAGTCCGGCTCTCCCGTCGGCCCGCGAGGCCGCCGCCGCGTGCGTGTCCGGCAACCTGCTCTTCGTCCACGGCGGACAGCTCGGCACGGCAGCCCTGGACGACCTGTGGCAGCTCCCGCTCACCGGGTCGGTCGCCCGACGCCGCTGGGTGCAGCGTCGCGTGCGGGACCAGGTCGCGCGCAGCGGCGGCCAGCTCCTGGTCACTCCCACTGGGCTCGTGCGGATCGGTGGCGCCGCCGAGCGAGGGGGTCTGCTGTGCCCCCTCGTGCATCGGGTGCGTCCGGACGCCGCCCGCCCGCGGTGGGAGCCGCTCCCCTCCCTACCGTTGCCTGCGGGTGGTCCGGGAACGTTGACGGCCTGGGCGGACGCCGGCGGCCTCCGGGCCGTGGTCTGGGGCGACCGGGTGCGGCCTCGCGCCGCGCGGTTGGCGGTGGGCGCGGGCGCCTGGCAGGTCGAACCTCCCGAGGAGCAGGCGCCGAACCCGCCGGCCGAGGGCGAGAGCGTCGTGGACGGCGACGAGCTGCTGGTCGTGGGCGCGGCACCCCTGCCGCCGAGCGAGGTCGTCGTCACGGTCGGAGGCCAGGGACACCTCGCGTTCCTGCCCGCGCTCGACCTGCCTCCCGACCAGCCGCACGTCGCCTTCGTCGACCGCGACGGGAGCACGCGCACGTGGTTCCCCGCCGGTACGCCGGCCCGGTTCCGGCTGCGCCTGGGCCGCAACCGCGAGGCCGCCGCCGTCTCGCGCGGGCGGGACGCCCCGACTGTCCCGCGGATGGGTGCGACCGGCCGGATCGCGTGGGCGCCCCTAGGCCTGCGGCAGGCCGCCCTCGGTCCCTGGGCCCAACCGATCGCCCTGGAGCTGGAGGACACGATCGCGTTCGACCCGCGACTGGGCCGGGTCGTGCTCCCCGCCGTGCTGGGTGGTGTGCGTCCGGCCGGCACGGCGCCGCGGTTCACCGCGTCTTACCACGTCGCCCGGGGCGCTGCGCTGGGCGCCGGTCTTGTCCCGCCCGGTGCCACGCTGCCCAGCCGTTGGGTCGAGCCCGACGATCCCGACGACCCCGGGCGGTTCGCGCTGCCGGCCCCGCCCGAGGCGAACGGGCGGGCCGAGCCCCCGCTTGTCGTGGGAGCACCGGGACGCCTCGACCCCACCGGCCTGCCCCTGGTGACCCGGCTCGACACGGCTCTCGAGCTGGTCGCGACGGCAACCGGACCGGCCGTCGTCGCCGTGGTGGGCAGCCCCCGGCTGGCAGCGGCAACCGGCCAGGTGCGGGAGGGGGCGACGACGTCCGTCCACGCCTCCGACCCGGATGGCTACCCGTTCCTCGCCGCCGACGACAACGGGGTGAGCCTCACTCTCCTCGAGCGCTCCGACGGTGCCGGGCGGTCCGCCGTCGGACCGCACGTGATGCTCACCGGTCTCGCGTCCGGCGGCACGGTCGAGCTGGCCGTGACCGCCGGCGAGGCCGACCTGCGCTGGTGCGACCTGGGGCGGCCCGGGGGCGTCGGCCTGCGCGTCGCCGGGGCGGGTCACCACACCACCCTGCTGCGGGCCACGCCCGCTGAGCCGGCCATCGTGCTGCGCCTGCACGGCTGCCAGGTGGCCCGGCTCGAGGTGCCGCCCTGGGTCCTGGTGATCGCCGCCGGGTGCACCTTCGACGCCGGCGACCGGACCGCGCCGGCGATCGACGCCGCCGGGGCGCACCTGCGACTGCGGGAGTGCACCGTGCACGGAGCGGTCCTGGCCGGCGTCCTCGAGGCGACGTCGAGTGTCTTCGCCGGGCCGCTCACCTGCGACCGCCCCGACCTGGGCTGGTTGCGCCGCTGCGTGGCGCCGCGCGACCCGGACCGGCGGCCCCGGTCCTGGCGCGGGCTGGAGGCCGAGGTGTCGTTCGCCGTCATCCGCCCGACCTGGCCGCGCTACCTGGTCCTCGACGACAACAACCCGGCTGCGGTGCTGACCCTGGGCGAGGCGGGCGGCCCGCCGGGCGCCCATGCGGACCGCGGTCGCTCCCTGACCGAGCTCACGCGGCGCACGGACGACTTCTTGCCGTTGGGGCTGGCGGCGAAGCACAGCGACCGCGCAGCAGACGACGTGCACCGGATGGGAAGGAGCCTGCCATGAAGGGCTACACCTCGCGGGAACGCTTCGACGAGGCGCGGCGGTTCGTCGCCGTACAGGAGGAGATGGGCCGGGCCCGCCTCGACGCGGACGGCAACGAGCACGCACGCCTGACGCTCACCGACTCGCGCCGGCGCTCCGCGGACCTGGCCTAGGGCTCTCCTGACGACGGCTTCCGGGTGGCCGAGACGTTCGTGCTCGACGCGGTCACGACGACGAACGGCTGGTCGGGCTCGGGGCTGGCGCCGGGCGACGCCCGCGTCATCCCGCCGGAGCTCCGGCTGGAGCGACGCGACCCCGAGACCCTCCCCCACGTGCTGCGCGCCCGCGGCCACGTGACGGTACGCCGGGTGCTGCCGCAAAGGATCGACCTGCTCGCCGTGCCGCAACCCGCGACCGGGTCGGACCGCCAGAGCACGACCCCCTGGCAGGCCGCCGACCTGCGCGTCCGGTTGCGCATCGCCCGGGTCGCGAGCGACGACGAGGTGGCCCTCACCCGGGTCGAGGTCCGCGACCAGGACGGCGACTGGCACGAGGTCCTGGACGTGCCGGCCGAGCACCGCGACGGAGTGCTCACCATTCCCGTGAACACCCTGGCCCCGCTCGCGCGGGGCGCCGGCGCCAACCGCACGCTCGTGCTCACCGGATGGGGCGTCACCGAACTGCCGCCGCGCGCCGCCACCGACCTCGACGCCCTCGAGGCCACCGACGCCGCCCTCGGGGCCGACGTGGTGCTGCGCGGCGGAGGCGGCACGCCCGGAACCGCCGGCCGGCTCTACCTCGACGGCCGGCGCGCCTTCGTCGAGGCCGACTGGCGCTACTCCACCCAGCCCTTCCTGCCGGCTCCCGTCCCGCTCGCCGAGCCGGACGCCGGCGCGACCGTGCGCCACGTCCTCGAGGTCGACGTCTGGGACCGCGAGGTGCACTCCTGGCAGGACCAGTTCATCAGCGAGCCGGCGCTCGACGGCGATGCCACCACGTTCCGACGTCAGCAGGTGGTCCAGGTCCGGGCCCGTCAGGTCGAGGCCGAGGCCCTGCCGCCGGTGGGCACCGCGACCAGCGCCGGCCGGCTCAGCAGCGACGTGCCCGACGGCGCGCTGCCGGACCGGACCCCGCCAGAGGAGCCGGACCGGTGCCGCGAGCGCTGCTTGTCCACCGAGCAGGTGACGACCGGGATGGGCTACACGGGCGACACCAACGCCCACGTCCGGGTCGAGGTGCTGGGCATCGCCGGCACCGAGGATCGCGCCGTCCTGTGGTCGCGCGACAACGCCGCGCTCGCCGCCCCGCTCACCGCGGACGTCCCCGCCGACGGCCTGACCCTGAGCGTCGGCTCCTTCCAGGCTGCCCGCTTCCGCGCCGGGGAGGTGGTGACCCTGGAGGACGAGGCTGCACGGCTGGACCCCGGGGACGCGCGGCACCACCCCGTCCTGCGCCGGCTGCGGTCGGTCGACACCGCGACCGGTCGTCTCGAGCTCGAGCCGGACGGGCACCTTATCGGCGACGACCCCGCGCCACTGTCGGGCGGGGGCGGGCCCGGCCAGGTGCTGCGGACGGCGGACGTGGCCGCCGTACGACGGTGGGACGGCGCGGACTGGCTGGTCACCGGCGTGCGCTACCGCCTGGTCGACAACATCACCTTCGCCCTCTCCGGCGAGAGCCACCGGCCCGGTGAGCACTGGCAGTTCACCGCCCGGGTCGTGGCCCCCGACGGCGCCTCCCAGGGCGTCGTCGAGCGGCGGACCGAGGTTCCCCCCGACGGCCCGTGGCACAGCCGGGCCCGGCTCGGCCTGGTGGAGGCGACCCGCGAGGCCGCGGGGGCGCCCGTACGGCGTACCTTCACCGACCTCCGCGTGCGGTTCCTGCCCCTGGTGCAGGTCCGCGATCGGCTGATCGAGCTCGGCGCCCGACACCTCGCCCCCGGCGCGTTCACCGTCGTCGTCGGCGACGGGGAGCGGACCTTCGGGCACATCGACCAGGACCTCTCCGAGGGGGTCACCGGCGACGAGGCCGTGCACGCCGCGCTGGCGGAGCTGGGTGGCCGACCCGGGACGATCTACCTGCGCGCGGGCACCTACGTGCTCGAGCACCCGGTGGTGCTCCAGAACCTGTCGGGCGTGCGGATCCTCGGCGACGGAGCCGCCACCCGGCTCGAGGTCCGGGGGGCCGGTGGCGCCTTCGTGCTGGACCGCTGTGGGACCGACGCGCCCGTCGCGCTCGAGCTCATGGACCTCGTGGAGGTGCCGAGCGCCGACGTGCCGATCGGCGGGGAGCCGGTCGACGGCGGCGGGCTCGTGGGCGACCTGGTGCCCGTCGACGACGGCGGCGGCGCCCTCACCCGGGCGGACGTGCTGGCCCCCGCGACCGGCCTCGCCGGGCTGCTCGACTCCCTGCGCGACCGCGTGCGACTTCTGGGTCCGTGGGAGGGACGCGCCTTCGCCTCCGTCGTCGCCACCGTGCTCGAGCTGCGCCGCCTGCAGCGCACGCAGCCGGGTCGGACCCTGGAGGATGTCGCGCCGGACCAGCTCGAGACCCTGCGGCGTCTGCCCCACGGCGTCGTCAGCGTGGGTGACAGCCGGGACGTGACCCTGCGCGACCTGCGGATCACCTCCACCGAGCGGGCGGGGGGCGGCTCCGGCGTGCTGCTCACCGGCAGCATCACCGAGGTCGAGGTCAGCACCTGCGCCGTGCACGCGCGCTCGGGCGTCGCGGTGACCGCGCTCGCCCGGAGCCTGGCTCCCAGCGCGCTGGTCCTGCGTCCCCGGGCCGGCCTGTTCGTCCAGGGGCTGCGGGTGGTCGGCAACGACCTGCGCGCCGGCGAGACGGGGGCCGGCACCGGCGTGCTTGTCACCGACGGCAACCTCGAGGGCGTCGTCGTCCGGGACAACGACGTGGCCGACTTCGCCACCGGCGTGCGCTTGGAGGACCGCGCCGAAGCCAGGCACGCCGAGACAATCGACCGGACCACGGTCGCGGACAACCGCGTCCTGGACGTCACCGGGATCGGCATCGACGTCGTGGCCGACGTCGCCGACGTCGACCGCAACCAGGTCCGTCTCGCCGCCGCCGCCGCGCCGGTGCGGGCCGGGATCCGGGTCGCGGGCTCGCGCACCCGGGTCGACGGGTGCGTCGTGGACCTGCCGGCCACCGCTGCCGACCAGTCGCCCCTGGCGCTCGAGGCGGGCGTCGTCGTGGGCTCGGGCGTGGACGCCGACGACACGCTGGACCACCCGGTCACCGACGTGACGATCGGCGACACCCGAGTCACCGGAGCGGGGGCGTCCACCGCGGCCCACGGGATCGTGGTCGGCGGTTCGGCCCCCGTCCTCGACGTGACGCTGACCGGTTGCGACGTACGCCATGTCGGTGGCAGCGGCGTCCGCGGTCTCGGACACGCGGGGGCCGTCGGCCGGCTGCGCGTGCTGGGCTGCACCATCGAGGACGTCGCCACCGCGGCCCTGGAGTGGTCACCAGCGCTTCAACGCGCCGCGCAGGAGCACGTCGCCATGGCTGCGGGGCGCACGCCTCGCACGCTGGTGCAGTCGGTGCTCGCCGCCCAGGGCGCCGGCGTGCGCACCGCTCTCGACGGTCTGCTCCGGTGGCTCGAGGCCGCCACCTTGCGCGCCGGCATCGGCCTGAGCGTCGTCGATGACGCCCTCGTCTCCGGCAACCGCATCCGGGGGGTCGGCCGTCCCGACCTGCCCACCGACCTGGCCGGCGCCGATGTGCACGTCGCGGGGATCGCCGCGCTCGGTGGCGAGGACCACCGGATCCAGGACAACGACGTGCGCGACGTGCACGGCGCCGTACGCCGGCTCGCACCGGTCCCACTGCCCGTCCCGGTCCGCCCCGGCCTGGTCGACTTCCTCGACACCCTGCCCACGCTGGCCGTCCGACCGGCCGGTGACCTGTACGAGGCCCTGGTCGGTCTGCGTTCCCTGTCGCACACCTACGCGGTCGTCCGCGGGCGCGCCCGCGAGCAGGTCGGGCGCCGTATCTACACGGCCATGGAGGCCGTCAGCACCGAGCTGGCCGAGCGCGGCGGCCAGACCGCCCGGCTGGGACTCCAGCTCGACGAGGCCGTCCAAGCGATGCGAGAGGCCCAGGGGGACGCCGACCACACGGCCGCCGCCCACCTGGTCCGGGTGGCGGTGTCCCGCGCGGCCGAGCTGACCGCGCCCGACGAGCGCACCGCGGAGGCGTGGGGGGTCGCGGGACGGCTCGACAGCGCCATGACCCGCGACCGCGTCACGCTCGTCGCCGCGGTCGAGGACGTCGTGGCCGACGCCCCCGCCCTGCTCGAGGGCCTGTCCCTCGATCTCGACCTGGCCGGGCACGCGCAGGCAGTCGTGGCGGCAGACCCGGGCAGTGCCGCCGAGCTGGCGGCCGCGCTGACGCTCGCCGGAGACCTGGGGACCGTCGCGAGCGGCCGTCGGCTGAGCGGTGCCGCGAGTGGCACGGTGCTGACTCCGACTCAGCACAAGCTGCTGGGCAGCGTGCTCGTCGCCGTCCAGACCGAGCTCGAGCGACCCGCGGCGGGCCAGGTGACGCCGGCCGTCATCGACGGCCTCGCCGACGGCGTCGACTCCCTGGTGACCGCCCTCGGCCAGGCGAACGCTCCGCTGGCCACCACGGTGCGGCAGCGCTACGAGCGACTGCGACGCACCAGGACGGCGCCCGCCGCGGCCGACGTCGACTCCGCGCGCGAGGCGCTCGCCAACGTGCAGACGTTCCTCGCCGACCCCGAGCAGGGATCCACCATCGGCGCCGCCGAGGTGGGTGCCGAGGAAGAGCAGGCGCACGGGCAGCTGGTCATGCTCACCGCCGGTTGGGTCGACCGCAACCTCGCAGCGCTGGGCGATCGCGACGAGGCGGCCGAGACGCGCAGCCTGCGGCTGCTCAGCGGCAACATCACCCAGCTGTCCCGGCTCGTCGGCGACCACCCCGACCTGGCCACACACGTCGAGCGCGTGCGCGACGCCGTCCGCGCCGCGGCGGACGAGCCCCGCGACCGGGAGCGGCACAAGGCGGACGCTGCGCAGAGCCTGGCGATGCTGCGGGCGGACCAGGCCCGGGTCGTCCACGCCGCGGCACCCCTCGCCAACGAGGTCGCCCCGACGCAGGTGACCGAGCGTCTCGCCGGCCTGGCGCAGCTCGCGGTCGGCCTGCGCACCGCCACCGGCGACGAGCGAGGCAGTGCCGTCGCCGCGCTCGGCACCCACCTACGGTCAGCCGTCTCCTCTGAGGTCGACCTCCCGGAGGGCGACCGCCGCCGGTTGCTCGAAGAGGTCAGCGCCGGGGTCACCGAGCTCGGCGGCCGTTCGGGCACCACGCGGGCGGTCGGCCTGCACCGGATGAGCTCGGTGCTCGCCGAGGTCTCGGCCGTCGCGGCCGAGCAGGTCGGCTCGACTGCCGCGGACGCCGTCGCCACCTTGGCCGGGGCGCTGCCCCTCGCCCTGCAGCCGGACGCGGCGGACACGGAACGCCTCGAAGCCGCCCGCTCCCGGCTGCGCGCCGCCGAGTCACTGCTGAGCCCGTCCTCCGCCCACTCACTCGCGGCTGCACCGGACCTGCCGTCGCTGCTGGACCGGGTCGAGGTGGACCTGTCCGTGCTGACGCTGGTGCCGCGGCCGTTCCCGCGACCGACGTTGCCGCCCGAGGTGGTGGCCCCGCTGCCAGCGGACGGCGTGGTCGCCGCCCGTGTCGACGGGTCGGTCACGGTGAGTGCCAACACCGTCACCTCGGGGCGTCGCGGCATCGTCGTCGGCGGAGCCGACGTACACCCGCTGGCCCCTCTCGACCCGCTCGACGAGGACGGCGCTGGGGCGCCCGAGGTCGTCGTCGACGACAACGTCGTGCGCGGCGCCGTGGTCGCGGGGATCACGGTCGACGCCGGTGCGGTCGCCGCGCGGGTGCGGGTCGACGGCAACGACGTCCAGGGGTGCGCGGGGGCTGCCACCGAGCCCGCCGACGCGACGGCGCCGGGCCGCGCTGTCCTGGAGGTCCGCGGTCGTGGGCGCCTCGTGCTGCGCGGGAACCGCCTGGACGGCAACGGGTCCGGAACCCATCCCGGCGTCCTGCATGGGATCGCCGTGCGCTTCCACGGCGACGTCGCGGCGAGCGGAAACCAGCTTCGACACACGGGCGGTCAGCTCGGTGGGGTGGGTCTGCTCACCGTCCCGGCCACCTTCCCCGAGGGCGGCGGTCGTCTCGACGGTCGCTCGTGGGACTTCACCGCCCTGAGCACGACGCCGTTCCTCGAGGTCGACCCGCCGCCGCGGCCGCCCCGCCCGAAGCTGCCACCCGTCCTGTGGCCGTTGCGGCCTGAGCTCATCTCGCTGATCGGCCCGGTCCGGACCCAGGACGTCGTCGCCTCCGGCGCCGCTCAAGGCCTGGCCGGGGTGCCCGGCGGGAGCATCCAGCCCGGCGTGGCCGCCGCCACCGTGGCAGCCGTCCGCCCGCCTGCGCTGTCGCTGCTGACGGCGCCGGCTCTGACGCTGTCGGCTCCGGTGCTCGCGGACTCCCTCGCGACCCGGTGGCTCGAGCCTCCGGTGCTGGGCCCCGTCGCACACCCCAACCTGCGTCCGTTGCTGGACTTCCTCGTCCGGCCCCGACCGTGGCTGGTCCCGCTCCCTCCGCGGCAGATCCGGATGACGCTCCAGGTCTGCGACAACGACATCGTCGCCCGGGGGCCGGCCCTGCTCGCGATCGGCTCCGGCCAGGTGCTGCTGGGCACGACGCTTACCGGCAACACGCTGGTGTCCACGGGGACGACGGGCGCGGTCTACCTGCGCGACGTCGACTCCTGCGTGGTCGGGTCGAACCGGCTGGAGTGTCCGGGCGCGGTCACCGTGCTGCTGGTCCGCGCCGGCGACTCGCTCGTCGCGGTCACGGGCAACGTGCTGGCCGGCCGCGAGCCGCCGGTCACCACGACGGTGCGCCCCCGCCCGCTGCCCTTCCCGATCCCGCTGGCGACCCGGCCACCGGTGCTGCTCGACCTGGACCTGAGTCAGGAGCTCGGGGGCAGCGTGTCGATCGCCCTCGACCCCGCCCGCGTGCTGGCGGCCCTACGCGACCGCTCGGACACCGTCGCGGTCGGCGCGGCCGAGACGGCGGCCGCGGACTTCGACGTCTTCGCCCGCCGCAACCAGATCGTCACCGACCCGAAGGCCGCCTTCGTGCTCGAGACCGCGAGCCGGCACCAGCTGCTCGACGTCGACCTCTCGCAGACCGTCGTCCGCACCCAGCTGGAGAAGCTCAAGGGCATGACGGTCGAGCTCCCGACGCTCACCCGTGGTGGCCTCCTGGCGGGTGGGCTGTTGGCCGGAGGGCTGGGGGGCGTCACCCCGGCGACCGAGGCCATCCGGGCCGAGGCCGTGGCAGGCGAACCTGCGGAGAGCGAGGACCACGCGGATCGAGCGACCGAGGCCGCCGTCGCCGCCGAGCCCACGACTCCCGCGGAGCCGGAGCCGGACCTGACGGTCAGCCTGACCCGGCTGACCGAGGACTTCGGCCGGATCCTGGACGAGGGTGCCCTGTCCCCGAGCGCCAAGCTGTTCGGCATCGCGAAGTCGAGCGGCCTGCCCGACACGGCCGCGCGCGCGATGGTCTCGGAGCACCTGGTGCGCAACCACGGCAACGCCGACGCGGCCCTGCGCTCGGGGCTCGGGGTGCTCACCGGCGTCAGCGCCCCGGCGGCTCCAGCGCCCACGAGTGCCCGGGCCACGGCTGTCCCGCTGCTGGAGTCGGCGCTCGGGTCGGTGGTCGAGCAGGCCGCCCTGGAGGTGACATCGGGTGGCTTGCTGGGCGGACCTGGCCGGCCGACGCTGCCGGGC
>DASROP010000208.1:0-9555 GCA_035646835.1 Actinomycetales bacterium | reverse complement strand
GTGCACCGACCCGGTGTCGACGTGCTCTTCCTGGAGACCGGCTACCACTTCGCCGAGACCCTCCGCACACGTGACGCCGTCGCCGCGGCACTGCCGGTCACCGTGGTCGACGTCCGCGCGCGGCAGACCGTGCCCGAGCAGGACGCCGAGTACGGGCCCCGCCTGCACGACCGCGACCCGGCCACCTGCTGCCGGCTGCGCAAGGTCGAGCCGCTGGCCGACTCCCTGGCCGGCTACGAGGCGTGGGTGACCGGCGTCCGCCGTGACGAGTCGCCGCTTCGCGCGACCACGCCGCTGGTCACCTTCGACGAGCGACACCACCTCGTGAAGCTGAACCCGCTCGCCGCCTGGAGCGCCGCCGACCTGACCGACTACGCGAGAGCGCACGACGTCCCGCTGAACCCGCTGCTCGCCGACGGGTACCCCTCGATCGGCTGCGCCCCCTGCACCCATAGCGTCGCGGCCGGCGAGGACCCTCGCTCGGGGCGCTGGGCCGGGCTCCCCAAGACCGAGTGCGGGATCCACTCATGACCCGTCCTCTGTGCACGCGGAGCGGTCTCAACACGCCTTCAGACAGCGCAACACGCACACAGGACGGGAGGAGGTTGTCGCAGATCGAGGCCCTGGAGAGCGAGTCGGTGCACGTCCTCCGCGAGGTGGCGGGGGAGTTCGAGCGGCCGGCGTTGCTGTTCAGCGGTGGCAAGGACTCCGTCGTGATGCTGCACCTGGCCGCCAAGGCGTTCTGGCCAGGGCCGGTCCCGTTCGGGGTGCTGCACATCGACACCGGCCACAACTTCCCCGAGGTGCTGGCGTTCCGTGACGCGACCACCGAGCGGCTCGGCCTCAGGCTGGAGGTGGCGCGGGTACAGGACTACATCGACGACGGCCGGCTCCGCGACCGGGCCGACGGCACCCGCAACCCGCTGCAGACCCAGCCGCTGCTCGACGCCATCGCGCTCCACCGCTTCGACGCAGTCCTCGGCGGGGGACGCCGGGACGAGGAGAAGGCGCGCGCGAAGGAACGGGTGATCAGCCTGCGCGACGAGTTCGGCCAGTGGGACCCGCGCAACCAGCGCCCGGAGCTGTGGAACCTCTACAACGGGCGGCACCGCCCCGGCGAGCACTGCCGCGTCTTCCCGCTCAGCAACTGGACCGAGCTCGATGTCTGGCGGTACGTCGAGGCCGAGCGCATCGACCTGCCGAGCCTGTACTACGCCCACGAGCGGGAGGTCTTCGCGCGCGACGGCATGTGGCTCGCCGTCGGCTCGCACTCCCGGCCGGCCGAGCACGAGTGGGTCGAGACGCGCACCGTGCGCTACCGCACCGTCGGCGACATGTCGTGCACCGGCGCGGCTGTCGACCGCGCCGCCACCGTCGCCGACGTCGTCCTCGAGGTCGCCGCGAGCCGGCTCACCGAGCGCGGGGCGACGCGCGCCGACGACCGGATGTCGGAGGCCGCGATGGAGGACCGGAAGAAGGAGGGGTACTTCTGATGACGACGCTGCTTCGGCTGGCCACCGCGGGGTCGGTGGACGACGGCAAGTCGACGCTCGTGGGCCGGCTCCTGCACGACACGAAGTCGGTGCTGGCCGACCAGCTGGACGCCGTCGAGCGTGTCAGCCGGAGCCGCGGGTTCGTCAAGGACGGCATCGACAGCCTTGACCTTGCTCTGCTCACCGACGGCCTGCGCGCCGAGCGCGAGCAGGGCATCACCATCGACGTGGCCTACCGCTACTTCGCCACGGCGGCGCGCACGTTCGTGCTCGCCGACTGCCCCGGCCACGTGCAGTACACACGCAACACGGTGACCGGCGCGAGCACCGCCGACGCCGTCGTCCTGCTCGTCGATGCCCGAAAGGGGGTGCTGGAGCAGACCCGTCGCCACCTGGCTGTCGCGGCCCTGCTCCGGGTGCCGCACGTGGTGGTCGCCGTCAACAAGATCGACCTCGTCGGCTTCGACCAGGCCGTGTTCACCGGGGTCGTCAAGGAGCTGGACGACGTCGCGCGCGAGCTCGGCCTGCCCGACCTGCGGGCGGTCCCCACCTCGGCCTTGGACGGCGACAACGTCGTCGAGCGCTCCGACCGCACCCCCTGGTACGAGGGCCCGAGCCTGCTCGGGCTGCTCGAGACGCTGCCACCGGCGGACGACGTCGGCGGCGAGCCGTTCCGGCTGCCGGTGCAGGTCGTGCTGCGCCCTCAGTCGGCGGCGCGCGAACCGTGCCACCGCGACTACCGCGGTTATGCGGGACAGGTCGCCTCCGGCGTCATCCGGGTGGGTGACGAGGTCGTGGTGCTGCCGTCGGGCTCGCGGACGACGGTCGCCGGGATCGACGCGGCGGGCCACGAGCTCGCTGAGGCCTTTGCACCGCAGTCGGTCTCGCTGCGGCTGGCCGACGACGTGGATGTCGCACGCGGGGACCTGATCGCGGCCGCCGCCGACGCCCCCGTCCCCACGCAGGACGTCGACGGCACCGTCTGCTGGCTCTCCGACCGCCCACTGCTGCCGGGGACGAGGGTGCTGCTCAAGCACACGACGCGAACGGTGCGGGCCGTCGTCCGCGACATCGTCGGCATGCTGGACCTCGACGCCGTCGAGCAGGTGCCCGCGGAGTCATTGTCGCTCAACGACATCGGGCGGGTGCGGCTCCGGCTGTCCGCGCCGATCGCCGCCGAGCAGTACGTCGACGCCCGCCGTACCGGCGCCTTCCTGCTCGTCGACGCCCACGACGGCGCCACGCTGGCGGCAGGCATGGTCGGCGACCCGCTCGCCGCCGTCCGCCACCCGCACCAGCGTCCCAGCGCGTACGCGATCTGATGTACCCGCTCACGCTCCGCGTCGCCGGCAGGCCGGTCGTGGTCGTCGGCGGCGGGCCCGTCGCCGCACGCCGCGCGGCGTCGCTGCTCGAGGCCGGGGCGGAGGTGACGGTGGTGTCCCCCTGGCTGTGCGAGGACCTGGCCGAGCGCGCCGCGTCCGGCCGGCTCGCCTGGGTGCCCCGCGACTACGCCTCCGGCGACCTGGACGGCGCCTGGCTCGTGCACACCGCGACCGGCGACTCCGCGGTCGACGCGCTGGTGGCCAGCGACGCCGACGCCCTGCGGGTGTGGTGCGTGCACGCGGGCGACGCCGCCGTCTCGACCGCCTGGTCGCCGGCGGTGGCGCGGGTCGACGACGTCCAGGTGGCCGTGACCGCGGGCGGCGACCCTCGCAGGTCGGTGGCGCTGCGGGACGCGGTGGCCGGTGCGATGCAGGCCGGGGACCTGCCCCTGCGCCGTCACCGTCGGAGCGGGGCAGGCTCGGTGGCCCTGGTCGGTGGCGGGCCCGGTGACGACGCGCTGGTGACGGTGGCCGGACGACGGCTGCTCGCCGAGGCCGACGTCGTCGTCGTCGACCGGCTCGGCCCCCGGGGCCTGCTCGCCGAGCTGGCGGACGACGTCGTGGTCGTGGACGTCGGCAAGGCCCCCGGCCACCACCCGGTGCCGCAGCACGAGATCAACGCGCTGCTGGTGCAGCACGCCCGGGCCGGACGGCGCGTCGTCCGGCTCAAGGGCGGTGACCCCTACGTCCTCGGGCGCGGTGGCGAGGAGGTCGCGGCGTGCCGCGCCGCCGGCGTCCGCGTGGAGGTCGTGCCGGGTGTGACCAGCGCCGTCTCCGTCCCGGCGGCGGCCGGCATCCCCGTGACCCACCGCGGGGTGGCGCGCGGGTTCAGCGTCCTGACCGGCCACGACGACCTCGGCGAGGTACCGGGCGGCGCCGACCACACGCTCGTCCTGCTGATGGGTGTCAGCACCCTGGCGCGGACCTGCCGGCTTCTCGTCGAGGCCGGGCGACCGGCTGCGACCCCGGTCGCCGTCGTCGAGGACGGCTACTCACCGCGCCAGCGCGTCACCGTCGGCACCCTGGCCACCGTCGCGGACGAGGCCGAGCGCGTCGGCGTCCGGCCCCCCGCGGTCGTCGTGGTGGGTGACGTCGTCCGGCTGTCTCCCGACTGGCCGACCTGAGTGGGCGCGACCGACGTCTCCGCGCGGTGGCGACGTACCGAGTGGGACACGGCGGCGGCCCACACGGTGAGCACCGCGGCGTAGACCGCGTACCGGACGGCGTCGGGCGCACCGACCCAGTCGCTGCGCAGCAGGGTGCTCGCGTTGGTGAGGATGATGACGCCGCCGACGAGCGAACCCAGCACCCGCGGCGGGATGTGCCGCACCAGCCACGCGGCGATCGGCGCGGCGACCACACCGCCGGCCAGCAGGGCGAGCACCCAGGCGCCGTCGATGCCGGCCGACCCGAGGCCGACGACGAAGCCGACGCTGGCCGTCGCGGCGACGAGGAACTCGCTGGTGTCGATCGAGCCGATCACGCGGCGCGGCTCGAGGCGGCCGCTGGCCAGGATCGCCGGCGTCCCCACCGGCCCCCACCCGCCGCCGCCCGTCGCGTCGACGAAGCCGGCCACGAGGCCGAGCGGGGAGAGGAAGCGCTTGCCCAGCGGGCGGTCCGGCGCCGTGCGGGGCAGGGGCTGGAACGTGAAACGCGTGAAGACGTACAGGCCCAGGGCGAGCAGGATCAGCGACATCAGCGGCGCGGCGGCCCCCGTCGACACCGACGAGAGGACCGTCGCCCCGGCGAACGCCCCGACGGCACCGGGGACACCGACCTTGGCGACCACCGGCCAGTCGACGTTGCCGAGTTTCCAGTGGGCGGCGCCGGAGGCCAGCGTCGTGCCGATCTCCGCGAGGTGGACGGTGGCCGAGGCGGCGGCCGGGTTGGTCCCGATGGCCAGCAACAGGGTGGTCGACGTGACGCCGTAGGCCATCCCGAGGCTGCCGTCGACGAGCTGGGCACCGAGTCCGACGAGGGCGAGGAGGACGAGCTTGAGCACTGGCGGATCCGTTCCGTGAGCGGGGCGTGGCTCACCCGCCGGGCCGTTGTCACGGCGGGGCGGAGGGTGGAACGGGTCAGCGACAGATCGCGCTGGCGACCCGGAGGAGGTCCACGGCGCGGCGGCTCACCAGCACGCGGGTCCTCATCACGGGCGCCAGCATCCCGTGGCGAGCGCGGAGTCGACAACCGGCGACCGTATCGTGGGACGGGTGTCTCACCCGACTCCGCCGGTGCTGGTGGGCTGCGCCCACGGCACCCGGTCGACCTCCGGGCGGCGAGCGGTGGCCGAGCTGCTCGTCGCGGTCGGCGACGCGCGGCCGGACCTCGACGTCGAGCCGGCGTTCGTCGACGTCCAGCCGCCGTCGGTCGCCGAGGTCGTGGCCCGGCTGGCCGGGTCCGGGCGGGCGTGCGTCGTCGTCCCGCTGCTGCTGTCGGCGGGCTTTCACGTGCGGACGGACGTCGCCGACGCCGTCCGCTCCGCCGCCGGTGCCGTGGCCGCGCCGGCGCTCGGCCCTGACCCGCGGCTCGTCGAGATGCTGCGCGATCGCCTGCAGTCGGCGGGTGCCGTGGCCGGGGACGGCGTCGTCCTCGCCGCCGCAGGGTCGAGCGAGCCACGTGCCGGTGCCGACGTCGAGCTGATGCGGTCGGCGCTGGCCGCGCGGTGGACGGGGCCGGTGGTGGCCGGCTTCGGTGCGAGCGCCACCCCGACCGTCGCCGAGGCCGTGACGGCGTTGCGGGACGGCGGATCCCGCCGGGTCGCCGTCGCCTCGTACCTGCTGGCACCCGGTCACTTCCACGACCGGCTCGACCGCGCCGGGGCCGACGTCGTCGCGGCGCCCCTGCTCGACGGGCTCGACGGGCTCGACGGGCCCGTCGACGTCCGCCTCGTCGAGATCGTCCTCGACCGCTACACCTCGACGATCAAGGAACTCCGTGACGATCAAGGAACCCCGTGACGATCAAGGAACTCCGGACCGGTCGGGAAGTCCTTGATCCACCGGGAGTTCCTTGATCGTCGGGGGGCGGGGGGAATCTAGGCTGAGCCCGTGGACGACTCCGACGAGCGGTCCGATGCCCGGCCGATCGCGCTGGACAGCCCGGCCGGCCGGTGGCTGCTCGCGGTGGCGATCCTCGGTTCGGCGGTGGCCCAGATCGAGGCGACCGTCGTCAGCGTCGCCCTGCCCGCCATCGGAGCGGAGCTGGACGCCGGCATCGCCGGCCTGCAGTGGGTGCTCAACGGCTACCTGCTCACGCTGGCCTCGCTGATCCTGCTCGGCGGGTCGCTCGGCGACCGGCTCGGACGACGGCGCATCTTCGTCACCGGGGTCGGCCTGTTCACGGTCACCTCGCTGGTCTGCGCCGTCGCCCCGAACATCGAGGCGCTGATCGCCGGGAGGGCCCTGCAGGGAGTCGGCGGCGCCCTGCTCACACCCGGCAGCCTGGCCATGCTGGAGGCGCTGCTGCGCCCGCAGGACCGCGCGAAGGCGATCGGCGCCTGGTCGGCCCTCCTCGGTGTGGCCGCCGCGATCGGCCCGCTGCTCGGTGGCTGGCTCGTCGAGTACTCCTGGCGCTGGATCTTCGTCATCCCGGTGCCGCTGGGTGTCTTCGTGGCGGTCGTCGGCCTCTCGAAGATCCCCGAGTCGCGTAATGAGTCCGCGACCGGCCCCGTGGACCGTTGGGGGGCGGTGCTGGCCACCCTCGCGCTCGGCGGCCTGACCTTCGCCCTGGTGCAGGCCGAGACTGCCCCGGTCGCCGCAGTCGTGGCCGCGGTCGTCGGCGCCGGGGCGGCCGTCGCCTTCGTCGTCGTCGAGCGCCGGCAACCCAGTCCGATGATGCCGCTGGACATCTTCTCCTCCCGGCAGTTCAGCGCCGCCAACGCGATCACGTTCGTCGTCTACGCCGCGCTGGGCGGGGTGTTCTTCCTCCTCGTCGTCTTCCTGCAGACGAGCCTCGGGTACACGCCCCTCCAGGCCGGAGCGGCGTCGCTCCCGATCACCGTGGTCATGCTCGCGCTGTCGTCGTCCGCCGGCGCTCTCGCCCAACGGATCGGCCCCAGGTGGCCATTGACGGTGGGGCCCGCCACGATCGCTGCCGGCATGCTGCTGATGCTGAGGATCGAACCGGGCAGCGCCTACCTGACGGACGTGCTGCCCGCCGTCATCGTCTTCGGGCTGGGCCTGGCCGCCACCGTCGCCCCGGTGACCGCGACCGTGCTGGCTGCCGTCGAGGAGCGCCGGGCCGGCGTCGCGTCGGGGGTCAACAACGCCGTCGCCCGCACCGCCCAGCTCGCGGCGGTCGCCGCACTGCCCCTCGCCGTGGGCCTCACCGGCGAGGAGTACGCCGACCCGGTCGCGCTCACCGACGCGTTCCACCTGGCGATGGTGCTGACCGCCGGCCTGTCCCTCGCGGGCGGCGTGATCGCGGCGTTCACGATCCGCGCCGACGTCCTGCACGACGAGCCGTGCCAGCACCACGTGCACTGCGCCGTCGCGGGCCCGCCGCCGAGGGAGTCGACGGCGACGCGCGCGTGAACGGCATGATGCGGTCCATGCCCGACGAGCTCTGCTTCACGCCCGCCACCGAGCTCGCCGCGATGATGCGGCGCAAGGAGGTGTCGGCCGTCGAGCTCCTCGACGCCCACCTCGACCGGATCGGGCGGGTGAACCCGGCGGTCAACGCCATCGTCACCCTGGACGTCGACGGAGCCCGTGCGGCAGCGGCGGCCGCGGACGCCGCCGCCGCGCGGGGCCAGTGGCTCGGCCCGCTGCACGGCCTGCCGGTCGCCCACAAGGACACCCACCTCACGGGCGGGATGCGCACCACGTTCGGGTCGCCGGTGCACGCCGACTTCGTCCCCGACCACGACGAGCTGGTGGTCGCCCGGTTGAGGGACGCCGGGGCGGTCCGTGTCGGCAAGACCAACGTGCCCGAGTTCGCTGCCGGCTCCCACACGTTCAACACGGTCTTCGGCGTCACGCGCAACCCCTACGACCTGAGCGTGAGCGCCGGCGGGTCGAGCGGGGGAGCGGCCGCGGCCCTCGCCAGCGGGATGGTGCCCCTGGCCGAGGGCGGCGACATGGGTGGCTCGCTGCGCAACCCGGCCGCCTTCTGCAACGTCGTCGGCCTGCGCCCCAGCCCGGGGCGCGTGCCCACCGTCCCCGTGCAGATGGGATGGTCGGGCCTGTCCGTGCAGGGACCGCTCGGACGCACCGTCGCTGACGTGGCGCTGATGCTGTCGGTGCTCGCCGGGCCGGACCCTCGCTGCCCGATCTCGTTGCCCGACAGCGGATCGACCTTCGCCGCGCCCCTACCGTCCGACCTGCGCGGGCTGCGGGTGGCCTGGGCCCCGGACCTGGGCGGCCGCGTGCCCGTCGACTCAGAGGTGCTCGCCGTGCTGGCCGACCTGGTGCCGGTGCTCGAGGGTCTCGGTGCCGCCGTGACCGACGACTGCCCGGACCTCTCCGGTGCCGACGAGGTGTTCGACGTCCTGCGCGCGTGGCACTTCGCCGCCTCCCACACCGAGCTGGTCGAGCGGCACGGCGACCAGGTCAAGGAGGCGATCCGCTGGAACGTCGAGCGCGGCCGACGGCTCTCCGGCGCCGACGTCGCCCGCGCCGAGGCCCTGCGCACGACGCTCCACCTAGGGATCGTGGACTTCTTCGAGCGCTACGAGGTGCTGCTGGCGGCGACCACCCAGGTGCTGCCGTTCGACGTCGAGGCCGAGTACCCGGAGCTGGTCGCCGGCCAGCGCCAGGACAGCTACCTCGGGTGGATGCGCTCGTGCACGATCATCTCGGCCGCCGGCCTGCCGGCCCTGTCGGTGCCGGGCGGGTTCTCCGCCGGCGGCCTCCCGGTCGGGCTGCAGGTGGTCGGGCCGCCGCGGGCCGACCGGAGGGTCCTCGAGGTCGGTCACGCGGTCGAGCAGGCGACGCGGTTCGGACGCCGGACACCGCCGGTCGGGTGACCGGCGCCCCCGGGTCGACGGGCGCGAAGGTGAACCCGCGAGTAGCGTCGCAATCTCGACCGGGAAGCGCACACGGGAGGTGTCTAGCCATCGCCTTCGAGATGCTCGGGCCCGAGCCTGCCGTGGCCCAGCCCCGCGGGTCGTGGACGCTCGACGCGACGGACCAGCTGCATGTCGTCCGGGAAGGGCTTCGCGCGGAGATCGGGAACTCCAAGGGCCCGACCGCTCACCCGTTCGCGCTCGCGGACCCGACCGAGCGCGTGCTGCTGGTGGCGACCGAGCTGGCCGGCAACGCGCTCCGGCACGCGGCTCCTCCCGTTGAGGTGCACCTCTCGCGCAGCGCGGGCGGCTGGATCGTGCTCGTCACCGACTCCCGTCCGCAGCTGCCGCCCCGTCCCGCGGCGTCGCCGACCAAGGACGGCGGCGGCCGGGGGCTGGTCATCGTCGACACGCTCAGCGTCGGCACGGGCTGGTCCCCGGACGGCGACAGCAAGTCGGTGTGGGCCTTCGTGCCCGACGAGCCGCCGCCGCGCCTCGTGGAGACGTTGCGCCCGTACGACCTCGGCTGAGCTCAGAAGTCCCCGGCGTCCCGCCGCAGCCCGGCGAGGACGTCGACCAGGACGGCCAGGTCGCCGTCCGGCATCCCCGGGGCGCGGAACACCGCCGCGTTGAGTCGATCCGTCGCGTCCAGGGCCAGCCGTCGTCCGTCGTC
>DASROP010000207.1:0-18054 GCA_035646835.1 Actinomycetales bacterium | reverse complement strand
TGTCCACCTGCTCCGCCTCGGCGGACCCGCCGGGGCGCCGCTGGCGCCGACGCCGGACGGCGTCACCCTGGCCGCCGCGAAGGGGCAGCGGACGATCGTGGTCGGCACCTCGACCGGCGAGCTGCTCGTGCAGTCCGGCGTCGTGTGGGTACCCCAGCCGGCCGCGGCGGGTGCGCGTCAGCCGGCCTTCCCGGGCTGACCCGTGCGGCTCCGGCCGTCCACAGACGGGCCCGCCGTCCCGCCGTCCACAGCCTGGGTCCGTCCCCGCCGGACCACCGGCGCTCGGCCCAGGCTGGTCGGGTGCGAGCCGCTCGACACCGCGCCGAGCCCTGGTGGGCCGCGCCGGTCGTCGACCTCGCCCGCCTGGTGCTGCCGGTGTCGTGCCCGGGCTGCGGCCTCCCCGACGTGCCGCTGTGCGGCGCCTGCCGGGACGTGCTGGCCGCCGGGGCCGTGCCGGTGGGGGCCCTGTCGCACCCCGGCTGCCCGCCGGTGTGGTGCGTGGGTTCCTACGACGGGGCACTGCGGGACGTCGTCCTGGCGTGGAAGGACCGCGGGCGTCACGACCTGGGTGACGTGCTCGCGCGGTCCCTGGCCCGCAGCGTCGCCGCCGCGCTGCCGCCCGCACCGCCCGGCGGCGTGCACCTCGTCCCGGCGCCGTCGTCGCGGGCCGCCGTGGCCGGGCGCGGGGGCGACCTGCTGGCGGACGTGACGCGACGGGTGGCGCACCTGCTGCGACGCCGTGGCCGGGTCGTGTCGACGGCCCCGTTGCTGCGGCAGCGACGCGGGGTGCGCGACCAGAGCGGTCTGGGGATCGCCTCCAGGAGAGGCAACCTGGACGGGTCCCTGAGGCTGCGCCGCGGCGTGCGGCCGCGCGGTCTGGTGTGCGTGCTGGTCGACGACGTGGTGACGACGGGAGCCACCCTGGCCGAGGCGGCGCGGGTGGTCGCCGAGGCCGGCGCCGTCGTCCGGGGAGCCGCCGTGGTGGCGGCCACGCCGCGCCGTGGGGAGCCGCGGTGAACCGACCCGGACCGGGACGGGGCCGGATGGGGGCCGATCCGCCCCCAGGACTGTCGGGGAGTGTCGAGGTGGTCTAGCGTCGGGACATGGCAGACCTCGCCGCACCGGAGCCGATGGGCGCGGTCACGAGGAGGTGGTGCCCCTCCGCATGACGGCCTGGGCCGGTGGCCGCTGACGCGGCCCGCTGTCCTGGTCGACGTTCTGCGTGCACCGACCAAGTCACCCGACCAAGTGGAGGACACCCGTGGAGATCGTGGTCACCGCCCGACACACCGCCGTCTCGGACCGATTCCGCCGGCATCTCGAGGAGAAGCTGGCCAAGGTCGAGCAGATTGCCCCGAGGACGCAGCGACTGGACGTCGAGGTCAGTCACGAGTCGAACCCGAGGCAGGCCCATACGTGTGAACGGGTGGAGATCACCGTCCGGGCCAAGGGCCCGGTGATCCGGGCCGAGGCGTGTGCCGACGATCCCTACGCGGCGCTGGACATGGCGCAGGAGAAGCTCCTCGAGCGGCTCCGACGAGCGCGGGACCGGCGCAAGGTGCACCACGGACGGCACAACCCCCGTTCCGTCGCGGAGGCCACTCGCGACCTGCCGCCGCCGGTGCTCAACGGCACCGGCCCGGCGTCCCGCACCGCTGCCGAGGCGTCGACGGCCGGGGACGCGGGCGACACCGGGGAGATGGGTGAGTCGCCCGTCGTGATCCGGGAGAAGCTCCACGCCGCGACGCCGATGACCCTCGACGACGCCCTGTACCAGATGGAGCTCGTCGGCCACGACTTCTTCCTGTTCCTCGACTCGTCGTCGGGTTGCCCGAGCGTGGTGTACCGGCGCAAGGGCTGGAGCTACGGCGTGATCCGGCTGTCCGAGTCCGCGGCGGCGTCCGCCGACGAGGAGGACGTCGCGGCGACCGGCTGAGCGAACGCCGACGCGCGCGGTCCGCGCGGTGCCATGATGTGCGGCGGGCACCGGGAGTCGGGGGCCCCCGGGAGGGACGGCGATGGAGGCTGAGCCTGCGCCCGCGGCGCGAGAGTCCATCCGCGTCCTGGTGGCGGACGACCACGCGCTGTACCGCCGCGGGTTGGAGATGGTGCTGTCGGCCGAGCCGGACATCGAGATCGTCGGCGAGGCCGGGGACGGGGCCGAGGCGATCCGCCGCGCGGAGGAGCTGCTGCCCGACGTCGTCCTGATGGACATCCGGATGCCCCGGCGGTCCGGTATCGAGGCGTGCACCGCGATCAAGGACGTCGCACCCAGCACCAAGATCGTCATCCTCACCATCAGCGACGAGGAGTCCGACCTGTTCCAGGCCGTGCGTGCGGGGGCCAACGGGTACCTGCTCAAGGACGTGCCGGGCGAGCAGATCGCCGACGGCATCCGGGCCGTGTTCGGCGGGCAGTCGCTGATCAGCCCGTCGATGGCGGGCGCGCTGCTGACCGAGTTCGCGTCGCTGTCGCGCCGGGGCGAGTCGCCCCAGGCGCCCCCGCCGCCACGGCTGACCGGGCGGGAGATGGAGGTGCTCCGGCTGGTCGCCCGCGGGATGGCGAACCGCGACATCGCGCACGAGCTGTTCATCTCCGAGAACACCGTCAAGAACCACGTCCGCAACATCCTGGAGAAGCTGCAGCTGCACTCCCGGATGGAGGCCGTCGTCTACGCCGTCCGGGAGAAGCTGCTCGACCTCTCCTGAGCGCGGTCGGCCGCACCCCCGGTTCTCGTGTCAGGTCCACAACCTGCCGCGACCGGTCCACGACCTGACACGAGCGTGGGTGACGTCCCGTCCACAGGCCGCGACGCCGACGGCGCTGTCCACCGAACCGGCCTGGCGCCGTCCGCGTCGCCTCCGACGCCGGATGCTGCCGCGATGTCCGGACGCATCGACCTCGTCGAACGGTGCGCTGCGCTGGCCGAGCTCGTCGACCAGCAGTGCGGCGCCCTGAGCCGGGGCCAGCTGCGCCGGCTCGGCGTCGACAGCGACGCCGTCGCGATCCACGTCGCCCGGCGCCGCTGGCAGCAGGTCGGGCCGATCGTGGTGGTGACGTACACGGGCCCGTTGCCTCCCGCGACGATGCGCTGGGCCGCGGCTCTGACGGTCGCTCCCCAGGGCGTGCTGGGCGCGTGGTCCGCGCTGGCGGTCTGGGGGCTGAAGGGGTGGACGCGTCCGGGCCTGCACGTCGTGGTCGACCGCGGAGCGACCCCGTCCCGGCTGCCGACGATGGTGGTGCACGAGTCCCGACGCCACTGGCGCGAGGACGTCCGGCAGCGCGACGGCCTGCCCGTGCACAGCGTCGAGCGCGCGGCGGTCGACGCGGCGGCGTGGTCGAGGTCGGGCCGCGCGGTCGGGGGTCTGCTGGCCGCGGTCGTCCAGCAGGGACTGACGACGCCGGAGAGGCTGGAGCCGGTGCTGCTGAGGGCGGGGCGCATCCGCTACCACCGGCTGATGCCGCTGCTGCTTGCCGACATCGGAGGCGGGGCCCGGGCGATGAGCGAGATCGACCTCGGCCGGCTCTGCCGCTCCCGCGGACTGCCCGAGCCTCTGCGGCAGCGGCGTCGCCGGGATGCGCGGGGCCGCTGGCGCTACCTGGACGTGGAGTGGCAGCGCCCGGACGGCGGCCGCGTGCTGCTCGAGATCGACGGTGTCGGTCACATGGACGTCGACCGCTGGTACGACGACCTGCTGCGGATGGCCGAGATCGCCTCTCCCGGCGAGACCGTTCTCCGGCTGCCTGCCCTGGCGGCCCGCTGCGAACCCGACCGGGTGGCCGCGGTCCTCGCGCGGCACCTGCTGGGATAGCGAGGTCTCGTGTCAGGCCCTCGACGTGCCAGCGCGCGGCGAGGACCTGACACGAGGTGTCGGGGGGCGCTGGCAGGATGCCCGCCGTGACCCTGCCGGTGCCGCACGCCCGCCGCGACGCCGTCCTGTCTCCGGCGCAGGCACGCCGGATCGCCCTGGCGGCGCAGGGGTTCGGACGCCGGCGGCCGGACGGCCCGGTGACGATGCGCCACGTGCAGCAGGTGATCGACCGGATCGGGCTGATCCAGATCGACTCGGTCAACGTGCTGACCCGCAGCCACCACCTGCCGCTGTTCAGCCGGCTCGGGTCCTACGACCTCGGCCTGCTGCAGCGGGCGGCGGGACGGCGTCCGCGTCGCCTGGTCGAGTACTGGGCGCACGAGGCGAGCTACGTCCCGCCGTCCACCCACCGGCTGCTGCGGTGGCGGATGGCCACCGAGACCGGGGCCTGGGGCAGCATGCGGAGGGTCGCCGCCGAGCACCCGCAGGTCGTCGCGTCCGTGGTCGCCGAGATCGGCGCGCGAGGGGCGATGACGGCGGCGCAGGTGCAGCGGGCGCTCGAGCACGACGTCCCGCTGCACGAGGAGGGCTGGGGCTGGAACTGGTCGGTGGTCAAGGCCGCGTGCGAGTACCTCTTCTACGCGGGCCGCCTCACCGCTGCGGGCCGGACGGCGCAGTTCGAGCGGCTCTACGACCTCCCGGAGCGGGTGCTGCCCCGCGAGGTGCACGACGCCCCTGACCTCGAGGAGGCCGACGCCGTCCGGCACCTCGTCGAGATCGCGGCCAGGGCGCACGGGGTCGGCAGCGAGCAGTGCCTGCGCGACTACTTCCGCCTGGCCCCGGAGCCGGCGCGTCGGGCGATCACCGAGCTGGTGGACGACGGCCGCCTGGTGTCGGTGTCTGTCGCGGGATGGCGCCGGCCCGCCTACCTGCACGCCGGGGCCCGGCTGCCCCGCTGGGTCCGCGCCCGGGCCCTGCTGTCGCCGTTCGACTCCCTCGTCTTCGAGCGCGCCCGCACCGAGGCGCTGTTCGGCTTCCGCTACCGGCTGGAGATCTACGTTCCGGCGGCGCAGCGGGTGCACGGCTACTACGTGCTGCCGTTCCTGCTCGGCGACTCGCTCGTCGCGCGGGTGGACCTCAAGGCCGACCGGACGGCGGGGGCGCTCCGGGTCCAGGCGGCCTGGTCCGAGCCCGGGGCCCCGCCGGAGACCGCGGTGGAGCTGGGCGCCGAGCTGCGTCTGATGGCCTGCTGGCTGGGCCTCGACGACGTCGTCGTGGTCGGCCGTGGCGACCTGGCACCCGCACTGGCGGCGAAGCTCCCCTGAACGTCAGACCTCCGACGTGAGCAGGTCGAATCGCCGGAAGTCCGTCACCGTCCCGTCCCGCAGCCGCTCGGCGCCGCGGTCGACGCCCACCTCGGTGAAGCCCGCCTTGACGGCCACGCGCACCGACGGCTCGTTGCCGGCCGCCACGCGCAGCAAGACGCGCAGCAGTCCCAGGCCGCCGTCGTCCACCGGCAGCAGCGCGTGCCGCGCGGTCAGGCCGACCGCCCCGCTCATCACACCGCGGCCGCGCGCGTCGGGGTGCGTCCAGTACCTGATCTCGCCGGACCGCGCGGAGCCGCCGAGCCCCATCACCCCGATCGCGCCCAGCAGCAGGTCGTCGGCCGGGTCGGCCACCGCCCAGTAGAGGCCGAGCCCCGCGGCGTGCTGCTCCTCCCGGCCCTCGACGTACTCCAGCGCGTCCGCGAGCGTGTAGGGCGAGGGCAGCTCGGGCAGCCAGTGCCGGGTGGTGGAGTCGTCGCACGCTTCCTGCACCCGCAGCGGGTCCGCCTCGGCGTGGCGCCGCAGCACGACCGTCGGCGACCGCAGCTCGGGGACGTCGAGCCAGGGCGTCGACGGGCGCATCGCGTCACCGACCCGGATCGACCCGACCCACGCGTCGCGGCGCTCGCCGCGGTGGGCACAGCGCCCGCGGACCTTGCCCTCGACCGTGAACCCGCACGCCCACGCGACGCGCCGCGAGCCCCAGTTGCCGACGTGCGCCTCCCAGTGCACGACCTCGACACCCAGGGACTCGAAGGCCCACGCGACCGCCAGCCGCACCGCGGACGACATCACGCCTCGTCCGCGGGCCGACGGCCCGAGGCCGTAGCCGATCTCGGCCGCGCCCGCGCCGTCCGGGCGCAGGCCCACCTGGCCCGCCAGTCGGCCCTCGGACTCGATCACGAACGTGAGCTCGCCGTCGGCGGCCGCCCACGCCCGGGCTCGGCTGCGGACCCAGTCCTCGGCGTCCGCGCGCGTGAACGGGACGGGCACGCTGGTCCAGGCCTGCATCTCCGGGTCGCCGCACTGGTCGACGAGCGCGGGGACGTCGGCCGCCCGGTGCGGACGCAGCGTCACGGCGCCGTCCGTCAGCGTGGGAACCTTCACGCGCTCACCCTGGCCGAACGGGCCGCCTCCGAGCAACGTGGTTGGCTGGGGCGATGAGCGAGGTCAGCGTCACCGACGTCCCCGGAAGCGACCGCTACGAGGCACGCATCGACGGCGAGCTCGCCGGCTACGCCGAGTACCAGAAGACCTCACGGTTGGTCGTCCTCACCCATACCGAGGTCGACGACGCCTACGAGGGCCGCGGCGTCGGCTCCGCCCTGGTCAGGGGTGCCCTGGACGCCGCCCGGGCCCAGGGCCTGCCGGTGCTGCCGCTCTGCCCGTTCGTGAAGGCCTACATCGCCCGCCACCCCGAGTACGCCGACCTCGTCTACTCCGCTCCACGGAGCACGGCGAAGGACTGACCCGCCCGCCACGTACGATGGTGGGTGCCGCGAGCAGCGGCGGCCGCCCGCCCACCGGCGCGCGGGGAGCAACGACCCGGGAGCCGATCCGTGCCTGCCTTCTTCGACAAGCTGCTGCGTGCCGGCGAGGGCCGCATCGTCAAGAAGCTGAGCGGAATGGCCGACCAGGTCAACGCGCTCGAGGACGACTTCTCCAACCTCTCCGACGCCGAGCTGCGTGAGGAGACGGACCGCTTCAAGGACAGGGTCTCCGACGGCGAGACGCTCGACCACCTGCTGCCCGAGGCGTTCGCGAACGTGCGCGAGGCCGCCAAGCGCTCGCTCGGCCAGCGGCACTTCGACGTCCAGCTGATGGGAGGCGCTGCGCTGCACCTCGGCAACATCGCCGAGATGAAGACCGGTGAGGGCAAGACCCTGGTCGCCACGCTGCCGGCCTACCTCAACGCGCTGGGCGGTGGCGGCGTGCACGTCGTCACGGTCAACGACTACCTGGCGTCGTACCAGAGTGACCTGATGGGCCGCGTGTTCCGGTTCCTCGGCATGACCGGCGCGTGCGTGCTCGACGGGATGCGGCCGGACGAGCGTCGGCGTCAGTACGCCGCGGACATCACGTACGGGACCAACACGCAGTTCGGGTTCGACTACCTGCGCGACAACATGGCGTGGAACTCCGGCGAGCTGGTCCAGCGCGGCCACCACTTCGCGATCGTCGACGAGGTCGACTCGATCCTCATCGACGAGGCGCGGACGCCGCTGATCATCTCCGGCCCGGCCCAGGGCGACGCCACGCGCTGGTACGCCGAGTTCGCCAAGGTCGTGCAGCGGCTGCGCCTGGACGACGACTACGAGGTCGACGAGAAGAAGCGGACGATCGGCGTCCACGAGCCCGGCATCGCCAAGGTCGAGGACTACCTGGGCATCGAGAACCTCTACGACTCGGTCAACACCCCCTACGTCGGCTATCTCAACAACGCCGTGAAGGCCAAGGAGCTGTTCAAGCGCGACAAGGACTACGTGGTGGACGGCGGGGAGGTGCTGATCGTCGACGAGCACACCGGCCGCATGCTCAAGGGCCGCCGCTACAACGAGGGCATGCACCAGGCCATCGAGGCCAAGGAGGGCGTGGCGATCAAGGCGGAGAACCAGACGCTCGCCACGGTCACGCTGCAGAACTACTTCCGCATGTACGGCAAGCTCTCGGGAATGACCGGGACGGCGATGACCGAGGCTGCCGAGTTCCAGTCCATCTACTCCCTCGGCGTGATCCCGATCCCGACCAACATGCCGATGGTGCGCGGCGACCAGGCCGACTTCGTCTACAAGACGGAGGTCGCCAAGTTCGACGCCGTGGTCGACGACATCGCCGAGCGGCACGGCACCGGGCAGCCGGTGCTCGTCGGCACCATCAGCGTCGAGAAGAGCGAGTACCTGTCCAAGCTGTTGCGCAAGAAGGGGATCCAGCACGAGGTCCTCAACGCGAAGCAGCACGCCCGCGAGGCGTCCATCGTGTCGATGGCCGGCCGCAAGAGCTCGGTCACCGTCGCCACCAACATGGCCGGGCGGGGCACCGACATCATGCTCGGCGGCAACGCCGAGTTCCTGGCGGTGAACGCCCTGTCGGCGAAGGGTCTCGACCCCGCCGAGAACGCCGAGGAGTACGAGGCCGCCTGGCCCGACGCCCTGGAGCAGGCGGAGAAACAGGTCGCGGACGGTCACGACGAGGTGGTCGACCTCGGCGGTCTGTACGTGCTGGGCACCGAGCGGCACGAGTCCCGTCGCATCGACAACCAGCTGCGCGGTCGCTCCGGGCGGCAGGGCGACCCGGGCGAGTCGCGGTTCTACCTGTCCCTGACCGACGACCTGATGCGCCTGTTCAACTCCGGCGCGGCCGAGTCGCTGCTCACCCGCGCGGGCATCCCCGACGACGTGCCGCTGGAGTCGAAGATGGTGTCGCGGGCGATCCAGAGCGCGCAGTCGCAGGTGGAGGCGCGCAACTTCGAGATCCGCAAGAACGTGCTGAAGTACGACGACGTGCTGAACCGGCAGCGCGAGGTGATCTACGCGGAGCGCCGTCGCGTGCTGGAGGGGGCCGACCTGCACGAGCAGGTGCGCCACTTCATCGACGACGTGGTCTCCGGCTACGTCGCGGCCGCGACGTCCGACGGCTTCGCGGAGGAGTGGGACCTCGAGCAGCTGTTCTCGGCCCTGGGCACGCTGTACCCCGTCGGGCTCACCGTCGACGAGATCGCCGAGGAGGCGGGGGGCCGCGCCCAGGTCACGGCGGCGATGCTGAAGGAGGAGATCACCTCCGACGCGCAGCACGCGTACGACCGCCGCGAGGAGGCCCTGGGCGATCCGGCGACGCGCGAGCTCGAGCGGCGCGTGGTGCTGTCGGTGCTCGACCGGAAGTGGCGCGAGCACCTCTACGAGATGGACTACCTGCAGGAGGGCATCTCGCTGCGGGCGATGGCCCAGAAGGACCCCCTGGTGGAGTACCAGCGCGAGGGCTACCAGCTCTTCCAGGCGATGACCGAGGCCATCAAGGAGGAGTCCGTCGGGTACCTGTTCAACCTGGAGGTGAAGGTCCCCGACGCGACCGAGGAGAAGGCCGCAGACGGCCAGGCCGCGGAGGCGGAGCCGTCCGGCGACGGCCAGGCCCCCGTCGTCCTGGCCAAGGGTCTCGACGAGCCCGAGCGGCCGGCGCAGCTGCAGTACAGCGCGCCCACTCTGGACGGCGACAGCGGGGTCGAGGTGGAGCGTGACG
This sequence comes from Actinomycetales bacterium, assembly GCA_035646835.1. GTDB lineage: Bacteria > Actinomycetota > Actinomycetes > Actinomycetales > DASROP01 > DASROP01. The sequence continues at coordinate 8,684 of DASROP010000207.1, read as the reverse complement.
GTGGCCGTACGGTATCGGCGAGCAGTGGCCCGGCGGGTGCCTCGCGCGCCGAGCGTCGGGCCGCCGCCCGCCGGGACCGCAAGCGTCGCTAGCGGTCAGCCGACCTCGACGGCGGTGGCCCGCCACCGGCCGTCCAGACCCTCCAGGCGCAGGGCGACGGCGCGGACCCGCCCACCGTCGATGACGACGGCGCAGGCCTCGACCACGCCGTCACGCGGCTCGCAGACCCTGACCCGGCGGACGACGGCCTGCCGGGCACTGGGGGCGGCGCCGCGACGCAGTCGTGCGGCCAGACCCGCACGGCGCTGCAGTGCCGCGTAGACGTCCGTGGTGAGCCAGCGGGCCAGCTGCGAGCTCGGCCGGGTGCCCCCGAGGACCTCCACGACCGCCCGGACCAGTGCGGTGCACGCCGCGCCGGGCTCCGGCAGGTCGCGGCTGGAGGTGGGCTGGGGCCCGAACTCCGGGTCGGGCTCGTCGTCCTCGCCCGCGGCCGAGGTGAACGCCAGCGCCAGCGAGCCCTGGGTGGCGGGGACGTCGTCGTGCTGGCGGCGCACGGTCCGCACGTCGTGCGGCTCGCTGACCGGCACCGGCAGGCTGCGCAGCGCCCGGAGCTCGGGCGCGACCTCCGTCGTGACGCTCATCGCTGCGCCCGCGCGGTCTCGGCCGGGACCCTGAGGCGCTGCCCCGGCAGCAGCAGGTCCGGGTCCGGGCCGATCACCGCGACGTTGGCGGCATACCAGTGCGGCCACTCCGCGGCGATCTCGGCGTCGGTGGCGGCGAGCGGGAGGACGCGGGCGGCGAGGTCCCACAGCGTGTCGCCGCGGCGGACGACGACCTCTTCCGGCTCGGTCACCTGCTGGGGGACGCCGGCCAGCAGCCCCGGTGACGTCGTCTTCCGGGGCGCCGGGGCCGGTGCGGCCGGTGTCCAGCCGGGGTCGAGGGCGCCCGCCGTCCCGACCGCGCCGGTGGCCGGTGCCACGGCCCACGCCGGGTCGAGCGGGTCGGGGACCGGAGCGGCCGCGACCACGGCGGGCGGTCCCTCGGCGGTGGCGGGCGCGAGCGTGCCGCCCGCGACGGCCGCGCCGAGCGCCAGGCAGACCAGGCGGCGGACGACGGCGGGAGTGGTGGCCGTGGCCGCGCGCGCGAGCCGGCGTCGGGGCAGCAGCTCGGCGGCCGTCGTGAGGACGACCGAGATCGCGAGCCAGGTCAGCAGCAGGGCGCTGGCGCCGGCGGCCAGCACGGTCAGTGCCGCGGGGAGGTCGGGTGGGGCGGCCCGGGATCCCGCGACCACCACGCGCGCCATCGCGGCGGCCGCCGTCGCCAGGGCCAGGACCACGAACGCCATCAGCGCGATGCGTCCCCCACGGCGCGTCCCCACGGCCTGGTGCTTTCCCCCGCGCGGCCGTGGTGAAACGACGGTCGCCCGGTCGGGCGCATCGGTCTCCGCCTCCGGTGCCACTAGACCTCGGTACATGTCGCTAACCTTCGTTTGACGATGTTTGCTGTCGATTGATTGTCTACACCCGCGGATGGTCGTTGTCCACCCCCGCGCCTGAGTACGGACACTCACCGTGCGTCGGGCGGCGTGCGCGTCAGGCTCGTTGTGGACGGCGACGGGCTCGGCGGGGGCACCTCGCCTACGGTGACCCGATGCGCTGGGACGCCCTGTTCGCCGATCTCGAGGCGCAGCTGCGGGCGGGCCACGTGGCCGGGCATGCCTCCGAGGCTGCCGACCGGCAACGGGGCGAGCAGGCCGCCGTCGCCCTCGCCGACCGCGTCCGGGCCCACGCCGGAGCCACCCTGCGGCTCCGGCTGCGTGACGGCACGGCCGTCGAGGGCACGGTCGGCGACGCGGCGGTCGAGTGGGTGGTCCTGCACGACGGGCCGACCCAGGTGCTGGTGCCGTGGACCGGGGTGGTCTCGGTGGCGGGACTGTCCCGGCTGTCGGCGCCTCCGGCCGGGCAGGTGCTGGCGCGACTGGGGCTCCGGCACGCCTTGCGGGCCCTGGCGCGAGACCGTGCCGCCGTCCGGCTGCACACCGACCACGGCGAGGTGACCGGCACCATCGACCGCGTCGGTGCCGACCACGTCGACGTGGCCGAGCACGCCCTCGGTGAGGCACGGCGTCCCGGCGCCGTCCGGGCGGTGCGGACGGTCCGGACGGCGGCGCTGCTGGCCGTGCGGAGCGCGTGACCCGGCCCGGCCGCTCCTACTCGGGCTCGTCGTCGTCCGGGGGGTCGGTCGTGACGAGGACCCGCGTCCGGTCGTACATCCGCTGGATGTAGGCCTCGAGCTCGGTGGCCTCGACCCGCCACTGACCGCGTCCGCCCACCTTGATCGCGGGCAGGTCGCCCGAGCGCACCAGGGCGTACGTCTGCGCCGACGAGACGTTGAGGATCTCGGCCACGTCGGTCAGCGGCAGGAAGCGCGGTGGCATGCCGCCGAGTCTCCCACGTCCGGCTCGACAGCCCGCTGGTTCATGCACAGGCTGGGGACGAACCCCGCACGCAGGACGCCAAGTGGGACAGGATGTGTCGATGACCAGCGACGTGCGGACCTCCAGGACACCGGCTGCGCCCGTCGCACCCCGCCTCCGGCCACCGTCCTGGCGTGACCCGCGGCTCGTGGTCGGCGTCCTCGTCGTGCTGCTGGGCGTCGTCCTCGGGTCGCTCGTCGTGTCCGCGGCGGACGACACGGTGCCCGTGTACGCGGCCGCCCGCACGCTCACGCCGGGCGACGCCGTGGACGCCGACGCCGTCCGGGTGGTCGACGTGCGCCTGGCCGCGGCCGACCGCTACCTGAGCGCGGCGCAGCCGCTGCCCGACGGACTGGTGGCACTGCGGTCGGTCGGCGAGGGCGAGCTGCTGGCACGGTCGGGACTCGGCGACGCCTCCGTGCTCGAGGTCAAGCCGGTGGGCATCGGCGTCGACGGCGTGCTCCCGGCCGGGCTGGACAAGGGCTCCCGCGTCGACGTCTGGGTGTCGCTGCCCGACCCCGAGCGTGCCGGTGCGTTCACGGAACCGGAGCGGCTGGTCGAGGCGGCGGAGGTGTCCGAGGTCTCCGAGTCCGGTGGTGCGCTCGGCTCCGGCGGGACGTCGACCGTGCAGGTGCTGATGGAGGACGAGCCGTTGCGGGGCACCCTCGCCGCGCTGGCCAACGGGGCGGAGGTGGCGTTGGTGCTGGTCCCCGGCGCCGGTTCGTCACCGTGAAGGAGCTGGGGGTCCTGACCGCGGTCTCCGGGGCGTGGGAGGCGCCGGTGGTCGGGGCGCTGGAGCGGTCCCGCAGCGGGGTGGCGGTGGTGCGTCGCTGTGTCGATCTCGCGGACCTGCTCGCGGCCGCAGCGGCCGGTCAGGCGCGCGCCGTCCTGCTGTCGGCCGACCTGCGCCGCCTGGACGCGGAGGCGCTGTCCCGCCTCGAGATCGCCGGGCTCGCGGTGGTGGGGATGGCCCCCGCCGACGACGTCGGTCAGGCCGCGCGGCTCCGCGCGCTCGGCGTCGCGCACGTCGTCGCGGCCGACGCGCCGGCGCACGAGATCGTCGACGCCGTGGTGACCGCGGTCGCCGAGCTCGAGGACCGGCTGGCCTCGGGCCACACGGGCACGTCCGACCCGGCCGGAGCACTGGACCGCACCCCCGGCCTGGACGGCGACGGGCCGGCGCCGGACCCGGAGGGCGGCCAGGGCCGGCTGGTCGCCGTCTGGGGGCCGACCGGGGCGCCGGGGCGGACGACGGTCGCGGTGACCCTGGCCGCCGAGCTGGCCGCTCTCGACCGGGAGGTCCTGCTCGTGGACGCCGACACGTACGGCGCGTCGGTGGCGCAGGTCCTCGGGGTGCTGGACGAGGCGCCCGGTGTCGCGGCCGCGTGCCGCGCGGCATCCGCCGGCACGCTCGACCGGATGCTGCTCGCGCGTCTCGCGCCCGCGGTGTCGCCGGGGCTGCGCGTGCTCACCGGCATCGGACGGGCAGCGCGGTGGCCCGAGCTGGGCGCGGCCGGGCTGGAGGTGCTGTGGCAGGTGGCCCGGGGCGTCGCCGACTGGACCGTCGTGGACTGCGGCTTCGCGCTGGAGCGGGACGAGGAGCTGGTCTACGACACCGTCGCACCGCGCCGCAACGCGGCCACGCTGACCGCGCTCGCGGCGGCGGACGTCGTCCTTGCCGTCGGTGCCGCCGACCCGGTCGGCCTGCAGCGGCTGGTCCGCGGCCTGGACGACCTGGCCGAGACGAGCCCGGGATCGGTCCCCCGGGTGGTGGTCACGCGGGTCCGTGGCTCGGCCGTCGGGTCGAGCCCCCGGCGCCGGATCGTCGAGGCGCTCGGCCGCTACGCCGGGGTCGAGAACCCGGTGCTGGTGCCGGACGACCGGGAGGCGTGCGACGCGGCGCTGCTCGCCGGCCGGACGCTGGCCGAGCACGCGCCGTCGTCCCCGGCGCGCCTGGCGCTGGCCGAGCTGGCCGCCGACCTGGACGGCGTGCCACCGGCGACGCGGGCCTCGCGCCGGCCTCGCCTGACGCGGCGCCGACGGGGTGCGCGACGATGACGGCATGACGGTCGCAGCGCTCGTCGTCGACTGGGGCGGTGTGCTGACCCAGCCCCTGAAGTCCTCGACCGAGTCGTGGGCCCGCGCCGACGGCGTGGACCCGGCGCACTTCGCGGAAGCGTTGAAGGGCTGGCGGTCACTCGCCGAGGCCGAGGCGGGTCGGGGCGAGGACGCCGGACCCGTGGCCGCGCTGGAACGCGGCGAGATCGCGGTGGCCGACTTCGAGGTGCTGCTCGCCGACGAGCTCGGCCGGCTCGGCTCACCGGTCACCGCGCAGGGCCTGCTCGGGCGGATGCTCGCCGGGCTGGAGGCGCCGGAGCCGGCCATGTTCGACGTGGTCAGGACCGTCCACGGCGCCGGGGTGGCCACGGCCCTGCTGTCGAACTCGTGGGGCAACACCTACCCGCGCGAGGGCTGGGACGACCTGTTCGACGCCGTCGTGATCTCGGGCGAGGTCGGGATGCGCAAGCCGGAGGAACGCATCTACCGGCACGCGGCGTCGTTGCTCGACCGTCCCACCGAGGCCTGCGTGATGGTCGACGACCTGCCCTGGAACGTCGACGCCGCCCGTGCCGCCGGGATGCGCGCCATCCTGCACACCGACCCCGCAGCCACCGCCGCCGAGCTCGAGCTCCTGTTAGGCGTCACGCTGACCTGAACCGGCCGCGGGACCGGTGTTCGGCTCAGGGTGCGTCGTCGTCCAGCTCGCTGACCTCGCGGTAGTCGCCGGTGACGTCCAGCACCTCGGTGGTCGGTCGGTAGGCGGGGTCGAGCCGGACCAGGTCCCACTCGTTGATCCACGCGCGCACGTACTGGCGCATCCGGGTGGCGCCCAGTCGCTCGAGCCCCGCGATGTCGGGGGGCGCCCAGTCGTACGCGGCTCCGTGCAGGCGGCGCAAGGTGGCGTAGGCGCCGTTCAGCTCGGCCTCGTCCGGCGCCACCAGGGGCACCAGGCCACGCTCGATGTGCCGCATGCCCGCCTCGGCCAGGACCGCCATCTCGGCGTACTCCTCGGTCTGCTTGTCGCGCAGCCTGCCGGGCAGCGCGTCACGGTCGGACTTGCCCGTCAGCACCGCGGCCTCGAAGTCGTCGGTCATCGCCGCCACGGCGACCAGGGGCTCGGAGTCGTCACCTGCGTCACCGTCGAGCCACCGCGTGAGCTCTGCGTAGGACCTGCCCCGCTGCAGCAGCGAGTAGCGGCCGATCAGCTCGACCTCGTCGAAGAGCACCACCCAGCCGGCGTGCCCTCCCGCCCGCAGCAACCGGGGCAGGAACCGCAGCCGCTGGCGGGCCAGGTCGCGGGCCTTGACCGACGCGAAGGTGAACGTCCCGGCCTCGCCGACGGCCTTGAGCTGGCGCCGCAGGTCGGGCATTGGCAGGGGGTCGCCCGACCAGAACCGGACGATCGTGTCGACGAACTCCTCGTCGGCGCCGGGCGCGTCCGTGCCGAGCCTGGCGTGCAGCAGCAGCGACGCGTCGAACCGCTCGTTCAGGTCGCTGCCGGCCCCGCGCAGCCATCGCAGCAGCTCGGCGTACTCGGGGCTGTCGGCGTCCAGCGCCGCGGCCGCCTCGGCCACCACGTCGCGCGCCCCGTCGGGGGCTATCGCCGACTCCACCGCTGCGCGGAACACCTTCGCGGGGTCGTGCAGCGGCGTCTCCTTGCTGATCACGACCTTGCTGACCACGAAGCCCGCCGAGGCGGCGAGGTGACCGAGGTGGGTGAGCAGGTGGCTCTTACCCTCCCCGAAGCCGCCGCCCAGCAGCATCGACGCCCGTCCCCGCGGGCGGGCTCCCGAGGCGCCCGCCGACTCCAACAGGCTCGTGAAGCGGTCCTCGATGTCGCTCTGCCCCGACCCGAGGGCGGTGACCGCGTCGGCGTTCGGGACCCCGCTGCGCAGGGCCTCGACGGCCCGACGGCGGGCCAGGCGTTCGTCGTCCCACCGCTCGTGCGCGGTCATCGCACGGCCTCCAGACGGACCTCGAGCCGAACCAGCGACGCGAACGGGTTGGGACGGCGACGGTCGCGGACCTCGTCGGCCACCCGCAGCTGGAGTGCCGTGTACGCGGGGAGCCCCCGCCGTTCGTCGCTGACCAGCTCGGGCGGTACCACCGCCACCACCAGGGTCCCGACCAGGTCGTCCGTGGCATCGATCAGCTGCCGCAGCAGCTCGTAGGCGTCGAGGACGGCCGCCTTGCTGTAGTACGTGCCGGTGCGCTCCGGCACGGAGGGACGCCGGGCCTCGGCCAGCCGGGTCAGGTCGAGATGCACGACGAGCCCGCCGTACCCGGCCCGCAGCAGGAGACGGCCCACCGAGGTCAGCATCGACCGGGCGTTGTGGCGGCCGATCCGCGAGTAGATCATCGCGGCGCGCAGCTCGCGCAGCCCGACGCGCTCGCCCCGCAGCCAGCCCAGCACGACGCCGGCCTCGTCCGGGTGGACGTCGCCGCTGCCCAGGTGCGCCTGGGCCAGGCGCAGCAGCGCCCGCCGCAGCTCCCGCGGCAGGCTCGTGTCGGTCAGCAGCGTGTGCTCGAGCTCGCGGCGCACGCTGCGGTACAGCTCGCGGGCGTCGACGTCGTGGTCGGAGGCGACCTCGGCCACGGTCAGGCGGCCGGAGGGAGCCGGCAGTCCGATGTCGTCGTAGGCGGTGCGGACGACGGCCGCCGAGACCCGCTCCCAGTCCACCTGTCGCGAGATGGCGAAGAACACCTGGTCGACCATGTGCGCCTTGGTCGTCTCGGCGGAGAGGTGCACCACGAGGCAGCCGCGCTCGTCGCCCGCGGCCTCAAGGGACCGCTCGAACCGGTCGGCGACGCTGGCGTCACCGACCACCGCCAGCTTCACCGAGCCGCCCCCAGAGGGCACGTACGACGCCAGGTACTCGTCGCCGACGAAGGCCGCGTACTCGTCGACGTTCATCACCCCGCCGCCGAGCACCGCGGCGGGCGTTTGCTGGCCGGGCACTGGCCCGGTCACGACCGGTCCGCGAAGGAGACGCCCCAGTACAGCTGCTGCTGGCCGGTCTGGGCGACGGTGGTGAGGGTTCCCGCCCCGCGCGTCCCCGAGCTCGCGTGCCAGCGCATCACCCGTCCGGACCTCGCGGCCACCACGCCGCTGGAGTCCATCAGGTACAGGTCGCGGGCGAACTCCGGCTTGCTGTAGTCCTTGGCCTGGCCGGGCAGCAGGGTCAGCACCCCCCAGACGTCGACCAGCCGCACCACCGAACCGTCCCGCTTGTCGTGCTGTGAGCGCACCAGGTCGTAGGCCGACGCCAGGCTCTCCAGGAAGGGCTCCGGCCGGAACCGGGGCGGGCGTGACTGCGCGGTCGCGAGCAGGGAGACCAGCACCGAGGGACGCAGCCGCTTCTCGCGGCGTCGGTCGACGTCGACGGCGGCGTCTCCCGGAAGGACCTTGAGCAGGGACGGGTAGCACAGCAGCCGCTCGTCCGCCTCGAACATCGCCACGTCGCGAGCGGCGGCCTCCGACAGCAGCTCCTTGGCGTAGGAACCCGACGCCAGGTACTCCTGCTCGTCCAGGTCGAAGGACGCCGAGGTCCGCTCGGCGCTGGCCGCCAGCTCTGTGGCCAGTGTCGCCACGGAGTCGAGCGCGCGGCGCAGGTCGCGCAACTGCCCCCGGGCAGCGCCGGTCCTGGCCTTCTTCAGCTCGCGCGTCAGCGCCGCCGCCGCCCGAAGGCTGGCCTCGACCTGCTCCTCGGTCGCCGCGAGCGCCGCCTCCAGTCCGTCGTCCACAGCCACCGTCGTCCGCCCTTCGTTGCCGTCGTCTACGAGTCGGGGCGAGGCTACCGAGACGTCCCGACGGCCGCGTCCAGGGCGTCCGCGGTCTCGCCGCGGCCACCCTGGGCGATCGCGACCCCCTCGGCCAGCAGCAGGTCCTGCGCCTTCCAGATGTCGAGGTTCAGCACCCGTCCGAACTCACGGAGCGTCAGCCGTCCCTGGCGGTACGCCTCGACCGCGTCGCGCTTCGACAGCTCCCGCAGGGCCAGGTCGACCAGCTGCCGCAGCGCGGTCGACCGGTCCTCCAGGCGATCCCTCGCGAAGGCGTCGATGCGTTCCAGCAGCTCACGGTCCAGGGTCGCGTTGATCCTCACGGTCTCGCTCATGTCAGCTCCTCGAGATAGTCCTGAGCCAGCTC
>DASROP010000206.1:0-5603 GCA_035646835.1 Actinomycetales bacterium | reverse complement strand
GGCGACGGGCTGATCCGCGTGGTGCGCTCCGACGCCTGCCGAGACGCCGCGGCCGGCGCCGCGCACGAGGACGGCGCCCGGTGGTTCATGGACTACCGCAACGCCGACGGGTCGGCGGCCGAGATGTGCGGCAACGGGGTCCGGGTCTTCGTGGCGTACCTGCTGCGCGAGGGCCTCGTCGGCGCCGCCGAGCTGACGCCGCAGGCCCCGCTGGCGGTCGGCAGCCGCGGCGGGGTCAAGCGGGTGCACCGGCGTCCGGGCCCCGACGGGACGCCCCACCTCGCGGTCGACATGGGTCCCTGGCGGCTGACCGGTGGTGAGCAGGGGGCGCGGGACGGCCACGACGCGCTCGTGCACGTCGGGGGCCTGGACGTCGCCCGCCCCGGGCTGTCCCTGGACCTCGGCAACCCTCACACGGTCGTCGTGCTCAACGACGCCGCCCAGCTCGAGGCGGTCGAGCTGCACCGCGCCCCGGTCGTCGAACCGGCGCCACCGCACGGCACCAACGTCGAGCTGGTCGTGATGGAGGAGTCGGACGGCGACGTCGGGCGGCTGCGGATGCGGGTGCACGAGCGGGGTGTCGGGGAGACCCGCTCGTGCGGGACCGGTGCGTGCGCGGCGGCCCTGGCGGCGCGCACCTGGGCCGGCGCCGGCGCCCCCGACCGGTGGCTGGTGGATTCCCCCGGCGGCCAGGTCGAGGTCCGCGTCCTTCCCGGGGACCGGGTGGAGCTGGCCGGGCCGGCCGTGCTCGTGGCGGACGGCGTGGCGCACCTGTCGCCGTCCTGACCGGGACCCTTTTGAAGGTCCGTTGAAGTTGGTCGAGCGCACGTGCAACGTGGGGGCTCTGTCGGGCGTCTAGACGGTCGTGGGTGGCAGCGCCGCGTGGGTACCTCGAGCAGGGGGCGAGGTACCCGCGCGGCCGGCCGCCGACGACGGCGGCGCCCGCGGGGACGCGGAGGCCGGTGCGGAGGCCGAGCGGCGGCGTCGGCGCGAGGCCCTGCTGCACACCCTCGAGCTGACGCGCCGGCGTCGTCAGCGGCGCCTCACCACCCGCACCTCCCTCCCGTGATCAAGCACTTCGATGCCTGACTCTGAGTACCCGGAACCCCTTCGCGCTGCCGGACCGCTCGGCGTCCAGACCCAGCTCGCCGGCCAGCCACCGCTGCAGGGAGTCGGCCCCGAGGTTGCGCTGCACGACGAGGTGCGCGAACGCGCCGGGCTGCAGCCGCGGCAGCCAGAGCCGCAGGAGGTCGTGCAGCGCCGCCTTGCCCACCCGGATCGGCGGGTTCGACCAGAGCGTGCCCAGGCTGACGTCGTCCGGCACCTCGTCGGGTCGCACCGCCACCACACCGTCGAGACCGAGCACCGAGGCGTTGCGCCGCACCAGGTCGAGCGCGCGCTCGTTGACGTCGACCGCCCACACGCGAGCGTTCGGTGACCGCATCGCCAGGGTGAGCGCGAGGGGTCCCCAGCCGCAGCCGAGGTCGAGCAGGTCGCCGGACGGCGGGGGGGCCGGCACCGTGCGCAGCAGCACCTGGGTGCCCAGGTCGAGGCGGTGGGCGCTGAAGACCCCGGCCGCCGTGGTGACCTTGACGTCGCGGCCCGCCAGGGGGACGGTGAGCGTCCGGCGCTCGTCCGCGGCCGCCGGTCGCGCGGAGAAGTAGTGGTCGCCGTCCATCGCCGGGTCACGGTATCCGCATCCCGGTATCGAGGTGCTTGATCACGGGAGGAATCGGGGTGCGGTCGTGGTCGTTGACCTGTCAGGGTGGATTCGCACCACCCGAGACCGGAGGGCCCTTGACCGAGCCAGCACGTGACGACGCGATCGAGCGCATCCTGAGCCGCCACGGGGACGCCATCGTCCTCGGCGCGAGCACGATCGACGACGAGGCCCACCCCGACGAAGAACGGGACGGCGACCAGCTCGACCTGGCGGAGCGGCGCGCCCTGCGGCGCGTGGCCGGCCTGTCGACCGAGCTCGCCGACGTCACCGAGGTCGAGTACCGCCAGCTGCGCCTGGAGAAGGTGGTCCTGGCGGGGCTCTGGACGACGGGCACGGGCGCGGCCGCCGAGAACTCCCTGCGCGAGCTCGCGGCCCTCGCCGAGACGGCGGGTTCGCAGGTGCTGGACGGTGTGATCCAGCGCCGGACCGCGCCGGACCCCGGCACGTTCCTCGGATCCGGCAAGGCCGCGGAGCTCCGGGGCATCGTCGACGCCACCGGGGCCGACACGGTGGTCTGCGACGGCGAGCTGTCGCCGTCCCAGCGCCGTGGCCTGGAGGACATCGTCAAGGTCAAGGTGATCGACCGGACCGCGCTGATCCTCGACATCTTCGCCCAGCACGCGAAGTCCAAGGAGGGCAAGGCACAGGTCGAGCTGGCCCAGCTGGAGTACCTGCTCCCGCGGCTGCGCGGCTGGGGTGACTCGATGTCGCGCCAGGCCGGTGGGCGCGTCGCCGCCGGTGCCGGCATCGGCTCGCGCGGTCCCGGTGAGACGAAGATCGAGCTGGACCGCCGCCGCATCCGCACCCGGATGGCCAAGCTGCGCCGCGAGATCAAGGGCATGAAGCCGGCCCGCGAGACCAAGCGCGCCAACCGCACCCGCAACGCCGTCCCCAGCGTGGCGATCGCGGGCTACACCAACGCCGGCAAGTCCAGCCTGCTGAATCGGCTGACCGGCGCCGGGGTGCTCGTCGACGACGCGCTGTTCGCGACCCTGGACCCGACCGTGCGCCGCGCCGAGACCCCGGACGGCCGGCTCTACACGCTCGCCGACACGGTCGGGTTCGTGCGCCACCTGCCCCACCAGCTCGTCGAGGCGTTTCGCTCCACCCTGGAGGAGGTCGGCGAGTCCGACCTCGTGCTGCACGTCGTCGACGTCTCCCACCCCGACCCCGAGGGCCAGATGAGCGCCGTCCGCGAGGTGCTCGCGGAGGTCGGGGCGGACGTCGTCCGCGAGCTCGTCGTCCTCAACAAGACCGACGCGGCCGACGCGGAGACGATCGCCCGGCTGCGGCGCCGCGAACCGCGCAGCATGCTCGTCTCGGCCCGCACCGGCGCCGGGGTCGAGGAGCTGCGCGAGCGGCTCGCGGCCGAGCTGCCCCGCCCGGACGTCGACGTCGACGTGCTCGTCCCGTTCGACCGCGGCGACCTCGTCAGCCGGATGCACTCCGCCGGCGAGGTGCTGGCCACCGAGCACTTCCCCGAGGGGACCCGCCTGCACGCCCGCGTGCGCGCCGCCCTGGCCGCCGAGCTGCGGCCGTTCACCACCACTCGGGTCTGACGGGCGGTCCAGCCCACCCGGGACGCAGGGTCGGCGGTACGGCCTACCCTCGGCGCGTGCCCGAGGAGCCCGCGATGCCCGCCGTCGGGGCGCTGCTCGACGCGGCCGTCGAGGCCCTCGGCGGGACGCGGCGTGACGGCCAGCACCAGATGGCCGACGCCGTCGAGGCGGCCATCGGGTCGGGTCGGCACCTGCTGGTGCAGGCGGGCACCGGCACCGGCAAGTCGCTCGCGTACCTCGTGCCCCTGGTCCGGCACGCGGTCACCGACGGCGAGCCGGTCGTGGTGTCCACGGCGACACTCGCCCTGCAGTCGCAGGTCGTCGAGCGCGACCTGCCCCGGCTGAGCGAGGCGCTGGCAACCGCGCTGGGGCGCGAGCTCACGCACCAGACGGTGAAGGGCCGCGCCAACTACGTCTGCCGGCACAAGCTCGAGGGCGGCTTCCCGGACGACGAGGCGGTGCTCTTCGACGCGCCGGGAGCGCCCCCGGCCGCAGTGTCGTCACCTCTCGGCCGGGACGTCGTCCGCCTGCGCGAGTGGGCCGACGAGACCGGCAGCGGCGACCGCGACGACCTCGTGCCCGGGGTCAGCGAGCGGGCGTGGCGCCAGGTCTCGGTGAACGCGTTCGAGTGCCTCGGCGCGGCGAGCTGCCCGGTGGCGTCGCGGTGCTTCAGCGAGAACGCCCGGTCGCGGGCACGAGGGGTCGACGTCGTCGTCACCAACCACGCGCTGCTGGCGATCGACGCGTTCGAGGGACGGCAGATCCTGCCCGAGCACGACGTCCTGGTCGTCGACGAGGCGCACGAGCTCGCCGACCGCGTCACCTCCGTCGTCTCCGACGAGCTCACCGCCGCGATGGTGACGACGGCGGCGTCCAAGGCCAGGGCCCACGGTGACGTCGACGGCGACCGGCTCGAGACCGCGGGAGCCGACCTTGCCGCCGTCCTGGAGCCCCTTCCGGACGGCCGGCTCGCCCACGGGCCGCCCGAGTCGCTCCGCCTGGCCGTCGCGTCGGTGCGGGACGCCGCGCGGGAGGCGGCCAGCGCGCTGAAGCCCGCGCCGGGGGAGCAGGCCGACGAGAGCGCCCGGCAGGTCGCCCGCGCCTCGGTCGTGGAGGTCTTCGAGGTCGCCGAGCGCCTCGTCGCGGACGTCGAGAGCGACGTGATCTGGCTGGCGGTCACCGAGCCCCGCGGAGGCGGGGGAGTGCGCCGCGCGCTGCACGTCGCCCCGCTGTCGGTGGCCTCGCTGCTGCGCGAGGGTCTGTTCGCCGAGCGCAGCGTGGTGATGACCTCGGCGACGCTCGCCATCGGTGGCTCGTTCGACTCGACCGCCGGGCAGGTCGGGCTGCTCGGCGACGACGCGCCCGAGTGGACCGGCCTGGACGTCGGCAGCCCCTTCGACTACCAGCGCCAGGCGGTGCTGTACGTCGCACGGCACCTGCCGCCCCCGGGCCGCGACGGGCTGGCCGACGCGACGCTCGACGAGCTGGCCGAGCTCGTCGAGGCCGCGGGCGGCCGCACGCTGGGACTGTTCTCCTCCCGGCGCGCCGCCGAGCAGGCCACCGAGGCGATGCGCCTGCGGCTGGACGTCGAGGTGCTCTGCCAGGGCGACGACGTCACGCCGACCCTCGTGCGCCGGTTCGCGGCCGACCCGTCGACGTGCCTGTTCGGCACCCTCTCGCTGTGGCAGGGGGTCGACGTGCCGGGCGACGCGTGCCAGCTGGTCGTGATCGACCGGCTGCCCTTCCCGCGCCCCGACGACCCGTTGATGTCGGCGCGCTCGCAGGCGGTGGCCCGGAGCGGCGGCAACGGGTTCATGACCGTGGCGGCGGCGCACGCGGCGCTGCGGCTGGCCCAGGGCTCGGGACGGCTGGTGCGCTCGTCGACCGACCGCGGCGTGGTGGCCGTGCTCGACCCCCGGCTGGCCACCGCCCGCTACGCCGGCTTCATGCGGGCGTCCCTGCCTCCCCTGTGGGGGACGACGGACGCCGGCCTGGTGCGCGAGGCGTTGCGGCGCCTCGATGCCGCCGCCCGCTCCTCACCTCCGGTTGCTCACTGAAAGCCGGTTTCTGGCCCAGGAACCGGTCCCGGGAGCGGCTTTCAGTGAGTAGGGGGTCGACGGGCGCTAGGTTTGTCCGCGATGTCCAGGCGTGGGGTGCTGCTCGTCGCGGTCGTGCTCGTGGCCGTGGTGGCCGGGACGACGCCGGGCCAGGCGCTCACCCGTGGCGGGCAGGCCTCGCCCCGGACGCTCGCCGCGGCCTCGCCGGTTCCGGTCGTCAGCGCCGCACCGGCGTCCGCCCCCGCCCCCGAACCGGTCTCGGCC
>DASROP010000205.1:0-17419 GCA_035646835.1 Actinomycetales bacterium | reverse complement strand
TCCACCGGGCGCGGCCCTCGTCGGTGGTGAGGTCGTTGCCGGTGTCACGCCAGAGCTTCTCCACCGCGTCGAGCTCGCCAGAGCCCGCCAGCGGCTGGACGGCGAGCGGGCACGCGACGCGGTCGCGGACCTGCTGGACTGGCTGAACCGGGTCTCCTCGGCGCGTGAGCTCCTGTCCGACGTCGCACGCGCGCCGGTGCGCCGGCCCTTCCCGAGGCCGACCGCCCCGTTCCCGCGCGGCGAGCAGGCGCGCCGCCTGGCGGCGGCGCTGCTGTCGGCCCGGGACACGCACGGAGGCCGGTTCACCGACGTCCTCCAGGTCGCCGCCGTGCCGGGAGTGGACGCCGCCGTGCTGGCGGTCCTGCTGCTGGTCGCCGGCACGCTCGAGCCCCCGCCGCCGCCACCCGTCGTGGGCGTGCTCCTGCCGCTGCGCCTGGAGACGCGCTTCGTCGAACCTGCGGTGGCCGGTGCCGGCTGGACCCTGCTGGTGCGCGTCGTTCCGGACGCCGCGTCGCTCGACCGGCACCAGCCGCTGGCGGGCGCTGGCGAGCTCGACGCGGTGGAGAAGCTCTGGCGCGACACCGGCAACGACCTCACCACCGACGAGGGCCGCGCCCGGTGGAGCCGGTTCGCCGCCGCGGTCGGTGGGGCCGGGCGTGCGGCCTGGCTGGCGCGCACCTTCCCCGCCGTGCCCGACGGCGCGACCTGGCGGGTGGACAGGCCCGCGCAGCTACGCCCCGACCTGGCGACCAGCCGGGTCACCGGGCTCCCGGCGGAGCTGGAGCTGTGGCTCGGCCGCGGGGGCGCGGCGCCCGCCCGCGTCGCCACCCTCGCCGTGGACCCCGACCGCCTCACCCTCGAGATGCCCGACCCGGACACGGGTGAGCAGCGGTGGTGGTCGTCGTTCGAGGAGGCGCGGGCCGCCGGGCTCGCGACGGAGGTCGACCTCGGCCCGACGCGACCGGACGACCTGGACGTGCTCGTGGTGGTCGGCCTGGGCGACGGTGACCCGGCCACCGTCTTCTCGGCGCACCGGGACGCCGGGGTCCTCGGCGTCCTGCCGGTCGGCGTGCCCACCAACACCGTGGCCGGGGCACCGGCGGCCGACCTCGCCCGCGACCCCGAGACCTGGCGTCAGCTGCTGGTGTCACCGGGGGCGCAGCAGGGCGCGCAGGAGGTCAGCCTCGCGCTGACCGGGTCGAGCGCCGCGCTGCTGCCGCTGCCCGGGGGCGACCCGAGCGACGTCGACGTCAACCACTCCCTCGTCGCCGCCCTGTGGTCTGCGGTCTGGGGCCACGGCCTGAACGACGTGTGGAGCCTGGGCGAGAAGGGATTCGGTCTCGGGCTGTGGGCCGCCGACAACCTCGTCCCGGAGGGGCCGGTGCCGTCGGTGCGCGTCGGCGACCAGCCCTACGGTGTGCTGCCGGTGACGTCGCTCGGCCGGTGGAAGCCGGCACCCGGCGACGCGGCTCTCGAGGAGCCTCTGCGACATGCGCTCCGGACGCTGCGGACGGCGGCCGCCGTGGCGGCGGAGGGCGAGGGCACGACCGCCGGCGTCGGCACCGAGCGCCTGCTGGAGCTGATCGGCAGGGTCCCGACCTCGCGCGGCTACTCGTGGCGGTGGCTGCTGCCCCTGGAGCTGGTGCAGGGGCTGTGGTGGGCCTTCGGCGCGGGGGTGCCCTGGGCGGACCTCAGCGACTGGTGGGAGGAGGGTGCCCGGCCGGTGCGCGACCTCGGCGCGGTGCCCGGCCGCCGGTACGTCTCGCTGGGCTGGCCCCAGGACCTGCAGATCCCCCTGGTCGAGCCGGACAACTCGCCGTTCACCTTCGAGGAGTCGGTCAACCGCATCCTCAGCTTCCCGCCGGGGGTGCTGGCCTCCGAGGGACGGCGACGCGAGCTGTTCCAGCCGTGGCCCGACAGCCTGCTGCTGCGGCTGCTCGTGCACGCCCTCGCCGTCAACGCCGCGGAGGTCGCCCGTGCGCACAAGGGCGACACCGGCCCCCTGCTCGACCCGGTCGTGGTGCCCGCGAGCCAGCAGACCCTCCTCCAGCAGTGGGGGCTGTCCTTCAGCGAGCGCCAGCTGGCCGGCAACGAGCAGAGCAGGCTCTACGAGCTGGCCCGCGACGCGGCCGCGCGCCTGGCCACCGAACCGGTCGAGGTGCTGGAGCGGGTGCTCCGTGGCGTGCTGGACACCGCCAGCCACCGCGTCGACCCGTGGGTCACCGGGCTGGCGTGGCGACGGCTCCGGTCGCTCGCGGGCGCCGCCACGCCGGCCGTCTTCCGGCTCGGGGTGTACGGCTGGGTCGACGCGCCGCGGCCGCGGACGCCCGGGGCGCCACCCGACGAGTACCTGCACGCCCCGTCCGAGGCGCAGGCGATGACGTCGGCCGTGCTCCGCGACCGCGCCCTGTTCGACGCCGACCCCGCACGCTGGCAGGTCGATCTCGACTCCGACGGCGTGCGGGCCGCCGAGCAGCTGGCGGCCGAGGTCAGGCTCGGCGCCCACCTGTCGGAGGCGCTCGGCCGCGCCGTCGAGCGCGCCGTGGCGGTGCGCTCGGACGTCGAGCGGCTCCGCCTCGAGCTGCCGATCCGGACCGAGCACGCCGGGCGGCGGGTCTGCGACGGGCTCGCGGTGGTCAGGGCACTCCGTGAGGACCCGGGTTCACTGGGCCTGTCCGCGGCCCAGCTCGCCGCCGTCGCCCCTCTGGCCGAGGCGGTCGACACCTACGGCGACCTGCTGGTCGCGAACGCCGTGCTCGACGTGGTGTCCGGGCGGGCGGGCCTCGCCGCGCAGTCGATGGAGGCGGCCGCCGGGCTCGACGCGCCCCCGCCGCTGGACGTGCTCCGGACGCCGAGGGCCGGGCAGAGCGTCAGCACCACGGTGGTGGTCGCCCTGCCGTCGCGCCCCGACCCGGCGGTCGTGGACGCCGCCACCAGCCCGGGGCTGGTGGCCGAGCCCGCCGTCGCCGCGTACCTCGAGACGGTCACCGGCGCGGCCTCGGGTGCGGGGTGGACGTGGCCGGTGCAGACCGAGGACGGCGCCCCGTCCGGTTCGGTGACCCTCGCCGACCTCCACCTGCTGCCCGTCGACACCCTCGGGCTGTCGGGGGACGACCTGGCCGCGGCCGCGCTGGCGCACTCCGGTGCGGCGGCGGCCGGACCGGCGCCGACGGGGTACGCGACCTGTCGTCGGCTCTCCCAGGTCCTCGGCAGCCGGCCCGTCCTGCCCGCCGACCTCGTCGACGACAGCAGCCGGCCCGCGGACGCCGCCGTCCACGCCGACCTGCTCGCCCGCTACACCGCCGTCCACGCCCTCGGTGGCGACCTGCAGTCGGCGCTGGTCGCGGCCGCCGCGGGGACCGAGACCGAACAGCGGTCGCGACTGCGGGACGCGCTCCGCTGGGGCATCACGCCGCTGCAGGCCGACGACCCCACGGTGGCAACGTCGCTGGCGCGGGCGGCCGCTGCGCTGGCCGACCGGCTGGGCTCCGCCCCGACACCGGCCGAGGCGGCCGCGCAGTCCGTGCCGCTGCTCGCCAGGTCGCTGGCCGAGCTGGTCTCGCCGGAGGGCAGCCTGCCGGTGCTGTCACGGCTGCCGCTGGACGAGCTGCCGGTCCCGCTGGTCGCCGAGCCACCGCCGTCCGGGGAGGCGCTGGACCCCGACTGGCTCGAGGTGGTGGCCGCCGTCCGCACCCCGCTCGCCCGGCTGGAGGCAGAGCAGCTGCGCCGCCGCGGGACGGGTTCCGACCCGCTCGCGACCTGGTCGAGCCGTCCGGGCGACCCCTGGCAGGCCGACCTCGGCCCGGACCCTGCACCACAGGGCCTGCGCGCCTCGACCCACCTCGTCGCGGCGTGCGGGCCGCCTGGCGTCCTCGACGAAGGCGCCGACCCGTCCCGGCAGGTCGCCCTGGGGCTGCTCGACTCGTGGAGCGAGGTGGTGCCCGGAACCGAGCACAGCACCCACGTGGCGTTCCACTACGACGCGCCGGGGGCGCGGGCACCGCAGGCGATCCTCGTCGCCGTCCCACCCGTCGTCGACGAGCCGCTCGACACGGCCACGCTCGTCGAGATCGTCGGTGAGACACGCGAGCTGGCGCGAGCCCGGATGGCCGTGCCGTCGGTGCTGGACGCCTGGTCGGCCGGTGCCCCGACCACGGTGCTGCCGGTGCACGACCCCGGCGTCGACCTCGACCGCAGCCCCTGACCAGCCGGAAAGGAGATCTCCGTGCCCACGCGCTACGACCTGGCCCGGCGGCTCGAGCCGATCCGGCCCGACGCCGACCTGCAGCGCGGCTTCACCGCCGAGGTCGCCGACCCCGTGTGGTTCCTCGGCCGGCAGTGGCAGCTGGGCGAGCACCGCGGGGAGGACGCGGGCTCACCGGTCCGCGTGTCGGTCCGGGCCAGCCACGACCCGATCGACCCCTACGCCGGTGACCCCTCGCTCGACCCGGCCGTGGTGCCGGCCGAGGCGCTCGTCGAGTCCGGGCCCGACGACTGGTGGACGCCGGGCCGGCGGGTGCGCGTCGGGCTCGCGGCCGCACCGTTCCTGCCGACCGCGTTGCTCGGCGACCCCGCGCTGCAGCTGCCGCCGCTACCGCCGCCGTACGACGGGATCGAGGGTCTGGACGGGCAGTCGCTGCACGCTGCGCGCAACACGCTGGGGCTGCCGGTGGCCCTGTTCGTCGGAGTGCCGACCACGACCCCTCCCGACGCGTGGGACCCGGCGGAGCTCGTGCACACCGCCGAGCTCACCTGCGGGGGCGCGACCCTGCGGCTCCCGCGGCACGACGGCGGGGACGTCGACTGGTTCTCCGTCTCGGCGGACGGGCCGGTGCCGGCTCCCGGCACCGCACCGGACCAGGTGCACCTCGTGCCCGCGCGGTTGAAGTACCCGGGCGCACCGCACCCCCGCTGGTGGCAGATCGAGAACGCACGGGTCGACGTCGGCGGGTACCCGCCCGACCGCAGCCACTTCGCGACCACGCTGCTGCTCGACCTCGTGGTGTCGCACAGCGACGACTGGTTCACGTTCCCGCTCGACACGCACGTCGCCACCGTGGTGACCCTGCACGAGGTCCAGGTGACGGACGCCTTCGACGTCACCACCACCCTGACGACACCCGGCACCTGGGGGATGTTCCACGTGCACGGGCTGGACCCGACGTCCCTGGTCGTGTGGCCGACGGTCGCCGTGCCGCTGACCGGCACGGTCGTGGACGACGTCGTCGTCGGTGTGGACGAGGACGCGAACCTGCTCTGGGCGATCGAGCAGCGGGCGGCCGGTCGCGAGCTGGCCCCACCCCCACCGACCGCCGGGCCGCCGGCCGGGCCGGGCGAGGTCGTCGGCAACGCCCGCACGCGCTACGCCTACCGCCCGAGCACGACGCTCCGGCGGTTCTGGCATCCCTACCTCGTGGCGGACGTCGGCGGCCGCCGCCGGTACGTGCAGGGGCGGCTCGCCGACCTGGAGCAGCGCCCGCCGGCGCTGATGCCCGAGCCGGTCAGCCCCCTGCTCGTCGACCCGGGCGCGACCGCGACGGACCCCGTGCACCAGATCGAGCCGGCGACGGTGCCGACGACCGGCCTGCGACTGGAGCGTCGCTGGGTCCTCGGGCGGCGCACCGACGGCCTGCCCGTGCTGTGGATGCAGCGCCGCCGGCTGCCCCTGCTCGCCCCGCCTGTCTCCGGGCTGCGGTTCGACGTCGCGGAAGAGGTACCCACCACGACCTCGCCCTGACGAGCGCGACGGCCGTGCGCAGACCGGGCACCTGGCCGACGGCATCGGTGCGCGACCTGCGAACTTGATGACCGAGCCGGATCACCGTGAGGTCGTGTGTCCGACGTCGCACCTACCCTCTGCCGGATGGGGAACACGCCGAGGCCGCCGACCGTCCCGCCGAGTCCAGAAGTCCGGCACGAGGAGACGCTCCAGCTGGGGCGACGCGCGGCCGGCGAGCCCGGCTACGTACCGCCGGTGCCTGTCTACACGGCTCGCAAGCTGAGGGGCATGCTCGGTCGCAAGGACTGAAGGTCGGTCCGGTCCAGGTTGGACCACGGCGTCAGGCGGTCACCGTGATCTCGTGCACCTCGTCCGCCTTGTGCCCGGCCCGCTCGTGGACGCGTTGCACGGCCTCGGCGTTCGGCGCGTCGGAGAGACAGAAGACGTGGCCGGTCTTGGGGTCGGCCCACGCCTGCTTGAAGTCGACGCCCTCGTCGCCCTGGATGTCCAGGTCCGCCTGGTGCGCTTCGGCGAGCTGCTCGGCGGTGACTCCGACCATGCTGGTGTGTACGTCCATGAACTGCGGCATTCCGACCCTCTTCCCAATAGCGACGCGCCTCGTGCGCGGCGGTGGCGGAGCGCTTCGCAACATACTCGTGCGGGCCGACCGGCGGAAGGCGTTTGACCGGACCGACGGCTAGACGACGAGCTGCTCCGTCGCGCCCTCGACCACGCCGGCCGGGACGTCGTCGACGATGTCGGCCAATAGCTCCACGGCCCGCTCGAGGACGTCGACCGGCTGGGTGTACGGCAGGCGCAGCCGGTCGTCGAAGGCGTGGCCCGCGCCGAACCGCGGACCGGCGGCGAGCCGCAGCCCGCGTGGCTCGGCCACGCCGGTCAGCCAGGACGACGACAACCCAGGCAACCCGCACCACAGCACCAGGCCGCCGGCGGGCACCGGCACGTGCCACCGGGGCAGCCGCCGCGCCAACGCTGCCACCAGGGCGTCCCGCTGCACCGACAGCCGCGCGCGATGCGCGGGCAGGACGACGTCCGCGGCGTCGAGCAGGTGGCACGCCGCCAGCTGCTCCAGCACCGGCCCGGAGATCTGGCTGCGCGCCGCGACCGTGGCGCAGCGGCGCACGAGCTCGGGCTCGGCGCGCAACCAGCCGACCCGCAGGCCGCCCCAGAAGCTCTTGCTCATGGAGCCGATCGTGACCACCAGGTCGGGCCGTCCGACCGCCGCGAACGGCACCGCCGGCCCGGCGTCCAGACCCAGGTCGACCAGTGTCTCGTCGACCACGGCAACGACGCCGCACTGCTCCAGGCCCACGGCCAGCCGCCGACGTCCCTGCTCGTCGAGCAGCAGGCCGGTGGGGTTCTGGAAGTCCGGCATCAGGTACGCCGCGCGCGGCTTGGCCTGGCGCGCGGCCCGGTGCAGGTCTCCCGCCACGGCGCCGGGGTCGTCGGCGGAGACCGCGACCGGCACCGGCCGGGCTCCCGCGGCGGTGATCGCGTCCAGCGCGTTGGGGTAGCTCGGGTGCTCGACGAGCACCTTGTCTCCCCGGCGGCTCAGCACCGCCAACGCCAGGTTCAGCGCGTGCAGCGCTCCCCCGGTCACCAGCACGTGCTCCGGCGTGGTCGGCACCCCGCGGGCGGTGAAGCGGTCGGCGATGCGCGCCCGCAGCTCCGGCAGCCCCTGCGGGTGGTAGCCGTGACCGGGCAGCAGCCGTGGCAGGTCCGACAGGGCGGCGGTGAAGGCGGCGGCCGTCTCCGGCGGCGCGGAGGGCGCGGCATGGGCCAGGTCGAGGACGCCGGCAGCGGCGGGTGCCGGCACCCACGCGCCGACGGCCGGGCCGGCCGGGAGCCGCGTCCAGGTGCCCGAGCCCTGCCGCGCCGCGGCCCAGCCGTCGTCCCGCAGCCGGCCGTAGGCGGCCGTGACCGTGGCCCGGCTCAGGCCCAGCGCGGTCGCGAGGTCCCGCTCCGCGGGCAGGCGCGCGCCCACCGCGAGCCGACCGTCACCGACGAGCAGCCGCAGTCGGGTGGCCAGCGCGGCGTAGAACGGTGGCCGGTCGTGCGAGAGGTCACCGACCAGAGCCGCGAGCCGTCGCGCCGGTACGACCTCCACCCCGCCACTCTCCCTCGATTGGCCTGCTTGCCGCAAGCCAATCATGGGTCACCCTGGGTTCATGACGCGAGACAGCGCCGCGGTCGGACGGCGACTCCCCCGCCGGCTCGTGCAGCTCTTCGCCGGGCTGGTGCTCTACGGGGTCTCTATGGCGCTCCTGGTGCGTTCGGGCCTCGGCGTGATGCCGTGGGACGTGCTGCACCCAGGGGCTCGCCCGCACCGTCGGCGGCTCCCTCGGCATGGTGACGATCGCGGTCGGCGCGCTGGTCCTGCTGCTGTGGATCCCGTTGCGGGAGAAGCCAGGCTTCGGCACCGTCAGCAACGTCATCGTCATCGGCGTCGCCGTCGACGCGTCCCTCGCCGTCCTGCCGACGGTCGACGCGATGGCGCTGCGGGTGCTCCTGGTCGTGCTCGGCGTCGGCCTCAACGGCGTCGCCACCGCGGCCTACATCGGCGTCCGGATGGGCGCGGGTCCGCGCGACGGGCTGATGACCGGGCTCGTGCGGCGCACCGGCGGATCGGTGCGCCTGGTGCGGACCGCGATCGAGGTCGCCGTCGTCCTCACCGGCTGGCTGCTCGGCGGCACCCTCGGGGTCGCCACGGTCGTCTACGTCTTCGCCATCGGCCCGCTCGTGCAGCTGTTCCTGCCGCGGTTCACCGTCGCGAGCGGTCAGGCCCCGTCGGCGGCGCGCTTCAGGGCCGCGATGTCGAGCTTGCCCATCTGAAGCATGGCGGCCATGGCGCGCTGGGCCTTGGACGGATCCGGGTCGTTGAACAGCTCGTCCATCCCGGTCGGGACGATCTGCCACGACAGGCCGAACTTGTCCTTCAGCCAGCCGCACGGCCCCTCCTCACCGCCCTGCGACAGCGCCTCCCAGAACTGGTCGATCTCGTCCTGCGTCTCGCAGTTCACCTGCAGGGACACGGCCTCCGTGAACGAGAACTCCGGGCCGCCGTTGATGGCGACGAACTCCTGTCCCGCGAGCTCGAAGCTCACCGTCATCACCATGCCGGCCGGCCGCGGGCCTGCCTCGCCGTAGTGGGCGACGTTGAGGATCTTCGAGTCCTTGAACAGCGACGTGTAGTGGGCGGCTGCCTCCTCGGCCTCGGTGTCGAACCAGAGGTTCGGAACGATCTTCTGCATGATGCCGTCCTCTCGTGGACCGGTCGCTCTCCGACGTCGCCGGCTCTGTCGTGGGGACCGCCCGCGCCGCCGCAACTCATCGGTCACCGACCGAGGAGTTGACGACAGAGAGTTAGGTATGGGTAACCTAACTCCCATGATCGTCGACGAGGCCACGCCGCCGGTGCTCCGCGGGACCGACCTGCACCTGGGCTACCACGGCGACCTCGTCGTCCACGGCGCCGGCATCGCCCTGACCCCGGGCACGGTCACCGCCCTCGTCGGGCCCAACGGCAGCGGCAAGTCCACCCTCCTGCGCGCACTGGCCAGGCTGCACGCACCCGAGCAGGGACGGATCACCCTGGACGACGGCACCGACGCGCTCGCGCTCAGCAGCAAGGACTTCGCGCAGCGGGTCACCCTGCTCGCCCAGAGCCGGCCCACGCCCACCGGCGTCAGCGTCCGCGACGTCGTCGGGTTCGGCCGGCACCCCTACCGGGGACGCTGGCGCGCCACCGACCCCGACGGCCCGGCCGCGGTCGCCCACGCGATGAGCGTCACCGGCATCGAAGACCTCGGCGACCGCTGCGTCGACGAGCTCTCCGGCGGTCAGCTGCAACGGGTCTGGCTCGCCGCCTGCCTGGCCCAGCAGACCGGCGTCCTGCTGCTCGACGAGCCGACCACCTTTCTCGACCTGCGCTACCAGGTGGAGATCCTCGACCTGGTCCGCGACCTCGCCGACCTGCACCACGCGGCGATCGGGCTGGTGCTGCACGACCTCGACCAGGCCGCCGCCGTCGCCGACGAGGTCGCCCTGCTCGACCGCGGCCGCGTCCGCGCGGTCGGCCCGCCCGCCGACGTCCTGACCTCCGACCTGCTCTCCGACACCTACGGCATCGAGGTCGACGTGCGCCACGACCCCGCCACGGGTGCCCTGCGCACCTGCCCGCGAGGGCGCCACACCGCACGCCTGCTCACCGCCGTCTGACCCCCGACCCAGAGACCGTAAGGACACCCATGAGAACGCTCCGCCGCTTCGCCCTGCCCGCAACCCTGGCGGCCGCCGCCCTGGCGCTCACCGCCTGCGGCACCACCGAGGCACCGGCCACCGCAGCGCCCGAGCCCGGCGGCGAGGAGATCACCGTCACCGACTCGCGCGGCGAGGAGGTCACGCTCGACGGGCCCGCCGAGAAGGTCGTCGGCCTGGAGTGGAACGTCGTCGAGCACCTGGTCTCGCTCGGTGTGATGCCAGTCGGTGTGGCCGACGTCGAGGGCTACGGCGCCTGGGTGCAGTCGGCACCGCTGGAGGGCGACGTCACCGACGTGGGCCTGCGCGGCGAGCCGAGCATCGACTCCATCGCCGCACTGGCCCCCGACCTCGTCGTGGCCACGACTGACCTGCCCGAGACGGCGGTCGCCCAGCTCGAGCAGCTCGCGCCGGTGATCGTGGTGCGCTCGGCCGACGCCGAAGACGCACTCGGCCAGATGCGCGCGAACGTCGAGATCGTCGCCCCCGCAACGGGTACCGAGGGGGCGGCCGAGCGGCTGTTCGCGGACTTCGAGGCCACCCTCGCCGAGGGCGCCGACGCGCTGGCGGACGCCGGCCTGGCCGGTGACGACTTCGTCTTCGCCGACGGCTACATCGACGGCGGCAAGGTCTCGATCCGCCCGTTCGCCCAGGGCTCGCTGGTCGGTGAGGTCACCGAGGAGCTCGGCCTGGTCAACGCCTGGCCGAACGAGGGCGACCCGGCGTACGGCCTCGGCTCCACGGACGTCGAGGGCCTCACCGTGCTGGACGATCCCCACTTCCTCTACATCACCAACAGCTCCGCCGAGGAGGACCCCTTCACCGTCGGCCTCGCCGGCAACGCGGTGTGGACCTCGCTGCCCTTCGTGACCAGCGGCGACGTGCACCGGCTGCCGGACGGCATCTGGATGTTCGGCGGCCCGGCCTCGATGACCGACTACGTCGACGCGGTCGTCGCCGCGCTGGCGTAAGTGGGCGGCGCCCCGGGCCCATCCGCCCCGCCGAGTGACCCCCTGGTGCGCGACGCGCCGGCGAGCCGCGCACCAGAGGGTCACTCGAGGGGCGGGTCGCTGCCGGCCGTCGTCGTCCTGGCCCTGGTGGCGGTCGCCGCCCTCGCCGCCGTCCACGTCACGCAGGGGACCGCGGCCGTGGACGCCGGCGACGTCTGGGCCGTGGTCACCGGGCAGGGCACCGACCAGGCCGCGGCCGTCGTGCTGGCCTCCCGGGTGCCGCGGCTGCTGGCCGGCCTGGTGGTCGGGATGGCCCTCGGGGTCGCCGGCGCGGCGCTGCAGTCGGTGGCGCGCAACGCCCTCGCGTCCCCGGACACCCTGGGGGTCAACGCCGGCGCCTACCTCGCCGTCGTCTCCGTCGCCGCCTTCGGACTGTCCCTGCCGCTCTTCGTGTCCGCGGGGGTGGCGACGGCCGGGGGGCTGCTCGCGGCGAGCCTGGTGCTCGCGGTGTCGGCGGGCGGGTCCGGACCGACCCGGCTCGTCCTGGCCGGGACGGCGACGGCGCTGGCGCTGCACGCGCTGACGATCATGCTGCTGCTGCTGTTCGCCCAGGAGACCATCGGCCTCTTCGCGTGGGGCAACGGATCGCTCGCCCAGATCGGGCTGGACGGCGTCACGCGGATGGGGCCTGTCGTAGCTGCGGTCGCGGTGGGTCTGCTGCTGCTCGCGCGGCGGCTCGACATCCTGGCGCTCGGGGACGACGCGGCGACGGTGCTGGGCATCGACGTCCGGCGGACGAGGCTGGTCACCGTCGTCCTCGCCGTGGTCGCCAGCGCCGCCGCCGTCACGGTCGCCGGTCCGATCGGCTTCGTGGGGCTGTGCGCACCCGCCCTGGTGCGGCTCGTCGCGCCCCGCGTGCCGGGGCTGTCGCGGCACCGTGCCCTGCTGCCGGTGTCGGCACTGGCCGGCGTCGCCGTGGTGCTCGGCGCCGACGTCGCGGTGCGCGCGGTGCTTGGGCCGAGCGCCGGCGTCGAGATCCCTACCGGGGTGGTCACGACGCTGGTGGGCGCGGCCTTCCTCGTGGTGCTCGCCCGCAAGTTCAGGGACTCGGGGCCGGCGAGGCAGGCGCCGTCCGCCCGCTCGTCGCGCCTGCGGACCGGCCGCACCGTCTGGCTGATCACGGGGCTGGCCACGGTCGGCGTCGTCGGCGCGGCCCTGGCCGGGATGCTCCTCGGCGACGCCCTGCTGCTCACCGGCGACATCGGGAACTGGGTCACCGGCCGCGCCGGAGACATCGTCACCTACGTGCTGGACGCGCGGTTCCCGCGGGTGCTGGCCGCCCTCCTCGCCGGCGCCGCGCTCGCCGTCGCGGGCGCAGCCATCCAGGCGGTGTGCCGCAACCCGCTGGCCGAGCCGGGCATCCTCGGTGTCAGCGGGGGCGCCGGCGTGGGCGCGGTGCTCGTGATCACGGTGTCGCCGCTGGCGAGCGTGTGGGCGGTCACCGGGTCGGCGGCCCTGGGGGCGCTGGTCGCGTGCGTCCTCGTGTTCGGGCTGGCCGCCGGCGGAGGCCTGAGCTCGGACCGGCTGGTGCTGATCGGTGTCGGCGTCTCCGCCGGTGCCCTGGCGCTGATCACGTTCATGATCGTTCTCACCGACCCCTTCAACGGGATCAAGGCCCTCACCTGGCTGTCCGGCACCACCTACGGGAGGACCCTGCCGCAGCTGGTGCCGGTCGCCGCCGCCCTGGTGGTCGTCGTGCCCCTGCTGGTGCGGTCGCGGCACGAGCTGGACCTGATGGCGCTGGACGACGACACCCCCCGCGTGCTGGGCATCCGGCTGTCCCGGGCGCGGCTGACGATGCTGGCCGCCGCCGCCGCGCTGACCGCGACGGCCGTCACCGCGATCGGCGTCGTCGGCTTCGTCGGGCTGGTGGCCCCGCACGCGGCGCGGGCCCTGGTCGGCAGCCGGCACGCCCGGGTGCTGCCGCTGGCTGCCCTGCTCGGCGCCCTGCTGGTCAGCGTCGCCGACACCCTCGGCCGCACCGTGATCGCCCCGGCGCAGCTGCCCGCGGGGCTGCTCACCGCCGTGATCGGCACCCCGTACTTCGTCTGGCTGCTCTGGCGTTCGCGCACCACCTGACACCAGTTCCCACAGGCGTTGAAGGACGTCAGCGGGACAATCACGCAGCCCCGCGGCTGGTCAGGATCGGCCGGCGCCGACCTCGCGAGGCAGGAAGCGCGGGCGCAGGTGCCACATGGTGGCGAGCATCCGGTGCTCGACGTCCGACGCGTCCTCCGGCGCGGTGCCGCGGGCCATCCGCTCGCGCAGGAAGGCGAGCTCGCTGCCGAGCTCCTGGAAGTCGCGCATCGCACGGCCGCCGTCCGGGCCGACGGTGCGCGTCGCCCAGGCCCGGGCGCTGCGCCGCTCCGGCATCCGCGACAGCATCGACACCTCCGCCGGCGTCAGCCACCCGGAGGCGGCGTAGACGCCGAGGTGACGGCCGATCAGGCGACCCTCGCGCCGCCGTGCCATCACCGCGAGCGCCACGGCGACCGCGAAGAACGGCAGCTGCAGGAACAGGTAGCCGGCGACGAAGCCCTGCAGGCCGGAGACCGCCGAGAGGTTCCACGCGCCGTGCACGACGACGGCGACGACCCAGCCGGCCAGCGGGGCCAGCACCACCGCGCCACCGGACTTCCGGTTCGCCGCGATCCCCAGCCCGACCCCGATCGCCATCGTGAACATCGAGTGCGCGAACGGCGCGAAGACGCCGCGCAGCACGAAGACGGTCGCGACGCCCTCTCCCCCGGTCTCGCCGAACGCCCTGCCGAGATAGAGCACGTTCTCGACGAAGGCGAACCCGATGCCGACCATGCCGGCGTAGACGATGCCGTCGACGACGCCGTCGAACTCACGGCGCCGCGCCAGGAACACGGCCAGGACGCCCAGCCCCTTCACGCTCTCCTCCACGACCGGCGCCACGACCACCGAGGCCAGGTCGACGTCGCCGCCCGCGTTCTGCAACGCGACGACGGACGCCGAGTTGAGCACCAGCGCGACCAGGGTCGCGACCGCGGCTCCCCACCCGAAGGCGAACAGGAGCAGGGACGTCGGCTCGGCCTCGTAGCGGTCGAGCCACAGGAACGCGGCCACCACGACGAACACCGGCAGGGCGGCCAGGGCCAGCCCGACGACGAACCCGACCGGGCCGGTCGCCGTCCCGATCGCCAGCAGGCTCGCCAGACCGCACAGCAGGAGCGCGCAGGTGACGAACCCCCGCAGGAGCCACCGTCGCAGCCGCGGGCGGGCCGGCTGGGCCGGGTGCTCGGGCGCCGGAGGGGTGAAGGTCGGCGACGTCATGGACGCCGAGCCTACGACGTCCGACGAGAACGGCCCGGCGGCTCGTAGGGTCGGGGTCCGGACGCGATCGAGAGGGGCTGGCAGGTTGGGTCGACACGCCTCGCCGCCCCCCAAGGACCGCGCGGGACCAGGCCGCGAGCTGGTGCTCTGGGGTCTGTTCAGCGTGCCGCTGACCGTCCTGGCGCTCGGCATCATCGGCAGCGACTGGACCCTCGCCCTGCTGGTCGGCGGCCTCGAGCTCGTGGTGTTCGGCGTGGTGTGGCTGGCCGTGGTCGCCTCCCGCCCGATGAGGCTGCGCGAGGACGACGAGGACGGCGACGGCACCGACGGACCCATCCCCTAGGTTGACTGCGTGCCTTCCGCGAACTCTGCCGACCGCATCGTCTGGATCGACTGCGAGATGACCGGTCTCGACGTGGTCAACGATGCCCTGATCGAGGTGGCGGTGCTGATCACCGACTCCGAGCTCGAGGTGCTGGACCCCGGGCTCGACCTGGTGATCAAGCCGCCGGAGGGCGCGTTGGCGCAGATGCCGGACATCGTGCGGGAGATGCACACGTCGTCCGGCCTGCTCACCGAGCTGAACGACGGCCTGACGATGGCGGACGCCGAGAGGCGGGTGCTCGAGTACGTCCGCGGCTTCGTGCCGGAGGCCCGCAAGGCGCCGCTCGCGGGGAACTCGGTCGGCACCGACCGTGCCTTCCTCGCCCGCGACATGCCGGCCCTGGAGAACCACCTGCACTACCGGATCATCGACGTCTCGAGCGTCAAGGAGCTGGCCCGCCGCTGGTACCCGCGGGCCTACTTCGCCTCGCCGCCCAAGGCTGGCGGGCACCGCGCACTCGCCGACATCACCGAGAGCATCCGCGAGCTCCGCTACTACCGGGAGGCGGTCTTCGTGCCTGCACCCGGTCCGGACACCGACGCGGCCCGCGCGGTGGCAGCCCGCCACGCCGGGGACGACGCGCCCGCCTGACCGGTATGCTGTGCGGGCGCTGCGCGGTGACCTGCCGGTCGCCGCGCTCGTGGTGGGTGTAGCTCAGCCGGTAGAGCGCCGCCTTGTGGTGGCGGATGTCGCGGGTTCAAGTCCCGTCACTCACCCCAGATCCCTCCCGGGTTCGCGGCCGTAGCGGTCGCGATCCGGGCCGATTTCCGCCCTTCGTGCAGCCACTACGGCCGCGAGCCCTGGAAGAATCGCCGGATGCCACGCCTCCCCTCAGTCACCGCCTACTGGGACGGGGCCGCCTCCGGCTTCGACGACGAGCCCGACCACGGGCTGGGCGAACCCGTCGTCCGGGCCGCGTGGGGCCGGCGGCTGCGCGACTGGCTGCCGACCCCGCCGTCCGACGTCCTCGACATCGGCTGCGGGACCGGGTCACTGTCCCGGCTGATGCTCGAGGACGGGCACCGTGTCGTCGGCACGGACCTGTCGCCGAACATGGTCGAGGCCGCTCGCGCCAAGTGCGCCGGGTACGACGTCACCTTCTCGGTCGGCGACGCGGCCGAGCCGCCGGTGGGTGCCGCGTCACAGGACGGGGTCGTCGTCCGCCACCTGCTCTGGACCCTGCCCGACCCGCATCTCGCGCTGTCCCGCTGGGTTCGGTCGCTGAGGGACGGTGGCCGGCTCGTGCTGGTGGAAGGCCGCTGGGCCCAGCCCGCCGGGGCCACTCCGTACGCGGACGGGGCCGAGCGGATGCCGTGGAGCGGCGGCGTCCGGCAGGGCGATCTGGTCGCGGCGCTCGAGCCGCTCGTCGCGAGCATCGCCGTCCACGACCTCACGACGGACGACGACCTCTGGGGACGATCCGTGCCCGACGAGCGTTACGCCATCGTGGCCCGGATCTGAGGCCGATCCGAGCCACCAGGGCGCCTGCTCAAGGTCGGGACGATTCGGACCGATGGTCCTGACAGGGGCAAGCCGGCCGGGTACAGTCCGGTCCTCGGGGAGGAGACACCATGAGCAGCGAGACGCCGAACGAGACCGCCGACGCGGTCGAGGTGACCTCGGACGACGAGGGCCGCGTGATGGAGATGCTCGGCGACCACGTCCCGCTGTCGCTGATCATGGACCTGTCCGCACCCGCCGGCCCGGACTCCGCGCGCATCCTCGACGACGAGGGCGAACCCGAGAGCAAGTGGTGGGAGCCCACCCCCTGACGGTTTCGTCGCTCCGCTGACCCGCTGGTATCGTTGCCGCCCGTTGCGCCATTAGCTCAATTGGCAGAGCAGCTGACTCTTAATCAGCGGGTTCGGGGTTCGAGTCCCTGATGGCGCACACCTCCTCGACCAAGGGCGTCCACCGTGCTGGTGGGCGCCCTCAGTCGTCGACCCGCCGCCGCGTCAGACCCCGACCGCCCGGACACCGGACACCTCGACGCGGTCGCTGACGTCACCGTCGTGGTGCGGGGTGACGGTCAGGTGGCGCTCCCCCAGCCGCACCAGGGCCGCGCGGACGACGTCCCGGCCGAGACCGGTGACGTCGGCGAGCGCCACGTCGTTCGTCGGCAGGGACTCGTCGCGCACCGCGCCCAGGACTTGCAGCTCGACCTCGTCCAGTTCCTCAGCCATGACAGGACCGTATCCGGAACCGGGCTACCGGAACACGGCACGACCCCATGACCCCTCGGCACAGTGGTCTCTCCGGTGGTGAGTCGTTCCCTCGCGTGCCATCGTCGAGCCAGCCTCGGGCCGTCCCTTGCGGTGACAGCAGTTCCCCACGCCACCCCTGGTCCGAGGGGAAGCGAGACCACCCATGGAGCACGAGACCGAGTCGACCGGCCGCGACGCCACGACCGTGGACCTGCAGGAGGACGACCGTTAGCACGACCGACAGCGGCAACTTCCCGCGGTCGGGCTCGGCGACGGACGACGTCCTGCCCGCCCAGCGGCACGTGCTGCAGACGATGCTGCAGGCCGGTGCCTTCGACATCCCCCTGCCCGGAGCCGGGACCCGCCGCCGGTGGGAGGCCCTCGCCCGCTGGGGCTCCCGCGACCTCGTGCTGGCCCGCCTCGCCGAGGGCCACACGGACGCCGTCGCGATCCTCGCCGAGGCCGGGCACCCGCCGGTCGAACGACGTCTGCTGGGCGTGTGGGCGTCGGCGTCGGAGGGGAC
>DASROP010000204.1:0-2784 GCA_035646835.1 Actinomycetales bacterium | reverse complement strand
GCCCGCCGGGCGACCTGCCCGGATGTCAGGCGCCGCGCGAACCCGCGCGGTCTGGCCCCACGACCAACGAAGGAGGCCAACCGTGGCCGAAACATACAAGGGCGACTTCTACTGCGTGAAGTGCAAGGAGAAGCGCGAGGCCGAGGGCAACGTCGTCGAGACGAACGGCCGTCGGATGGCCAAGGGCAAGTGCCCCGTCTGCGGAACGAACCTCAACCGCATCCTCGGCAAGGCCTGAGGCTCACCGCACCGAGCACGTAGCACAGAGCCTCGAGGGGGCGGACCGGTCCACCGGTCCGCCCCCTCACGCGTCTGTGGACAGCAAACCGCACCAAACAGCCCCTTCTGCCAGGGTGTGCGGATGCGCCTGCAGATCCGCCCCGGCCTGCGCCGCGCGTGGCGGGCACCGGGCCGCCTGCAGATCGGTCTGGACGCCGCCCACGGCCTCGTCCTCGACGGGCTGACCGCCGGCGACGAGCTCGTGCTGGCGGCCCTGGACGGCGGCTGCGACGCGCGCTCCCTGCCGGCGCGGGCACGGCGGGCCGGGGTGAGCGAGGCCCGCGCCCGCGAGCTGGTCGACACCCTCAGGAGGGCCCACCTCCTGGTCCCCGCCCGCACGGTGCGCTCGCGGCTGGCGCGGCTGCCCTGGGCGCAGCGGCGCGCGATGGGCCCCGACGCCGACGTCCTGTCCCTCGTCTACCCGGACGGCGACGGCTGGCACGTCCTCACGCAGCGTCGCGACCGCTCGGTGGCCGTGGTCGGAGCCGGCCGCATCGGGCTCGCGGTCGCGGTCGGCCTCGCGGCGGCCGGGATCGGCCGGGTGCTGGTGGACGACGACACGCGCGTCCGGGACGGCGACCTCTCCCCCGGCGGGTTCACCGAGGACGACGTCGGGCGGCGGCGAGGCGAGGTCGCGGCCGATCTGGTGGCGGCCCTGAGCCCCGACACCCGGACGTCGGCGCGCCGCGACGTCCGCCCCGACCTGCTCGTGCTGGTGGGGCACGGGGCGGTGGACCCGCACCGCTCCGACGGCCTGCTCCGCGAGGACGTCCCGCACCTGGCGGTCCTGGTCCGGGAGCGAGACGTCGTCGTCGGGCCGCTGGTGCTGCCGGGTGAGTCCGCCTGCCTCCGGTGTCTCGACCTGCACCGGCGGGACCGCGACCCCGAGTGGCCGGCCCTGGTGCCCCAGCTGGCGGCCCGCAGCGACGGCGCCGGCGACGGGGAGGAGTCCACGCTGGCCCGGCTCGGCGCCGCGCTGGCGGTCAGTCAGGCACTGGTCCACCTCGACGCGCGGTTCCGGCCGGCGTCCGTCGACGCGACCCTCGAGGTGACGCTCCCCGACGGCCTGGTCGACGTCCGGCCCTGGTCGGCGCACGCCGCGTGCGGGTGCCACTGGCCGCCGCCGCCGTCGCCCCGGGTCCTCGATGTGGTGGTCTGAACGCGACGCGCGCGCCGCGCGGGCCACAATGCCATCGTGAGCGACCTACCGCGGCGGGCCTTCTCCCGCTCCGTGCGACTCGCCTCGCTGCCCGTCGGGTTCGCCGGCCGGACGGCGTGGGGGCTCGGCAAGCGCGTGGGCGGCCGGCCCGCCGAGCTGGTCGCGGCCGAGGTGCAGGCCCGCACCGCCGAGCAGCTGTTCCAGGTGCTCGGCGAGCTCAAGGGCGGGGCGATGAAGTTCGGCCAGGCGATGAGCATCTTCGAGGCCGCGCTGCCCGAGGAGATCGCCGGTCCGTACCGCGCCACCTTGACCAAGCTGCAGGACGCCGCGCCCCCGATGCCCGCCGCCACGGTGCACAAGGTGCTGGCCGAACAGCTCGGCCCGCGGTGGCGCCGCAAGTTCACCGAGTTCGACGACAAGCCGTCGGCCGCGGCCTCCATCGGCCAGGTACACCGCGCGGTGTGGAAGGACGGCCGCGACGTCGCCGTCAAGGTGCAGTACCCCGGCGCCGGCGACGCCCTGATCTCCGACCTCAACCAGGTCTCGCGGGTGGCCCGGATGGCCGCGGGGTGGATCCCCGGTCTCGACCTCAAGCCGATCCTGGCCGAGCTCAAGGAACGGGTCGCCGAGGAGCTCGACTACTCGCTCGAGGCCGAGTCGCAGCAAGCGTTCTCAGTGGCGTTCGCCGACTCCGAGGAGTTCGCCGTCCCGCAGGTCGTGATGCACACCGAGCGGGTGATCGTCAGCGAGTGGCTGGAGGGGCTCCCCCTGTCGCGGGTGATCAGCAAGGGCACCAGGGCCGAGAGGGACGTCGCCGCTCGTCGCTACCTGGAGTTCCTCCTGCTCGGGCCCGAGCTGGCCGGTCTGCTGCACGCCGACCCGCACCCCGGCAACTTCCGCCTGACCCCCGACGGGCGCTTCGGCGTCCTCGACTTCGGGGCGGTCAAGCGGCTGCCGGAGGGGATGCCGACCGAGATCGGCCGGCTGCTGACGCTCGCCCTGACCGACGACGCCCAGGCGGTCGTCGACGGCCTCCGCGACGAGGGCTTCATCAAGGCGTCGATCGAGGTCGACCCCGAGGGGCTGCTCGAGTACCTCGACCCCTTCCTGCAGCCAGTGCGGTCGGAGAGCTACCGGTTCTCCCGGGCGTGGCTGCAGGAGCTGTTCACCCACATCAACGACCCCCGCCGGCCGCAGTGGTCGATGGGCCTCAAGCTGAACCTCCCGCCGGAGTACCTGCTGATCCACCGGGTCTGGCTCGGCGGGATCGGGGTGCTGTGCCAGCTCGAGGGCGAGGTGCCTGCGCTGGAGGTTCTCGCCGACTACCTCCCCCGCTTCACCCCGCC
>DASROP010000203.1:0-2923 GCA_035646835.1 Actinomycetales bacterium | reverse complement strand
CGCCGCCCTGCCGGTCGCGGTGACCGCCAGCAGCGGCCGCTGTGCGGCGAGGGCGGCGACGGCTGCCGGGCGCGCCCCGACCGGCGCTGCGATGTCGAGGACGGCGGTGTGCCCGTCGCGGGCTGCCTCGACGGCGCGGGCGAGGGCCGGGTCGACGTGCAGTGCACCGAGCAGACCGGTGAGTCTCATGGCTCCTCGAAAGACCGGGCGACAGCACAAGAACCCCCGCGATCCGGGATCCGGGGGCAATGCTCCAGACTACGCCCGGCAGCGGGCGGCCCGGACCTATCATCCCGAGGTGAGGCCAACGCCCCGAGTCGTCCGACGTGCGCTGCTCGTCGTCGGCGTGCTCGGGCTGCTGCTCCTGGCGCTCTTGGCCTGGATCGGCGTACGTGCCGTTCAGGTCAAGGGCGACCTCGAGTCGGCACGCGGCGCCCTCACGGGGCTGGACGCCGACCCGGCCGAGCTCGCGGCGAGCGTGGACCTGGTCCGCCTGGCCGCCGAGGAGACGTCGTCCGCCGTCCGGCGCACGGGCGACCCCGTCTGGCGGCTCGCTGAGCACGTCCCGTGGCTCGGTGACGACCTGTACGCCGTCCGCGTCGTGGCCGTGGCCGCGGACGCCGTCGCGCGGGGCGCCGTCCTGCCCCTGGTCTCCGAGCCCGAGGCGCTCGACCCCGCATCCCTCCGCCTCCCCGAGGGAGGCGTCGACCTCGCGGCGCTCTCGCGGACCGGAGACCTGGTTCAGCGGGCTGATGCCCTGGCCGTCTCTGCGGCGGCGGACGTCGGCGGGATCGACCGATCGGGCCTGACGGGTCCGGTGGACGACGCCGTGGCTGACATGTCGGCGGCCCTCGACGACCTCGTCCGGCGCACCGGTCCCCTCGCCAGGGCCGTTCGCCTGGTGCCGCCGATGATGGGCGCCGACGGCACTCGCCGGTACCTGCTGGCGTTCCAGAACCCG
Organism: Actinomycetales bacterium; assembly: GCA_035646835.1. Lineage (GTDB taxonomy): Bacteria > Actinomycetota > Actinomycetes > Actinomycetales > DASROP01 > DASROP01. The sequence goes on along the minus strand of DASROP010000203.1, from coordinate 1,962 downwards.
GCAGAGGCGCGGGGCACCGGTGGGATCGTCGGCCTCTGGTCGGTCCTCGAGCTCGACGAGGGCAGGCTGCACATCGTCGAGACGGGCGCCAACAACGACCTGCCGAAGCTGGCCGCCCCGCCCGCGGACCTCGGACCGGAGTACGCCGCCCTCTGGGGCCTGCGTCCCTCCGTGTCCGACAACATGACGATGAGCCCGCACTTCCCCTACGCGGCCCAGCAGCTCCTCGCGCTGTGGCGGAGCTTCCGCGGAGAGCAGCTCGACGGGGTGGTGTCGATGGACCCGGTCGCCCTCGCCTACCTGCTCGACGGGACCGGCGGCATCGAGCTGGCGTCCGGGGAGGAAGTGACCGCGGAGAACGTGGTGGAACTGACCCTGGACGAGGTTTACCGCAGGTACGAAGGCGACCAGAGCGCGCGCCGTGACTACCTGGCCGAGATGGTCGATGCCGTGTTCGCGACGCTCACGGGTCCTGGGTCGGACCCGGCCGACCTCTTGCGCGGCCTGAGCCACGGTACGTCCGAACGCCGGCTGATGATCTACAGCGCGGACGCCGACGAGCAGGCCGACCTGGTGGCCGGCGGACTGGCGGGGACACTTCCCGATGCCCGTTCGTCGGTGGGCGTCGTCGTCAACAACGCCGGCGCCAACAAGCTCGACTACTACCTCGACCGGTCCGTGGCGTACGTGCCGGGCTGCCACGGAGAGCCCGCCACGCTGACCCTCGTCCTGGGCAACGCGGCCCCCCTCTCCGGTCTGCCCTCCTATATCGACGCCCACCGGATCCCCGAGCTGGAGGCAACACCGTCGACCAGCCGGCTGCTGGTCAGCGCGTACGTGCCGGGGACGACGGGGCTCGACGGCTTCGCGGTCGACGGCGAGGCCCGTCCCGTCTCCGCGGGGCGCGAACTCGGCTACTCCGTGCTCACCGCCACCGTGGACGTCCCCGCCGGTGCGGAGCTGGATCTGGTGTGGACGCTGGACGCCTCTGGGTCACCGCCGGTCACGGATCTCTTCGGACAACCCCTCGTTCGGCCGATTGCCATCGACCTCGCGAGCACGTCTACTGGTTGCAGAGAGTGACTGACCTGCCCGATCGGAGGTGTCACGTTCTACGTTCTGCCACGGAAATGGGCGGGGCTCCGCCATGATACAGGGCACCAGGTGACGCTCAGCCACCATCGACCCGGGTTATCGACAGCAGGGGGCATGATGAACCACAGCTTCGCGAGGCGGGCCGTACCCGCCCTGGCCGCGACGGCACTGGCGGGCCTGATGGCCGCGGGGCCGGCTCAGGCGCAGGTCTACCCGCCGGTCAACCCGGGCGAGACCGAGACCGCCGTCCCGCCGGTCGACGTCAGCGGCACGAAGACGAGCGCCCCGGCCGACCCGGGCGACCCCGGCGTCGCCGGTGACCGCGACGACGTCGCCGTCCTCGGGGTCAAGGTGGGACTCGGCTCCCTGGCCCTGACCGGCTCCGACGTGCTGCCGTACGCGGCCGGCGGCGCCGTGCTGCTGGTAGGCGGCGGGGCCCTCGTCGTCATCGCGCGACGCGGCTCGCGCGGCGAGCACGTCTGACGCCGCTCAGCCGCCGTCCCGGCGACCCCCGTCGCGTGACGTGTTGCTGACCGCCAGCGACCGGCGCACCGTCGGCACGGGCTCCGGCGGCGGGTCGTCCGCCCGCCGGGAGCGCAGCTGCCGCACCGCGAGGAGCGTCACCAGGCTCACCCCGCCGGCACCGACGTACAACCACCACGGCGGCGTCGGGGCGGCGACGGCCGTGCTGGCCAGGACGCCGACCTCCTCGGTCCGCTCGGAGCGGTTGCCGGCGAGGTCGATCGCCTCCACGGCGTAGCGGTGCGACGCCGCCGAGCGCGGCGGGCGGTCCACGAACGACAGCAGGTCCGTCGTCCCCACCTCCACGCCGTCGCGGAACACGGCGTAGCCGGTCACCGGGGCCCC
>DASROP010000202.1:0-22342 GCA_035646835.1 Actinomycetales bacterium | reverse complement strand
GGTCGCTGACGGTCCGCGGCTACGACCGCGTGCTGCGCACGGCCTGGACGATCGCCGACCTGGCCGGGTCGACCTCACCGAGCGCGGACCAGGTGAGCCGGGCGCTGAACCTGCGCCAGCGTGGGCAGGCCGCGGCGTGAGTAGCCCGTCGTGGACCGGTGACGACCGGCTGGCCCGCGCCGCGTGGAGCCGCCTGGTCGAGCCGCCCGACCTGGTCGCGTCGGCCGTCGTGGCGACGCTCGGGGCGGGCGAGGCGGTGCGGCACGTGCTCACCGGGACCCCGCTGCCGTCGTCCGCGGTCAGCCGTCGGCGGCTCGACGGCGCGCTGGCCCGGTGGAGGGTGCGCCTGCCCGGCCTCGACCCCGAGCGCGACCTGGCGATGGTCGAGCGGCGGGGAGGGCGCGTGGTGGTCCCCGGCGACGACGAGTGGCCGTCACGGCTGGGCGACCTCGAGCACGAGACCCCGGTCTGCCTGTGGGTGCGGGGGTCCTTGGCGCTCGAGCAGGCGGTCCGCTCCTCGGTGGCCGTGGTGGGCACCCGGTCGCCGACGGCCTACGGCGAGAAGGTGGCCGGCGACCTCGCCGCCGGAGTCTGCGACCGCGGGATCGCGGTCGTGTCGGGAGCGGCCTTCGGCATCGACGCCGCGGCGCACAAGGGTGCGCTCGCCGTGGGCGGGACGACGGTGGCGGTGCTGGCGAACGGGGTCGACCGGCCCTACCCGATGGCCCACGAGCGGTTGATCGCCGCCGTCGCCGAGTCGGGACTGGTCGTGTCGGAGCAGGCTCCGGGAGCGTCGCCGATGAAGCACCGGTTCCTGGCGCGGAACCGGATCATCGCCGCGCTCGCCGGCGCCACGGTCGTCGTGGAGGCGGCCTGGCGCTCGGGCGCCATCAGCACCGCCAACCGCGCCGCCGGGCTGTGCCGACCCCTGGGTGCGGTGCCCGGGCCCGCCATGTCGGCCCTGTCGGCCGGCTGCCACCGGCTGATGCGGGACGTCGGCGCGGTCTGCGTCACGGACGCGGACGACGTCGCCGAGCTCGCCCAGCAGATCGGCACGCGGGTGCCCGCGCCGCCCCCGTCGCCGGTCGCCGAGCACGACGACCTGGACCCGGTGACCGCCAGGGTGCTGGAGGCGCTTCCGGTGCGCGCCGGCCGCCCGGTCGGCTCCGTGGCCCGGGTGGCCGGGCTTCCCGCCGACGAGGTGCGCACCGCCCTGGCCCGGCTGGAGCTGATGGAGCTGGCCGACCGGGGCGCCGGTGACGTGTGGCGACGTGCCCCTCGGAGGTCGTCGGGCCGGCTGCAGCCGCTTCCTCCGGGTCGGCTGCCGACCGGTTGAGCGCCACGCCGGAAGGTTCCGGTGCTTGTGCTGCGGCCCGCGGGCGGCGACCGTGTGCCTCGTGCCGGACGTCCTGACGCGTGACTTCGCCGAGGCGGTTTGCGATTTCGAACGCTTCCTGCACGCGGAGCGCGGGCGCTCGCCGCACACGGTGCGGGCCTATGCCGCCGACGTGACGCAGATGCTGGGGACCTGCGCGGCGCAGGGTGCCGAAACGCTGGACGACATCGACCTGCCGATGCTGCGCGACTGGCTCGCGCGGATGAGCGCCGCCGGCCTGGCCCGGGCCACCCTCGCCCGCCGGGCCTCGGCGGCACGCACGTTCACGGCCTGGGCCTTGCGGACGCACCGGGCCGGCCGGGACCCCGCTGTCCGGCTGCAGGCCCCCCGTCGGGACTCGTACCTGCCGACGGTGCTGCGCGCCGAGCAGGCGACCCAGCTCCTCGAGCTGGCGGCAGTGCGGGCGGACGACTCCCTGCCCACGCACCTGCGCGACCGGGCGGCGCTCGAGCTGCTCTACGGCACCGGGATCCGGGTCGGCGAGCTGGTCGGGCTCGACGTGGACGACGTCGACTCCGCCCGCAGGACCGTCCGCGTCGTCGGCAAGGGAGACAAGCAACGGGTTGTGCCGTTCGGCCTGCCGGCCGACCGGGCGGTCCGGGACTGGCTGACCCGGGGGCGTCCACGACTGGTCACCGCCTCGTCGGGACCGGCGCTGCTGCTGGGCGCGCGCGGAGGCCGCTGGGACCAGCGGCAGGTGCGTGACGTCGTCCACCGGGTCCTGGCCGCGACGCCTGACGCGCCCGACGCGGGCCCGCACGCGCTACGGCACAGCGCCGCGACGCACCTGCTCGACGGGGGAGCCGATCTGCGCAGCGTCCAGGAGCTCCTCGGTCACGCTAGTCTCGCCACGACGCAGGTCTACACGCACGTCTCGACCGAGCGCCTGCGCCGGACCTACCAGCAGGCCCATCCGAGGGCGTGAGTCGATGAGCGGGGGTGCAGGCGTGACGCAGGGTGTGAACGCCGCCGACGACGAGCCGGTCGACGCCGTGGCCGACAACGAGGCACGCCTGCGCGCCGTGTGGGAGGACTTCAAGGCGACGGCCGACCCGGCGGCGCGCGAGCGGCTGATCCTGCACTACTCCCCGCTGGTGAAGTACGTCGCCGGTCGCGTCGGCGTGGGCCTGCCCCCGAACATCGAGCAGGCCGACCTCGTCTCCTACGGCATCTTCGGGTTGATCGACGCGATCGAGAAGTTCGACCTCGAGCGGGCGATCAAGTTCGAGACGTACGCGATCTCGCGCATCCGCGGTGCGATCATCGACGAGCTGCGGGCCCTCGACTGGATCCCGCGCTCGGTGCGCAGCAAGGCCCGCGAGGTGGAGAAGACCTACGCGCTGCTCGAGGCCGAGCTGCACCGCACGCCCAGCGAGCCCGAGGTGGCCGAGCGGATGGGCATCCCGCTCGGCGACCTGCACCACATCTTCAGCCAGGTCTCGTACGTGAACGTGGTGGCGCTCGACGAGCTGCTCAGCGTCGGCGGCGAGAAGGGCGACAAGCTGTCCCTCGGTGACACGCTGGAGGACCACAAGGCCGAGGACCCGGTGCTGGCCTTCGAAGGCGAGGAGACCAAGTTCCTCCTGGCCCGCGCCATCGACCAGCTGCCCGAGCGGGAGAAGATCGTCGTCACGCTCTACTACTACGAGGGTCTGACGCTCGCCGAGATCGGCAGGGTGCTCGGCGTCACGGAGTCGAGGATCTGCCAGATGCACACCAAGGCCGTGCTGCAGCTGCGCAACAAGCTCGCCGAGGTCTCCTGAGAGTACGCGCTCCCCAATGTCATGGCCGTCCGAGCGGCAGCAGGACCGGCGGATCGGCACGCCGCACCATCGGCAGCGGGTCCACGTAGGTCGACCCGTGCCGAAGCCCCCAGTGCAGGCAGGTCAGGGGTGCGCAGTGTCCCGGCTCGGGCCCGAGCAGGGCGATCCGGTCACCAGCGGCGACGTGCGTGCCGACCTCCACCAGCGGCTGGACCGGCTCGTAGCTCGTGCGGAGGCCGGCCGGGTGGGCCACCACCAGCACCCCTCGGTCCACGACGACACCGGAGAAGGTGACGACCCCGACCGCGGGGGCGAGCACGTGCTGGCCCGGTGAGCCGTCCAGGTCGACCCCGCGGTGCCCGGCCGCCCAGGGCGAGGGGGGAGCCTCGAACGGCCGGACCACCGCGGGGACGGGCTGGAGCGGCCACCCCCACCGGTCGCTCGCGGCGACCGGTGGGGCGGCCGGGGTGACCTTCGCCGCGCGGTCCGCCGGCGGGGGGTAGCCGGCGAACACGGCGGCGGAGGACCCCGACCCGGCCGGCACCGTCACCGCGAGCAGCGCCACCACCAGCACCGCCACGCGCCGTGACCGGACCGGCCAGGACCTCCAACCCATGCCGCCGAGCCTGGGGTCACGGCCTCCCCCGGACCACCGGGTGGCCCCGACCTGTGGACGGCGGGACGACGAACGGCCCTGTGGACGGGACGTCGAGCACGGTCCCGCACCCGAAGGGCGTCAGGTGCGCAGGGCCCGCAGTCGCGTGACCGCCTCGTGCAGCACCTCGTCGCGCTTGCAGAACGCGAAGCGCATCAAGGAGGCGACGGGCTCGGGGTCGTCGCAGAAGGCCTGCACCGGCACGCCCACGACCCCGGCGAGCTCCGGCAGGCGTCGGCACAGGTCGAGGGAGTCCGGGTACCCGAGCGGTCCGGCGTCCGCGACCACGAAGTAGCCGGCCTGGGGGAGCAGCACGCCGAACCCCGCGTCGGCCAGCCCGCCCGCGAGCAGGTCCCGGCGCCGTTCCAGGTCGGCCGCACGGGCGGCGAAGTCCTCCGCCGGTGCGCCGAGCTCGGCGGCGACGGCGGGCTGGAACGGCGCGCCGCTGACGAAGGTGACGAACTGCTTGACGGCCACGACGGCGTCCACGAGGGCGGCCGGCCCGTGCAGCCAGCCGATCTTCCAGCCGGTGACCGAGAACGTCTTGCCGGCAGACGAGATGGTGATGGTCCGCTCCGCCATCTGGGGCAGGCTCGCCATCGGGACGTGCCGGCCGCCGTCGAAGACCAGGTGCTCGTAGACGTCGTCGGTGACCACGACCGCGTCGTGCTGCCGGGCCAGTGCGGCCACCGCGGCGAGCTCGTCGGCGTCGAGCACCCGGCCGGTCGGGTTGTGGGGCGAGTTGAGCAGGACCATCCGGGTCCGCGGGCCGAACGCGGCGGCCAGGCGCTCGCGGTCGAGCCGGAACTCGGGCGCGGCCAGCGGCACGCTGCGCCGGACGGCGCCGGCCAGCGCGATCGAGGCCGCGTACGAGTCGTAGTACGGCTCGAGCACGACCACCTCGTCACCGGGCTCGCACAGCGCCAGCACCGTGGTGGCGATGGCCTCCGTGGCGCCGGTCGTGACCAGGACCTCGGTGTCCGGGTCGACGTCCAGGCCGTACCACTCCTTCTGGTGGACGGCGATCGCCTCCCTGAGGGCGGGCACACCACGTCCGGGTGGGTACTGGTTCACCCCGGACTCGATGGCACCGATCGCGGCCCTCAACAGGGACGCCGGCCCGTCGGCGTCCGGGAAGCCCTGCCCGAGGTTGACCGCCCCGGTCGACTGGGCGAGCGCGGTCATCTCCGCGAAGATCGTGCTGGTGAAGGGACGCATCCGCTCCACCAGGGGGTTGCCGCCGTCCGCCGCCATCCGTCGACCCTAGCCACCCAACTTCGGCTGCGTGTTCCACGTCTCGCGACGCCTCCAGACGTGGGACACGCAGCAGAAGTCGGGGGCGCAGGCGGGTGTAGGATGGCTGGCGGTCGGCGAAGGTCGGCCTAATTTCGCGTGTCCGCAGACCGCCGACGTACCGGCGGGGCGCGCCCCTCGGTCCGCACTTCGTGTGCGGTGGGGTGCGTCGCGGGCGCCAGGCGCGGTGGTCACGGTGGCCGCCGCGGGAAACCGAGCAGCGCTGGTCGCCCACGCGGCGGCAGCGCGGAAGGAGTGCGTCGGCATGGCCGTCGTCACGATGCGCCAGCTTCTGGAGAGCGGCGTCCACTTCGGGCACCAGACCCGTCGGTGGAACCCCAAGATGAAGCGCTTCATCTTCACCGAGCGCAACGGCATCTACATCATCGACCTGCAGCAGTCGCTGACCTACATCGACACCGCCTACGACTTCGTCAAGGAGACGGTGGCCCACGGTGGCTCGGTGCTCTTCGTCGGCACCAAGAAGCAGGCGCAGGAGCCGGTGGCCGAGCAGGCCGCGCGGGTCGGCATGCCCTACGTCAACCAGCGCTGGCTGGGCGGCATGCTCACGAACTTCCAGACCGTGAACAAGCGCCTCCAGCGCCTCAAGGAGCTCGAGCAGATCGACTTCGACGACGTCGCCGCGAGCGGTCGGACGAAGAAGGAGCTGCTGATAATGCGGCGCGAGCACGACAAGCTGCTCCGCACGCTCGGCGGCATCCGCGACATGGGCAAGATCCCGAGCGCGGTGTGGATCGTCGACACCAAGAAGGAGCACCTCGCGGTCGACGAGGCACGCAAGCTCGGCATCCCGATCGTCGCGATCCTCGACACGAACTGCGACCCGGACGAGGTCGACTACCGGATCCCCGGTAACGACGACGCGATCCGTTCGGTCACGCTGCTGACCCGCGTGATCGCCGACGCTGTGGCCGAGGGCCTGATGGCCCGCGCGCGGGGCGGCGAGTCGGGCGGCGCCGATGGCGAGGTCGCGGGTGACGAGCCGATGGCCGAGTGGGAGCGCGAGCTGCTCGCCGGTTCCGAGAGTGCGTCCGGGCCGGCTGCCGAGAAGGCTCCCGAGCCGGCCGCCGAGCCGGCTGTCGGTGCCGAGTACGCACCCGAGCAGGTGGGCGAGCCCGAGGGCGTGCACGCCCAGGCCGCCGAGGCCGAGGCGGCCGACGCGAAGCAGGCAGCGGGTCAGGAGCCCGAGGCCGCGGCCGCACAGGCCGAGGAGCCGGCGTCGGAGAGCCCGGAGGCGGACCAGCCCAAGGACACCCCGGCGCAGCCCTGAGCAGCCGACACCGAGCGAGAGGCAGACACACGCAATGATGGCGACCATCACCGCCGCCGACATCAAGACGCTGCGCGAGCAGACCGGTGCCGGCATGCTCGACGTCAAGAACGCGCTTGTCGACGCCGAGGGCAACCGTGCCAAGGCGATCGAGATCCTGCGCGTCAAGGGACTCAAGGGCGTCACCAAGCGCGAGGGCCGCAGCGCCAGCAACGGCCTGGTGGCGGCCCACACCGGGGACGGGGTCGGCGTCCTCGTCGAGGTCAACTGCGAGACCGACTTCGTCGCCAAGGGCGAGAAGTTCTCCGACCTGGCCCAGCAGGTGCTCGAGCAGGCCGTCGCCAGCGGCGCGGCCGACGCCGAGGCCCTGCTGGCCAGCGACATGGGCGGCCGCACCGTGCAGTCCGTGCTCGACGAGGCCAATGCGGCGATCGGCGAGAAGATCGAGGTGCGGCGGGTGGCGCGGGTGTCCGGCGGCCACGTCGCCTCGTACCTGCACCGCACCAGCCCGGACCTGCCCCCGCAGATCGGCGTGCTCGTCGCGGTCGACGCGGCGGCCGACGCTGCGCCGGACCGGGCCGACATCGCGAAGGACGTGGCGATGCACACCGCCGCGATGTCCCCGAGCTTCCTCACCCGCGAGGAGGTGCCGAGCGAGGTGGTCGAGAACGAGCGCCGCATCGCCGAGGACACCGCCCGTGAGGAGGGCAAGCCCGAGGCTGCCCTCACCAAGATCGTCGAGGGTCGTGTGAACGGCTTCTTCAAGGAGAACGTGCTGCTCGAGCAGCCCTTCGCCAAGGAGCCGAAGAAGACGGTCACGCAGGTGCTGACGGACGTCGGCGCGAGCGTCACCGCGTTCGCCCGGTTCCGCGTCGGCTCCTGACCGTGCCGGAGTCGGGCACACTGGCGGGCATGCAGACCAGCGAGACCTCACCGGCGCCCGTGATCACTGCGACCGAACACGCCGAGCCTCGCTACGAACGGGTGCTGCTGAAGCTCTCCGGGGAGGTGTTCGGCGCGGGCAAGGTGGGGGTCGACCCCGACATGGTCCAGAAGATCGCGCACGAGATCACGACCGCCCTCGCCGAGGGTGTGCAGGTGGCGGTCGTGGTAGGCGGCGGCAACTTCTTCCGGGGCGCGGAGCTCTCGCAGCGGGGGATGGACCGCGCCCGTGCCGACTACATGGGCATGCTCGGCACGGTGATGAACTGCCTCGCGCTGCAGGACTTCCTCGAGTCCGACGGCGTCGACACCCGGGTGCAGACCGCCATCACGATGGGTCAGGTGGCCGAGCCCTACATCCCGCGCAAGGCGATCCGGCACCTGGAGAAGGGGCGGGTCGTGATCTTCGGGGCCGGCGCCGGGCTGCCGTACTTCTCCACCGACACGGTGGCGGCCCAGCGGGCGCTGGAGGTGAAGGCGGACGTCGTCCTGATGGCGAAGAACGGGGTCGACGGCGTCTACACCGCCGACCCGCGCACCGACCCCGAGGCGGTCAAGCTCGACCGGGTGACGTACGACGACGCCCTCAAGCGTGGCCTGCGGGTCGTCGACGCCACCGCCTTCAGCCTCTGCATGGACAACCGTCTGCGGATGATCGTCTTCGGGATGCAGGGCGAGGGGAACGTGGCCGCCGCCGTCCGGGGTGAGAAGATCGGGACGCTCGTCGTCGCCGATTGACGGCCCCGGACCGGCCGCGCAGGCGCCATACCGACTCAGAAGGAGCCCCACGTGATCGACGACACCCTCCTCGAGGCCGAGGACAAGATGGACAAGGCCGTGGAGGTGGCGAAGGAGGACTTCTCCTCGATCCGTACCGGCCGCGCCAACGCCGGCATGTTCTCCAAGATCACCGTGGACTACTACGGAGCGCCCACGCCGTTGCAGCAGCTCGCGTCCTTCCAGGTCCCCGAGGCGCGCACGGTGCTCATCTCCCCGTACGACAAGTCGTCGATGAGTGACATCGAGAAGGCGCTGCGGGACTCCGACCTCGGGGTCAACCCCTCCAACGACGGCAACGTGATCCGGGCCGTCCTGCCCGCTCTCACCGAGGAGCGCCGCAAGGACTACATCAGGCTCGCGCGCTCCAAGGGGGAGGACGCGAAGGTGTCGATCCGGAACATCCGCCGCCGCGCCAAGGAGGAGCTCGACCGCGTCGGTAAGGACGGCGAGGCCGGCGAGGACGAGGTCGGTCGCGCCGAGAAGGAGCTCGAGGCGCTGACGAAGCGCCACGTCGACATCATCGACGACCTGCTCAAGCACAAGGAGGCCGAGCTGCTGGAGGTGTGAGCGCGCCACCCCCGGAGCTACTCGAGACATGAGCATGGACATCCTGCCTGGCGAGCCGATGACCCGTCGTGAGGCCCGGGGACGACGGGGCAGAGCCGGCCGCAACCTGCCGGTGGCCATCGTGGTCGGCCTGGGGCTCGGTGCGGTGATCCTCGGGTCCCTGTTCGTGCGCAAGGAGGGTTTCCTGCTGGTGGCCGCCGTCGCGGTGGTGCTGTCGGTCTGGGAGCTCACGCAGGCGTTCGCGGCGCGCCGCATCCAGGTGCCGCTGGTGCCGGTCATGGTGGGCAGCCTCGGGATGCTCGTCTCGGCCTACGCCGCCGGCGAGGAGGCGCTCCTGGTCGCGTTCGTGCTCACCGCTCTCGGCCTGCTCGTGTGGCGGGTGCTCGAGGGCATGGACGGCGCCGTGCGCGACGTCGCCGCCGGGGCGTTCGTGGCCGCGTACGTCCCGTTCCTCGCCGGCTTCGCGATGCTCATGCTGGCGGCGGACGACGGCGCGCGCCGGATCGTCGTGTTCGTGCTGGTCACGGTGGCCAGCGACGTCGGGGGGTACGCCGTCGGGGTGATCTGGGGCCGGCGCCCGCTCGCACCGTCGGTGAGCCCGAAGAAGTCGTGGGAGGGGCTGGCCGGCTCGGCCCTGTTCTGCCTGGTCGCCGGGGTGCTGTCGGTGGTGCTGCTGCTCGACGGCCGCTGGTGGGTGGGCGCCCTGGTCGGCGTGGGCGCGGCGATGACGGCCACCGTGGGCGACCTGTCGGAGTCCCTGCTCAAGCGTGACCTCGGCATCAAGGACATGGGCTCGCTGCTGCCCGGCCACGGCGGAGTGCTCGACCGGCTGGACTCGCTGCTGCCGACGGCGCCGATCGTGTACCTGGTCCTGGCGACCCTGGTCCCGGTGAGCACGTGAGGCTGCACCTGGTCCGGCACGGACCCCCACGCATCGACCCGCAGGCCCCTCCGCACGAGTGGTCCCTGGACGGCGAGGCGCGCGACGCCGTCCTCGCCCTCGCGTCATCCGGAGTCCTGCCCGACGACGTGCGCTGGTTGTCCTCCGACGAGCCCAAGGCGGTGCAGACCGCCGAGATGCTCGCCGAGGAGATGGTCTCGTCACAGGACGTCGAGCAGGTGCCGGGCCTGCGCGAGCAGCGTCGACCGGCCGGCTGGATCGACGACTACGCCGTGCGGGTGCACCGCTCGCTGGTCCGTGAGGACGAGCCGTCGTCGGAGGGCTGGGAGACGTCGGCGGAGACGCGGCAGCGGGTGACCGGCGCGGTCCGTGACGCGGTGAGCTCCGACGACGAGGCGGTGCTGGTGGGGCACGGGACGGCGTGGACGCTGCTGGTCAGCGAGCTCACCGGTACCCCGGTCGACCTGGTGGCGTGGGAGCGGATGTCACTCCCCGACCACTGCGTCGTCGAGGACGGCACGGTGGTCAGCGACTGGGGCGCCTGGACCTCCGGAGCGCTGCCCGATGCCCGCTGAGCCGGTCGCACCGCCGGTGCCGGGCACGCTGCAGTTCACCGCGCCCCGCCGCGGCAAGCCGCCCCGCCACCTGGCCGACATGTCCCCGGTCGAGCGGGGGGACGCCGTCCGCGACCTGGGTGAGAAGCCCTTCCGCGCCCGCCAGCTGTCGACGCACTACTTCGAGCACCTCACGGTCGACCACGACCGGATGACCGACCTGCCGAAGGCGGGACGCGGCGCCCTGGTCGCCACGATGCTGCCGACCCTGCTGACCCCCGTGCGCACCCAGCAGGCGGACGGCGGAGCGACGGTCAAGACGCTGTGGCGGCTCTTCGACGGGGGCATGGTCGAGAGCGTGCTGATGCGCTATCCGGACCGGATCACGGTCTGCATCTCCAGCCAGGCCGGCTGCGGCATGAACTGCCCGTTCTGCGCGACCGGCCAGGCCGGGCTGACCCGCAACATGTCGGCGGGCGAGATCACCGAGCAGGTGGTTGCCGCCGCGCGGTCGCTGGCGCCCGAACGGGTCAGCAACGTGGTCTTCATGGGGATGGGGGAGGCGCTCGCCAACTACAAGGCCGCGATCGGCGCGATCCGGCGGCTCACCGACCCGGCGCCGGACGGCCTGGGGATGTCCCCCAAGGGGGTCACGATGTCGACGGTCGGCCTGGTGCCGGCGATCGACAAGCTCGCCGGCGAGGGGATCAGGGTGCGCCTCGCCCTGAGCCTGCACGCCCCGGACGACGAGCTGCGCAATGAGCTGGTGCCCATCAACACGCGGTGGAAGGTCGGCGAGGCACTGGACGCGGCCCGCCGGTACTTCGACGCCACGGGTCGCCGCGTGAGCATCGAGTACGCGCTGATCCGCGACATCAACGACCAGGCCTGGCGGGCCGACCGGCTCGGCAAGATGCTGGACCAGCGGGGCACCGGGTGGGTGCACGTCAACCCGATCCCGCTCAACCCGACGCCTGGCTCGAAGTGGACGGCGAGCGACCCTGCGGTCGAGGCCGAGTTCGTCGCCGCGCTGCGCGCGCGGAGGATCCCCACCACGGTGCGCGACACGCGGGGCCGCGACATCGACGGTGCGTGCGGTCAGCTGGCCGCGACCGGGCAGGATTGACCCGTGACCACGTTCTCCCGCACTGCGCGGATGACCCAGGGCTACGACTGCGACCAGGTCGACGAGTTCTTCGCCCGCGCCCGCGTGGCGTACGAGCTGGTCGGGCGCGACTCGGGGGGTCGCAGCCGCCCGGCCCTGACCGCCCGGGACGTGCGTGTCGTCGCCTTCGACCTGGTCCGTGGCGGCTACCAGGTGCGGCAGGTCGACTCCGCGCTCGACCGGCTCGAGGACGCCGTCGCGCGCCGCGAGCGTGAGGCGGTGGTGGGCCGGCAGGGGGAGCAGGCGCTGCTCGACCAGCTGACCCGGCGGGCCCAGACCTTGCACTCCCGCCTGACCAGGCCGGACGGCGACCGCTTCGCCCGTGCGCACGGCGTCGACGCCTCCTACGACGTCGGTGACGTCGACGAGCTGTGCACGCGGCTGCTCGGCTACTTCGACGACGGGGAGGAGATGTCGGCCGACGAGGTCCGCCGCGCCGTCTTCCGCACCCGCCGCGGATCCCGTGGGTACAGGGAGGCCGAGGTGGACGCGTTCCTCGACCGTGCCGTCGAGATCATGGTCTCGGTGGACTGAACTGCTTCAGTGGCACGTTTCGCACGTGGCCGGGGCCTCAGTGGCACGTTCTGCACGCGACACTCCGATCAGGCGCACGTGAACGTGCCACTGAAGGGAACCGCCGTGTCGCAACGTGCCACCGAAGCGTGGGACGGAAGGAGCTCGGGGCATGCGCCAGGAGGGCGAGCGTCTCGCAGGAGGCAACGTCGGCGGCGCCTGGCGCGTCGGCGACACGGTCCGGCGCAGCACCGGGCCCTGGACGCCGGCGGTGCATGCGCTGCTGGACCACCTGGCGCCACGGCTGCCCCTGGTACCGAGGGTGCTGGGGTTCGACGAGCGAAGACGCGAGGTGCTCTCGTACCTGCCGGGGCACGTCGTCGACATCGACACGGAGACGCTCACCCAGGGGCAGCTGCGTTCCCTCGTGACGTGGACGCGATCCCTCCATGCGGCTGTCGCCGGTTTCGAGCACCCGGGCCCGTGGAGGTTCTTCGAGGTCGACGCGCCCACGACGATCGCCCACAACGACATCGCGCCCTACAACGTGTGCTTCTCCGGCGACGAGCTCGTGGGCGTCTTCGACTGGGACCTTGCCGGCCCGTCGATACCGCTGATGGAGCTGGCCTTCATCGCGTGGAACTGCGTGCCGCTGTGGCGGGACTTCGGCACCGAGGCATCCGCGGCACGGCTGCGTATCATCGCGTCGGCGCACGGCCCGATCCCTGCCCGGGACATCCTCCTCGCGGTCCAGCCCCGGATCCAGCTGATGCTGGACGGCATCCCGGTGGCCGCTGCCGCGGGTGACCAGGGGATGGCGAACCTGATGGAGCAGGGGGAGCCTGGCCGGTCCCAGCGTGCACTCGACGATCTGGCGCTGCGAGTCCCCGACGTCAGCGCGCACCTGCGATCGGACCGTGCGCATCGACGCCGCACGCGCCAGGATGCTCGGATGGGCGACTACCGGCACACCTACGAGCGCAGCCTGACCGACCCCGAGGGGTTCTGGGGCGAGGCGGCCCGCGACATCGACTGGATCAAGAGACCGAGCCGCGTCCTGGACGACGACCGCCCGCCCTTCTACCGGTGGTTCGAGGGCGGCACCCTCAACACCTGCTACAACGCGCTCGACCGCCACGTGATCGGGGGCCGCGCCGACCAGACGGCCCTGATCCACGACTCGCCGGTCACCGGCACGCAGCGTTCGTACAGCTACGCCCAGCTGCTCACGCAGGTCGCGCGGTTCGCCGGCGTGCTGCGCGCCCTCGGTGTGCAGCAGGGGGACCGGGTGGTGATCTACATGCCGATGGTGCCCGAGGCGGTGATCGCGATGCTGGCCTGCGCGCGCATCGGCGCCGTCCACTCGGTGGTGTTCGGGGGCTTCGCGCCGTCCGAGCTGGCGGCCCGGATCGACGATGCGGAGCCCGTCGTGATCGTCTCGGCCTCGTGCGGCATCGAGCCGACGCGCGTGGTCGAGTACAAGCCGATGCTGGACGCCGCGATCGAGCGCGCCGCGCACACGCCGAGGCACTGCGTGGTGCTGCAACGGGCGCAGGCCACCGCCGAGATGACCGAGGGCCGCGACCTCGACTGGGCCACGGTGATGGCCGAGGGTGCGGTCGAGCCCGCCGAGTGCGTCGAGGTCGCCGCGACGGATCCCCTGTACGTGCTCTACACGTCGGGCACCACCGGACGGCCCAAGGGCATCGTGCGCGACAACGGCGGGCACGCGGTGGCCCTGCGGTGGTCGATGACGAACATCTTCGGCGTCGAGCCCGGCGAGGTGTGGTGGACGGCGAGCGACGTCGGCTGGGTCGTCGGCCACTCCTACATCGTCTACGCCCCGCTGATCACCGGCTGCACGACGGTGCTGTACGAGGGCAAGCCGGTGGGGACGCCGGACGCCGGCGCCTTCTGGCGCGTCATCGCCGAGCACAAGGTGGTCTCGCTCTTCACCGCGCCCACCGCGATCCGGGCGGTGAAGAAGGAGGACCCGGACGGCGAGCTGATGACGCCGCACGACCTGTCGGCGTTCCGGTCGCTGTTCCTGGCCGGGGAGCGGCTCGACCCGGACACCTATGAGTGGGCGTCGGAGCGCACCGGCGTGCCGGTGATCGACCACTGGTGGCAGACCGAGACGGGGTGGCCGATCGTGGCCAACCCCCGCGGGCTGGAGCCGTTGCCGATCAAGGCCGGGTCGCCGTCCGTGCCGATGCCGGGCTTCGACGTCCAGGTGCTGGCCGAGGACGGGACGCCGGCACCCGCCGGCACCGAGGGCGCGATCTGCCTGCGGCTGCCGATGCCGCCGGGAACCCTGCCGACGCTCTGGGGGGACGACGACCGCTACGTCTCGGGCTACCTGTCGGCGTTCGACGGCTACTACCTCACCGGGGACGGGGGCTACGTCGACGACGACGGGTACCTGTTCGTGATGGGTCGGACGGACGACGTCCTCAACGTCGCGGGTCACCGGCTGTCGACGGGCGGACTCGAGGCCGCGCTCGCCGGGCACCCGGAGGTCGCCGAGTGCGCGGTGATCGGGGTATCCGACGACCTCAAGGGGCAGGTGCCTCGCGGTCTCGTGGTGCTCAAGGGCGGGACCGAGCGCAGCGCAGAGCAGATCGAGGAGCTGCGCGGCGAGCTGGTCCAGCGGGTCCGTGCCGAGGTCGGGGCCGTGGCGGCCTTCAGGCAGGTGGACGTCGTCCCGGCGCTGCCGAAGACCCGCTCGGGCAAGATCCTGCGCAAGACGATGCGGGAGATCGCCGACGGCAAGGACGCGGTGGTGCCGTCCACGATCGAGGACGCCGGGGTGCTCGACGTCCTGCGGCCCGTGCTGAGTGCCAGGGTGGACCCATGAACGCCGACCCCGCTCCGGACGTGCGCTTCCCGCCGACCTTCAGCATCGTCACGCTCGGCGTCGGCGATCTCGGTCGGTCCATCGCCTTCTACCGGGCGATCGGCTGGGAGCAGCGCGGTGACGCCTCAGCGGGCATCACGTGGTTCCGGACCACGGGCAGCTGGATCGGCCTGTTCGGGTACGACGCCCTGGCCGAGGACGTCGGAGTCGCCGCCGCTCCGGCGCACGAGCTCCCGGCGTACCGGGGCATCACCCTCGCCGTGAACGTGCGCAACGAGGACGAGGTCGACCGGGCCCTGGCGCACGCTGTCGACGCGGGCGCCGAGCTCGTGAAGCCGGCCACCCGCGCCGAGTGGGGCGGCTACTCCGGTTACTTCGCCGACCCGGACGGCCACCTGTGGGAGGTCGCGTACGCACCCGGCTTCACCATCGACGACGACGGCAGGCTGCAGATGCCCTGAGTTCGGCTTCCGGACTCTGGTTGCGTTCTGGTTGCGCCGGTTGCATAATGGTTGCGTCGGTGACTCGAGCGAGAGGACGCATCATGGCCCTCACCGCCGGTCTGGATCCGGACCAGCTTGCCGAGGTCGTCGCCACGGAGCGTGACACCGCCTACGTCGACGCGCTGCGGCTGGCCCTCGCACGGCAGCAACCCGCCCTTCAGCGGCTGAGACAGGTGTGGGAGCTGTCGACGGTCGAGCTCGCCGCGATGTTCGGGGTGTCGCGCCAGGCCGTCGCCAGGTGGCTCGAGCGTGGGGTGCCGAGAGATCGCCGGCCAGCGGTCGCCGACATGATGGCCGCCACCGACCTGCTCGTACGCCACCTGCGAGGCGACCGGATCCCGGCCGTGGTCCGCCGTCCGATGCCCGCGTACGGCGGTCGGTCCCTGGTCGAGCTGGCCGCCTCGGATCGGCGCGAGCAGGTCTTGCCCGCCGTGCGAGCGATGTTCGCGTTCGAGCGGGCGGTCGGGTGATCGCGGAGCCCCTCCCGGACGGTCATGTCTGGCTACGCGTCGCCCGCCCCGCGTGGTCCGACCCTCTCGACGCGGCCCCTGCAGCCGTTTCCGGAGGTCGGTGGAACCCGCCGGACTCGTGGCCGACCCTGTACCTGAACGAGGACATCACGACCGCGCGGATCAACGTCGACCTGTTCATCGACCAGTGGCCCTACGAGCCCGAGGACCTGGTCGACGAGCAGGGTCCCGTGCTCGTCTCGGCGCAGCTGCCCGACGGCCTGACCGTCGCCGATGTGCACACACCGGCCGGCGTCGCCGCCGCCGGCCTGCCGAGCGGCTACCCACTCGACGGCAACGGGATCCAGATCGGTCGCGCGGCCTGCCAGCCGATCGGACGCCAGGCTCGTGACGACGGTCTGGACGGGGTCCGAGCAAGGTCGGCGAGGACGCCACGGGGCGCCGGTCGGGAGCTCGCGTGGTTCCCGGCGGGCGACGCGAGTGCCGCCGTGCGGGAGCGTCGCACGTTCGGCGACTGGTACTTCGGCTGAGCGGCGGGCGTCCGGGCGTCACGCGGTGCGACGAGCTACCCGGGCCGTCGCCCAGCCTGATCCGGCGTCTTGTGGAACCACCGCTTCCACGACGGGCGCTGCTCGGCGGCATGCCGGTCGTCGCCGATCCGGCCCAGGTAGCCGGTGATCTCGTCGACGGCACGACATGCCGTCGGCCCCACGCCGACCAGCGTCGCCGACGCCGGCCCGGTCCAGTCGCCGTACCCCAGCAGGTGCACGCGAGGGTCGGCGACGGCGCGGGTCCCGGCGGTGGGCACCTGCCCGTCGCGCCCGCGCAGCCGCAGCGGAGCCAGGTGCCCGAGCACGGGCCGGAAACCGGTGCACCAGAGCACGACGTCGGCCCGCTGGTGGCGGCCGTACGCCCAGGCCACGCCGGTGCTCGTGAGCCGCGCGAAGGGAGGGTGCGGCACAAGGACCCCTCGCTCGCGGGCCCGGACCACCGGCGGCACCATCACGATGTCGTCCAAGCCGGCGATGTCGCCGGTGTCCGTCACGGCCCCGAAGAGCACCCGGCCGTCGACGTCGTCCGGCAGGAACGTGGGTGTCCGCGCGGTGACCCACGTGGCCTCCGCGACCTCGCTGATCTCGGCCAGCACCTGCGCCGCCGAGTTGCCTCCGCCGACGACGACGACGCGTCGGCCGGCGAGCTCCTCGGGACGGCGGTAGCCGGAGACGTGGAGCTGCCGTCCGCCGAAGGCGCCGCTCCCCGGGAAGCCCGGCACGAAGGGGCGTCCCCACGTGCCGGTGGCGCTGATCACCGCGCGGGCGCGCCAGGTGCCGGCGTCGGTGACCACCAGCAGCGGGGACGTCGGCTCGGCGCCGTCGCGGTGCACGCCCGCGACGCGGACCGGTCGCACCACGCGAAGGTCGTGGCGCTCCTCGAAGGCCGCCAGGTACGAGACGACGTGGCGTGCGGGCGGGTAGTCGCCGTCGCGCCACGCCGGCATCGGCTTGCCCGGCAACGACGAGTGCTCGGACGGCGAGAGCAGCCGGAGCGAGTCCCACACATGACGCCACGCGCCGCCGGGCGCGTCACCGGCGTCGAGGAGGACGAAGCCCCGGCCCGGCTCCAGCCCGGCGCGGCGCAGGTAGTACCCGGCCGCCAGGCCCGCCTGACCGGCCCCGAGGACGGCGACGTCGACGTCCGCCACCTCGTCCGGGAGCACTGAAACCTCGTCCATCCACACAGGTTGCCAGTCGCCGACGGATGCCACGGGCGATGCGACCGCACGGGTGAACGCTGCGGTCCCGGATGGCGGGCGGTCGGCACGCTCAGCGTCGGGGCGGGCACGCAGGGTTGCCGGTCGCCGTCCAGACTGACGGGGTGGAACTCGAGCCGGCCGCCGTCCTCGCCCTCGGTGCGGCGGTGGCCGGTGTGCTGGTGCCGGGCGCCTGGCGGTGGACCCGGCACGTCGTGACGATCGCGCACGAGGGCGCGCACGGCCTCGTGGCGCTGATGACCGGGCGGCGGCTGGCGGGGATCCGCCTGCACAGCGACACCTCCGGGGTCACGGTGTCGGTCGGGCCCCGACGAGGCCCGGGGATGGTGGCGGTGCTGATGGTGGGCTACCCGGGTCCGGCGCTCCTCGGCCTCGGCGCCGCGTGGCTGCTCTCGGCCGACCGGGTCACGTGGCTGCTCTGGGGACTGGTGGTCGCCCTGGCCTTGCTGCTGGTGCAGATCCGCAACTGGTTCGGGCTGCTTCCGGTGCTGGCGACGGGTTTCGTCGTCCTCGCGGTGACGTTATGGACGCCGGACGACGTGCAGCGGGGCTTCGCCTACGCGGTGGTCTTCTTCCTGCTGCTGGCCGCACCCCGGCCTGTGCTCGAGATGCAGACCAAGCGCTCGCGTCGGCGACGCGACTCCGACGCCGACCAGCTCGCGCGGCTGACGCACGTCCCCGGGTTGCTGTGGGTCGGCTTCTTCCTGCTGGTCACGCTCGGCGCGCTCGGGGTCGGCGTCCTCCTGCTGGTGTGACCAAGCCTCTGTGACACGCTGCCGTCATGGTGCTCGAGGTGGCTCTGATCGACGTGCAGCCCGGCGCGGAGGAGGAGTTCGCCGCCGCCTACGCTGAGGCCAGGCACCTGCCGGCGGCCACGCCGGGGTGCGGACCGATGCGGATGACGCAGGGGGTCGAGACCCCGACCCGGTTCGTGCTGCTGATCGAGTGGGAGTCGGTGGCATCGCACGACTCGTTCCGCGACAGCGAGCGGTTCGGCGAGTGGCGCGCGCTGATCGGTCCGCACTTCGCGGCCCCACCGCATGTGGAGCACTTCACCGACCTGTGACCACCCACCTCGGGGTTCGCGGCCGCAGTGGCTGTGATCCGGCCCGATTCAGCCCCCGATCACGACCACAACGGCCGCGAACCCTCGGGAGTCAGGGCAACAGGTGTTTCAGCGCCTCACGACGACTCAGCGACGACAGCGCCCCGCCCCGCGACGAGACGAAGCGCCTCACCCAGTCCGGGTCCGTCCGGGCGTACTGGCGCAGCGCCCAGCCGATCGCCTTGCGGATGAAGAACTCTCGTTCTCCGGCCAGCACGTCGATGGTCTCCGCCAGCAGGTCGGTGTCCGTGCCCGTGCCGTGGTGCAGCTGGACCAGGACGGCCGCCCGGCGGGTCCACAGGTGCTCCGACGTCCGCCACGCCTCGACGTGGTCACGCCGCAGGTCCGGCGAGGCCGCCAACGCGTCGCCGAGCAGGCGCGTGGCCAGAGGGTCCAGCACGTCCCAGTGGTCGCACCCGCTCAGCAGCCTGGTCAGCAACGGCAGGTCGTTGGGGGTGCACCCGGTCAGCAGGTCGAGCGCCGCGTACCGCTCCTCGCGGAACTCGCCGTCCCAGAGGGAGAGAGCAACGGCATCCCGGACGTCGTCCGGCAGCGGGGACGGCCACCGGACGTCGGCCCGCGCCGTTCGCAGGGCGGCCGTGCGGGCGGGCCTGCCGACGCCGAGGAACGGCTGGACCTGCCGCATGTAAGCGGCCATCGGCTCAGCCGCCTCGGGATCCGCGACCCGCCGAAGCGCGTCGCGGACCGCAGCTGTGGCAGCGTCAGCCGCCGAAGGCATTGAGCCCCGTCAGCGCCTGACCGACGATCAGCTGGTGCACCTCCTGGGTGCCCTCATAGGTCAGCACCGTCTCCAGGTTGGCGGCGTGCCGCAGCGGCGAGTAGTCGGCGGTGATGCCGGAGCCGCCGAGCACGGTCCGCATCGAGCGGGCCACCTCGATCGCGGCCCGCACGTTGTCCATCTTGCCGACGCTGACCTGCTGCGGCGTCAGAGTGCCGGCGTCCTTCAACCGACCCAGGTGGACGGCGAGCAGCGCGGCCTTGCCGTAGGCCGCGGCGGCGTCCGCGAACTTGGCCTGGGTCAGCTGAAAGCCCGCGATCGGACGCCCGAACTGCTCCCTCGTGCCGGCGTACTCCAGTGCCACGGTCAGCGTGTCCCGGATCGAGCCGACCGCGCCCCAGACGATGCCGAACCGGGCCTCCGACAGGCACGACAGCGGCCCCTTGAGCCCCCGGACCTCGGGCAGCACCGCCGACGACGGCAGCCTGACGCCGTCCAGCACGATCTCCCCGGTCACCGACGCGCGCAGCGAGAGCTTGCCGGGCACCTCGGTGGCCGAGAACCCCTGCGACGAGGTGGGGACGACGAACCCCCGCACGCCGTCGTCCTCGACGACCGCCCAGATCACGGCGACGTCGGCCACCGGGGCGTTGGTGATCCACATCTTCGTTCCGTCGAGCACCCAGTCGTCGCCGTCCCGGCGGGCGCGGGTCCGCATCGATCCGGGGTCGGAGCCGGCGTCCGGCTCGGTCAGCCCGAAGCAACCGACCGCCTCGCCGGTGGCCATCGACGGCAGCCACACTTCCTTCTGCTCCGCCGAGCCGAAGGCGTGGATGGCGTACATCGCCAGCGACCCCTGCACCGACACCAGGGAGCGGATGCCGGCGTCCACCGCCTCGAGCTCACGGCAGGCGATCCCGTACATGGTGGCCGTCGTGCCGGCGCAGCCGTAACCGTGCAGGTGCATGCCGAGCAGGCCGAGCGAGCCCAGCTGCTTGGCGAGGTCACGCGCGGGCAGGGTGCCGTCGAGGTACCACTGCGCGATGTGCGGCCGCACCTCCGCGTCGAGAAAGGACCGGACGGTCGCGGCGCTGTCGCGCTCGTCGTCGTCGATCAGCGTGTCGAGGGCGAGCAGCTCGTCGGGTGTTGTCATGCCGTGAGTCTGCCCGGCAGGCGGACGGCCGACCAAGTTGCGGGGAGTGCCTGACCAGGCAAGTCTGGAGGGCCGAGACAGGTCGAGCGAAGGGAACCTCACCATGTCGCAGAGCACGGCTGCCCAGAGCCAGCCCAAGTCCGGCGGTAAAGGCATCTCCTCCACCGGCGGAAAGAACCTGGTGACCGAACAGGGCCGCACGAGCATCGCCGACGCTGTCGTCGCGAAGATCGCCGGCATCGCCACCCGCGAGGTCGACGGCGTCCACGCAGTGGGGGGAGGCGCGGCCCGCGCGATGGGAGCGGTCCGGGAGCGCATGGGCGCCAAGAGCCACTCGCAGGGCGTCGCCGTCGAGGTGGGCGAGCGCCAGGCGGCCGTGGACGTCGACGTTGTCGTCGAGTACGGCACGAGCATCGCCGACGTCGCGGACGGCGTACGGAGCAACGTGATCCGAGCCATCGAGAGGATGACCGGCCTCGAGGTCACCGAGGTGAACGTCAACGTCGGCGACATCTTCATCCTCGGCGAGGAGGACGACGACGAGAAGAAGGCCGACCAGCAACCGCGGGTGCAGTGAGTCAGCAGCCCGGGCTGGTCCCAGGGACGCAGCCCGACCTGAGCGCGGACGCGGTCGCGGCTGTCGTGGGCGACGTGCCGTCGGTCCGGCTCCACGAGGGGTCGGCCGCGGGCACCCACCTGCCCGGACGCCGGGTCTCCGGCGTCCGGATGCGCGGCCGGGACGTGGAGATCCACGCCGCCGTCGTGTACCCGACCACCGTCGAGGAGGCGGCCGTCGCGGTTCGCCTCGCGCTCGCCGTCCTGCCCGTGGGTCGTGTCGACGTGACGATCGACGACGTCGTCCTGCCCGAGGACGACGACCCCACCGACGGCCCCTCACAGGGCCTCACACCGGAGGTACCGCATGCGTAAGAGTTCCGTCGGCCTGCTCGCAGGCCTGCTGCTGGGCATCGCCGCCGTCGTCGGCGGGTTCACCGGCTTCCTCCTCGCCCTCGTTCTCGGGGTCGTGGGCCTCGCTGTCGGCGCACAGCTCGACGGTGACGTCGACATCGCCGAGCTGCTCCGCGGCCGACGTGGCTGACGACAACTCCACCATGTCGCCGTCCGGTGCCGTGGGTGGTGTCGGGGCACGGGGCAGGACGACGATCGCGGACAAGGTGCTCGAGCGGCTCGCCACGCACGCGGCTCTCGACGTGCCCGGCGTGCTGCGGCACAGCGCCGGACCCGAGGTGCTTTCCGCGGTGACCACGAGCTGGCCGCAGAGCACCGCCGACTCCGCCGGGGAGCGGGTGAGTGTGAAGGTCACCCTCGCCGTCGACTGGGCCGAGCCGGTGCGGGACGTTGCAGCACAGGTGCGCAGCCGCGTCCGTGACCGGCTGGTCGAACAGACGGGCAAGTCCGTCGACCGGGTGGACGTCACCGTCGCGGCCCTCGTGCCCCCCGGCGGGCAGGACACCGGGCCGGGGCGGAGGGTGCAGTGACGAGCACGGGCGTCGACACCAGGGGCGCCCAGGAGGGCCAGGAGAGCCAGGAGAAGCGCCCGCTCCGCGCCGCCGCCGTGCCGAGGCGCCCCGCGGGTGTCGGCTTCCTCGGCATGCTCCTGGCGCTCGCCGTGGCGGCCCTCGGTGTCCTCGGGATCTACGAGGCGGCGGTCCTGCTCGTCGACGTCGTTGACGGCGACCCGCTGCTGACCCCCTTCCTCACCGGCCCGGCGACGGTCGACCAGGAGGTGGCGACCGCCGCCGTCGCCGGGCTCGCCGTCCTGGCCGGCCTGTGGCTCCTCTGGACGGCGCTCAGGCCGGGTCGGCGGTCCGGCGTCGAGGTCGGTGCCGGCACCGGCGTGTGGATGACCTATGGCGACCTGGAGCGACTGGCCTCCGCCGCCGCCGGGCGGTGCGACGGGGTG